>NZ_AP019373.1:304146-608292 GCF_004323595.1 Sulfuricystis thermophila
AATCGGGCAGATCGTCGACAGGGGTGACATCGAACTTGAGATTGCCGAACACCTCGACGGCCGGCGCTCCCAGTTTGCGCAGACGCCGGGCGTCGTCTTCTCCCTGTGCGGCGATCGCCGCCAGCCCCGCGAGTGTTGCGCGCGTCAGGCGGGGAAAACGTGCATAGCGCCGCGCCGATTTCTCGGAGAGCCGCGCATTGACGAGCAGCAAAGGAATGCCGGCATCGCGGCAGGCCGCGACCAGATTCGGCCAGAGCTCGGTCTCCAGCACGATGCCGAGCGTCGGGCGGAAATGGGCGAGGAAGCGGCGCATCGCCCAGGGCAGGTCGTAGGGCAGATAGACGTGCTCGACCGCATCGCCGAATAACGCTTTGGAAGTCGCGCGACCGGTCGGGGTCATATGGCTGATGAGGATGCGATGGCCAGGATAGCGGGCGCGCAGCGCGGCGACGAGCGGCTGGGCGGCGCGGGTCTCACCCACCGAGACCGCATGGAGCCACAAAGTCGGCGTAGGCAGAGCGGCACGAAAGACGCCGAAGCGCTCACCCCAATGGCGCAGGTATTGCGGCTGCCGTCGCGCGCGCCAGAGAAGATGCAGCAGCGCCCACGGCAGCAGCAGATGGAGGGCGAGGGTGTAGAAAAAGCGCGTCATCAGCCGAGCAGCTCGAGTGCGGCGTGCACCACTTCGGCCGACGTCGGCGCCTGTTTCGGCCCGCCCAGATTGCGGTGCGGCGCCGTGCCGAGCACGCCGGTGAGCCTTGGGTCGGAGGCGCAATAAATCGCCAGCGTGGGCCGTCCCAAGGCAGCGGCCAGATGCACGAGGCCCGTATCGACGCCGACGACCAGCTTCGCCCCCGCCAACAGCCCGGCCAGCTCGGTCAGATTCATCGCCGGCGCGGCGATCGCCCTTCCTAACTGCTGCGCGAGCCGGCCGGCGCGCGCACGCTCGGCATCCGAGCCCCCGGGGAGCACGCAGCGCAGACCGGTGGCGATCAGCGCACTGCCCAGCGCGCGCCAGTCGTCTTCCGGCCATTCCTTGTCGGCGCGGCTGGTGGCAGTGAGCAGCACCGCATAATCCCCACGCGGCAGCCAGGCCGCTTTCAATGACGGCGCGGCGATCCCATAGTCGAGCGGCAGATCATCCAGCCGGTAACCCAACGCGCCAGCGGCCAGTAGCCGGTTGCGCGTCACGGCATGCAGATCGCGCGGCACCTCGACCGCGACATCGTAGGCAAGCGCTGCCACAGCCTCGCGCGGCGAGGCAAAGCCATACTTCTTGCCACGCGCCAGCGCCGTCAGCAATGCGCTCTTCACCAGCCCCTGCGTGTCGACCACCCCATCGTAAGCGGCAAACTCTGTGCTTCCAGGACGGCACACCGCGCGTCGATAGGCCATGAACTCACGCCAGCTCTGCGCGGCAAACGGCGCTTTCCGCCAGCGTCGCACCGCCACCGGAATCACGCCGCTCACCGCCGGATGCAGGCGCGGAATCTCGGCGAAACTCTCTTCCACCACCCAATCGATCTCGGCCTGCGGCAGCGCGCGGCGAATGTCGCTCACCACCGGCAGATTGTGGATCACGTCGCCGAGCGACGAGGTCTTGACGAGGAGGAGGCGCATGGCGGCGCGATTATAGGCGCGCCTGCAAACGCTCGAAGGCTGCCAGCGCCGCGTCGACGGTAATGTCATTCACATCGTGGCTGTCTGTTTGCAGCAGCTCATAAGGCACACCCCACGGATGCCAGCGCGCGGCATCGGAATTGCCAAAGAAGCAGACGATCGGCTTGCCCAAGCCCGCGGCGATGTGCATCGCGCCGCCGTCGGAGCAGATGACGAAATCACAAGCGGCCAGCCCGCCCATCAGCTCGATCAAACGCTGCGTGGGGAAAGGCAGCAGCGGCAAGTTGCGCGTGCGTTCAACGATCCACGCCGCTTTTTCGTCGTCGCCCGGATGCAAGGGGTTCGTTTCGCTTCCCGGCGACCAGAACAGCATCAAGCGTGCGCCATGATGTCGGTGAAGCTCTTGCGCCAACGCGACGAAACGCTCTTTCGGCCAACGCTGCAGGACCTTGCGCGCACTGATGTGAAGGCCGATGACTGGCCCCTGACCGAGTGCGGCAAGCTGGGATTGCGCGTGCCGGCTCTCTGCGTCGGGGGCCATGACAGTGAGCGGCCCGGGTGTGCCATCGATGCCCAGGAGATGAAGCAGGCGATGGATATCCTCGACCTCATGCAAAGGGTGTGTCAATGTATAGGGAATGCCGGTATCGATATATTCCACGCCCGGCCGTCCTGCTTCCGTAAAGCCGATGATGTGGCGTGGCGCAACTGCCCGCGCCAGCCGCAGCGCGCGTGGCAAGAAATGCGCCCCGGCGATCAACGCGTAATCGAAATGCATGCGGCGCAATTGCCAAAAGAGCTTCACACGGTCCCAATACACCCCTGCGACTGTTTTGCCGGCTGGCCGATGCTTTGCTTTGGTGTAGCGATATACCGCATCCAGGTACGGATTTCCCTGCAATACGTCGGCGTTGTAGCTATTCACGAAGGCGGCGATGAAAGCATCGGGAAAGCGGCTGCGAAGGGCTGAAAACAGGGGGGTGGTGCACACCAGGTCGCCGATGTTGTCGCGGCGGATGACGAGGATTTTCATCGTGCTGTATTCCGACGTGTTGCTTCGAAAAGCCCAAGCCAAGCCATCGATGGACCTAGGCCAAGCCAAAGTCCATTGGCTAACCCGAGAATCAGGTGGTCTATGAGAAACCCGAAAGTGATCGCTGCCACGATCTTGCCCCACTCAGAGCCTCGCCTACTCTGTTGCCATGCGAGCTTGATCAAGATGAGAACCAAAACAGAATATGCCATGAGACCCAATATGCCGGCCTCAAAGTAAATTTGCAGATAGAGATTGTGTGGATTGACCTTATCTGTTGGCAAAGAAAAGTAATCCGATTGGGCTTGAGCGATCGGCTCGTCATTTTTCTCCTGCCACCGGGCGACATAGCCTTTTTCGACCGCAATGGCGCCAAGCTTTTTCCAGCCGAATCCGTGGCCGAGCGTCGGTCGTTCATTGGCAATCTCAATTACACCGAGCCAGATCGGCGTCCTGCCGCTAAGCCCATCGCTACCGCGACCATATTCTTGAGGATCGAGCGCCTTTAAGTAGGTCTGCAATGAAAATGCCGGCGCAAATCGCTCCCGAATCTCCAGCTTGGGCAGAACAATCGTCAGCATTAGGAGCAGTCCAAGGCCAAGGAAAATTGCTAGGACGCGCCAGCGTCGCAAGAGAAACAATATTGCGAGCATTGAGATCAACGATGCCAGCAGTGGAGCACGTCCCTGTACCATGAGGATGGTTGTGATGACCAACCCTATGGCGAGCGCGGTAAGCCATCGTTGCGAGTGTGACCATAGAGCGAGCCCAAGATAGACAGGCAGGTAAAAGCCTGCATCAAGAGCAAAACCCTTGACAAACATTCCGTCTGCACGGGCAACCTGAAGATCTTCGTAATGTATGAGTTCTCCCAAGGCCAAACCTGTGCGAACCAGAAAAGCTGCTCCAACGATGATGAATACTCTTCGTTGCCAGATTTCATCATTGAATACGACTGAAGTCAGCATGAACAAAAGAATTGCTGGCAGAAAATGCTTACGCAACTCGTTTAGGCTTTCCAAGGGCGCCACGCCCGTAAGCGCGCTGAGAGTCAGGATGACGAGCAGTGCCGATAAACCAATGACAATCGGCGATCGTAAGTCAATCTCCAAGCTACGAGCCTTAACTAGCCAAAGAACAGCCAGTAGCATGAATACAGTAGCTATGTTTTTCCATGCTGCATTGTGCGTGAATGGCAATGCCAATAAGTAAAAAAATACGCTGATACGTGCGAATTCTTCTAGTGATAACGGGCTGTAAGCTCGAAGTATTCGAATCATCGGTTTACTCTATGAAGTTTTAGAGTTGTTCAGTAACCCACTGCTCTGTCATAGGCCGATTCCAGTTTTGCAGTGACGACTTTCGGGTGAAACAATGCGAGCCGTGACTGGGCATTGGCAAGCAGGCGGTTCCGCTCGTCGGCTTGCTCTGGCTTGAGTAGTCTCAGGGCACGCTCAAGCCCCTGCCGTAGGGAAGTCTGATCGGCAGGATCAACGATGACGGCGCAATCTCGGTCGGTAAATTCAGATAAGCCGCCAGCCTGCGAAACGAGCGGAATCCGATGTAAAGCCATTGTTTCCTGAGCAATCAAGCCAAAAGATTCATCAAAAGAAGGTATGGCGACGATATCCGAGCTGCGCATTCTTTCGAAAAATGTACTGGCGCTCAGCTTGCCAATGACGCCGATGTTTGGCTTAGGCAAACCATCAAGACGTTCAGCGCCATTTCCGGCAAGTACCAGACGTGCGCATCCTGATGGCAATTGAGAAAATGCTGCGATTAACTCTTTCCCGCCTTTCAGCGGATTACCGCCGCCACCGAAAAGAATGACCGGCGGTGAATTGATAGGCAATTCCGACTTATCGAGTGAGGTGAGGCGAAGCGCCTCAAGAGATAGTGGGTTGTGAACGATTGCCCAAGACTTCTTTGTGTGTGTTTTATCTGTAATGTAGTCGCATGTGCGCTGACTGACAAAAATGAGTACATCAGCCGTCGATGGGATAACGGGTTCGGCAAAGTGGCGGTGGTAGTGAACGGCTACAGCCGGACGGTAATCGAGACCCTCGATGACGGCATCGACCAGCTCCTGACGATTGTGAAAATGCAATAGATGGGGGCGAACTTGATGGATGAGATCGATTAGTGCAGGATAGGTGAAGGCGCCCAGCCTGAACATCTTATTGAGCAGCCGATTCTTCAGTCTGTTTTCGTAAAAAGTGAAAACATCGACGCCCTCATGCTTGAATTCATCCGGTGCATCCATTTCTCCAGGGCAGCAGGCAATCATGTGTCGATAGCGTTGCCCATGCGCTGCGAAAGCGGTTATAACTTTTTCAACAGAGCCAGCTGTGTTTCGAATATCGGCCCAAAAGTGTATATGCAGTGCGGTCGGTCTGGTCATGTTAGTTTTGAATGGACAGCAATGCTGTCGGCCCCTTCTTCATATAGCCGGTAGCCATTGAGTTGTAATAACGGATACGTTTCCTGCTTCCGTATTGGCGGCAGATTCTTCGATTCGAACTTGATCAACAGCGGTGAGAGACGAGTAAAGTCGATCATTTTTATAACGTCGGCATCGAATCCCTCAGTATCAATCTGCAACAGAAGAGCATTTGGCATTTGAAATTCCGTTACAACCTCCATCAGAGGAGAGGTCGGCATGGCACCATCTCCACGCAAATATCCTCTGGCGCAATACCTGCTTTTTTGTGATGGTCGGAAAAGAAAAAACCTATGCCTGCTGCTCAGAGGGGGGTATTTATAAACAGATTCTTGCTTGACACGATAAATCGGTGCATCAAGAAGAGGTTGATGAACAGCAATCCTTATCGGCAATACTTCTGGATAATTACGATAATTGAGCTTGAGCACCTCAAAGAATTCAAAAAAAGGGTCGTTCACTAGCCCGGTCATGCGGAGAGTGGTGACTTTGAAGTACAGGTCGTCGAATTGAATTCCGTCATTCGCGCCAATCTAAATGAATTCGGGATGGTTAGAGCTTTCGACAAGTCTGAAATAAAGATCGAATCGTCGAAGTTCGTTATTTGATTTCCGAATGGCGCCAAGATGGAGTTAATCAGTGTTCAAGCAGGCATTGTAGGTTGATTGTATTTAGACTGAAGACGCGACTGAAGTGCTGCGACGATCATCTTTGGTGAAAAAGAAAGACATACTCGGCTCTTGTTGTGGCAAACATAAGGGCTATCGAAGGCATGAGAGCAAGGTGCGCATTGGGCATCTGGTTTGATGATTATCGAGTTCGGCCCCAGAGGACGTTGATCATCGGCATCGGCCGGGCCCATGATGTCGATGACTGGCACATCGAGAGCATCCGCTAGGTAGGTTACCCCTGAGTCCACGCCGATATAGGCGTCGAGAGTACTGAGCAATGCGGCTAGCTCCTCTAGCTGCCATTCTCCGGTGGTGTTAATCACACGTTCGCCTACCAACTTGTTCTGTAAATCTGCAGCGGTCTGTCGATCGCGCTCCGTGCCAATGAGAACGAGCGTGGCATCAGTGGCAGCAAGGATTGCTGCTGCTAGCTCGAGTAGGCTTGTAGTGGGCAACGACTTCATCGGGTTTCCGGCGCTGATACCAAGGCCGATGTATTGGCCGAGTCCATCTTTACGAATTTTTGCTGCCTTTTGTTGTGCATGGATTGGCGGAGCGGGCACCTCGTTGCGCATCGATAATAATTGTGGAGTGACTTCGATCCCTAACCCTGACAAAGCATGCAACGCAGTTTCGCGGAACAAACGACCATGCAGATGCTGTATTCCATGACTCAAGAATGGCCAAGCGATTCTTGCTATACCGATGCGACGGTCGGGAAGCAAGGAGATGCGCCTTGGAATACATGCCCAGAGCGGGACGAGATAGGTTGCTAGATTGGGGCTGAGAACCAAAATGCTGTCAAAGCGGCGCCTCAAGAGACGATAAAACCAAATTTTTCCTCGCCAGCCTCTAAAGCCATGTGCAGGGAGAGTAACGACCTCGTCGATCGAATCGAGATGCTGTGCCAGAGGTAAATTTACTGAATGAATCAATCCCGTTACGTGCGCATTAGGAATGTGTATGCGCAGTGCCCGGAATACTGGTGTCGAATTGATGAAATCGCCTATTTTTGCAGTTTGTACGATCAGGATGCGCTTTGGCTTTTGATGCTGCTTTATCCGACAACTAAGCCAAAGCACAGGGGAAGCAATCCAGGTCAGCATGAGCCAGAACATGCAGCCTCCCCAAGGTGTCTTTCTACGCCACTCACGTAATTCTCGATCGAGAATCTCTCTCGCACACGCTTTTGGCCAGCAATACCCATTTGGGTGCGCAATTCATTTTTGGTCAACAATTCAGCCAAGGCCATGGCCAAACGGTCGATATCGCCATGTGGATAAAGAAATCCGGTTTCACGATCGACGACGAGTTCTCGGGAACCGACAGCATTGGCTGCAACGACGGGTTTGCCGAGGAGCATTGCCTCAAGGATGACGCGGGGCAAGCCTTCGCGGCTCGATGCTAGTACGAAAACATCCATCGCTGCAACGAGCGAAAGGGGGTCTTCCTTGAAACCGGTGAAATGGACTCTTTCCGATATTTTCAAATCATTCGCAAGAGCCTGTAACGCGGTGGCTTCCGGCCCTTCGCCAACGATCATCACATGTGCACGTAATCCGTACTCATCTTCGAGTTTAGCAACCGCCAGTAGCAAATCTGAAACCGATTTGCGTTTGACAAGCTGCCCAACCGTGCCGATGATCAATTGATCTTCTGAAACGCCATCGGGAAGACAAGGAGCGGGAACTGTTTGCGCAATATCGATGCCGTTATGAACAATAGAAAGCTTTTCCACAACGATTCCTTGCACTTTAAGAGAATCCGCTACACCTTGCGAGACGCATATGATCCGCTTGGCTAGACGATTGACGATAGAGATTTCCTCTGCATTCAGGCGTGTGTCGATGCGACAGTGCTGTACCACCGGCACATTAGCGATTTCCGCTGCCAGATAGCCTTCCAGATTCGAGGAAGGCTGATTGTTGAGATAGAGCAGATCGAAACGGCCATCGCGGATCAGTACACCGATTCGCTGGGCATTGGGCTTGATTCGCCAGCGCTTTTCGATGGTAAAGAGTATTTTTTCGCGCCAGTCGCGCCGGATGCGCAATAAGCCGCGTGCCAACTCCTTGCCAATCTTCGCCCACAGCGGCTGTTTCTCACGGGGTAATACGATGAGCGGGACACCGATTCTGGCCAATTCCTCCGACAAATGCGGCCCGTCTCTTCCCTTGCGATAGTCCGAGTAAAAGCAGCAGGTGACAGAAAAGCGCCGACGGTCCAGCCGCTTGAGCAGCTCCATCATGCTGTTCGTGCCACCTCCCCATTCGTGGCCGGTATCGAGGAGCAATATTCTTATTCTTTCTTGCATGCCGATCTTTCCAGTATTTGAGAGACGGCGCTGACGACCTCATCGACGGTGATGTTGGCCATACAAATCGGTTCTGGGTAGGTGCAACGCTTCGATAAACAGGGATTGCAAGTCCGCCATTTCCGAATGATCAGGTGACGATCAAGATCGTAGGCAGGCCCTGAGCGTGATGGGTCAGAGACGGCAAATAGCGCGACGACTGGGGTGCCGATGGCGACGGCAAGATGCATAGGGCCTGTGTCGCCAGTGACGAGTACCTTTGCTTTTTTCAGCAAAGTGGGTAATGCGTGCAATGGAAGTTCGCCGGCGCTCGCCCAGGCAAGGCGGGAATTGCCGAGGCTACTTTCATTGATCGTGGCAGTGATTTCTTCACAGAGAGGCCGCTCCTTTGGCGAGCCCGTGACGATAAATCGCAAATCAGGTCGGCTTTGCAGTAATTGCAAAGCTGCCTCGATGAATCGTGCTTTTGGCCAGCGCCGGCTGGTAGTCGAGGCGCCGGGCTGTAAAGCAATGATTGGTGCTGAAAGCAATCCGACTTTCTTCAGCCATTCCTCAGCAAGTTGTTCGCCATCCTGATGAGGCGGAACCACCATCCGTCGATCAAAGGGTTCTTTAGCCCCCGCTAGTCGGACAACGGCCAGTCGCTGGTCAATGCCATGACCCAAGTCTTCCCAGCGATACTTTGGTGTTGGGTTCGAGAGCAGAAAGCTCCACGAATTGGTATTCGGTAGTTTGAAAATGTGTCGAGCGCCCGAAAGATAGGCGAGCGGAGTCGCTTGTGGTTCATTGCCATGCAGGATGACTGCAAGATCATAACCCTTCAGTCGTCTTACTGCGGTGAGGAATTGTGCCCACTTGTTGTTGTAGGGAAAGAGTTCGTTGACATCAGGAAAACCTTCGAAGAGTCCAAGCAGTGATGGATGAATGGCCCAGGTAATATGCGCTTCGGGATAGGTTAAGCGCAAGGCCCGTAGTGCAGGGGTGGAGAGCAGCGAGTCTCCCAATGCCGTGCACGAAATTGCCAAAATTCTGCGAATGGCGGGTGTGCCGAGCTCTTCGAGCGGACGTGGTCGTTTGTCCCTGTTTCGTTGCCATTTCAACCAGAGGTAAAACAGTCCTTTCAATGGCGCAAATTGCATTTACGCCCCCCGCAGCGCCAAATAAGCCGTTGCCAACCAAGGTCGACGATAGATCTCGATGCGCTTGCCAAACCACCTTCCATCACGGTTCTTGATGACGATGCGCGGGATGGAATCCCTGCCCATGGTTGGCATAAGCACCCCTCGTTTCGTCGTATAGCGATAACGATAGCCGAGCTTATCGGCTGTCTGGCCATAACCAGCCAAATCGAGGCCCCAAGGCCAACACAAATGCGCCGTCGTTTTTCCCAACCGTTCACGCAACGTTTCACGCGAGTCGTGCAGATCTGCAGCAAGGCGTGCGAGGCGCTTTTCGGGATCGGTTTCGATCTGGTCCCAGCGCGTATGAGTGTGCGTATGCGAATGGAACTCGAAGGTGCCGGCCGCGATCATGGCCTCGATTTCGCTCCAGCGCAGCATGACTTCATCGGCGCGGCCGCTGGCGATCAGGCGCTTGCAGGTCTTGTGATCGGGTGTGGCGGGGAGGGGTGACGTCTCGCCAGCGCAGAGTTTCGACGCGCCCGCATGGGGACGCGGCGCCCCGCCGCCGATCCAGCCGGTGACGATGAAGATGACGCCATGCAAGCCGAACTCTGCCATCACCGGATGGGCATGGACCCAGTTGTCGAGATAGCCGTCGTCGAAGGTGATGACGATGCTTTTTTCGGGCAGCGGGCTGCCGGAAAGAAAGCGCGCCAGGTCGTCGAGGCCCAGCGTGCGCCAGCCGTGCTCGGCAAGATGGCGCATCTGGGCGCGGAAGTTTTCCGGCGAGACGGTGACCAGGCCCGGGTTGGGGCTGACATGGTGATACATCAGCACGGGAACGGCTTTGGCGGTTTTCATCGTGTCTCGATGAGACTTTCATAGACGTCGAGCATGCCGGCGACCATCGCCAGACGCGAAAAGCGTTGGCGGACTTTTTCGCGTGCGGCTTCGCCCAGGGCGCGCCGCCGCGCGGGATCGGCCAAGAGGGCGATGATCGCCTCGGCCAAAGTCGGTGGATCATGGACCGGCACCAAGAGGCCGGTCTTGCCGTCGTCGATCACTTCCGGGACGCCGTCGACGCGGCTGCCGATGGCGGCAAGCCCCATGGCGCCGGCTTCGACGAAGGCGGTGCCAAGCGCTTCCTGATGGGTAGGCAGGACGAACAGGTCGAGGCTGGCGAGCACATTCACGACATCGCGCCGCAGGCCGAGCAGATGGACGTATGCGCCGAGTTGCAGTTCGGCGATGCGCCGCTCGAGGTTGGCGCGTTGCGGGCCGTCGCCGGCGAACACGAAGTGCGTATCGGGAAAGCGCGCCAGCACCGCGGGGATCGCTTCGAGCAGCTCGGCATGCCCTTTCTTTCTGCGCAGGATCGCCACCGTGCCGACGAGGGGCGCGTTTTCCGGCAGGCCGAGCTCGGCGCGCAACGTGCCCCCACCGGCAGGCGCGACATAGCGTGTCAGATCGATGCCGGTATGCACGGTCGAGATGCGTTCAGCGGGAATGCCGGCCGAGGCGAGCGCGCGCGCGACATGGTGGCTGACCGCGACGACGTGATCGGGGAGCACGCTGTAGGTGAAACGTGAGGTGATCGGCAGCGCGAGGTGACGGGTGCGCACGATGCATGGGCGGCGCATGAGCGAGCGGGCGGCCATGCCGGCGAGTTGGGTGTCACGGCCGCTGTGGGTATTGACCACGTCGGGGCGCACATGAGCCATGATGCGGCGCAAGCCGAGGATGGCCGGCAGATCGATGGCCAAGCGCATCGGCGTTTCGAACACGGGGAAACCCGCCTCGCGCGCCCGCGCGCCGAGCCGCGCGCCCGGCTGGCAAATGATGAGCGCCGTATGGCCGAGCTCGCGTAAGCCGAGCATCTCGTTGAGGGTGCGGTTTTCCTGACCGCCCCAGCCGAGCGAGGATTCCGTATGGAGGACGATCATGCCGCGCCTTCTGCAAACTGCAGCCGGTAAAGCCGCGCGTAAATCCCGCCTTGGGCGAGCAGCTCGGCGTGGGTGCCGGATTCGACGATGCGCCCCTGGTCGAGCACGACGATGCGGTCGGCATTTTCGATCGTCGACAGGCGGTGGGCGATCACCAGTGTGGTGCGGTGCTTCATCAGCTCGTCGAGCGCGGCCTGCACGGCGCGTTCGGATTCGTTGTCGAGCGCCGAGGTGGCTTCGTCGAGGATCAGGATCGGCGCGTTCTTGAGCAATGCGCGCGCAATCGCGATGCGCTGCCGCTGACCGCCGGAGAGCTTGACGCCGCGTTCGCCGACACGGGTCTGATAGCCCTGCGGCATGGCCATGATGAAGTCGTGCGCATGGGCGGCGCGCGCAGCGGCTTCGATGTCGGCCTGGGGCGTATTTGCCAGTGTCCCATAGGCGATGTTGGCGGCTACGGTGTCGTTGAAGAGCACGACCTCCTGGCTCACCAGGGCGATGTTGGCGCGCAGCGAGGCGAGGGTGAGTGTCTCGATCGGCTGACCGTCGATCAGGATGCGGCCCTGTTCGAGAGGATAGAAACGCGGCAGCAGGTTGGCCAGCGTCGTTTTGCCGCTGCCCGAGGCGCCGACCAGGGCGACGGTTTCTCCGGGACGGATCGTCAGGCTGAGATTTTCGAGGGCGGGTCGTTCGCTGCCAGGATAACGGAAAGTGACGTTCTCGAAGACGAGTTCGCCACAGGCGCGTGGCAGCTCCAGGGTGCCGTCATCGGGCTCCGGAGTTTCGTCGAGGAGCTGAAAGACGCTTTCGGCCGCGGCCAGCCCGCGTTGCAGTGGCGCATTGACGTCGGCCAGGTGCTTGAGTGGAGCGAGCAGCATCAGCATCGCGGTGATGAAGGAGACGAAGCTGCCGACCGTGGTTTGCGCTTCGGCGGACTGCAGCAGTGCGGTGTAGATGACGATGCCGACGGCAATGGCGGTGAATAGCTGCACGAAGGGTACGATGGCCGCCGCCGCGACGGCCTGACGCATGTTTTGACCGCGCAAATACTGGTTCGCCTGCAGAAAACGCCGCGCCTCGTAGTCCTGGCCGCCGAAGATCTTGACGATTTTCTGACCGCCGATGGCTTCTTCGAGGATGTGGGAAAGGGTGCCCATCGCATGCTGCGATTGGCGGCTGGCGCGCCGCAATCGGCCGCTGAAGGCCTTCACGACCAGCGCGATTAGCGGACCGACGGCGAGTGCGACCAGTGTGAGCTGCCAGTTGAGCCAGAACAGCCAGGCCAACAGCCCGACTATGGTGAGGGAATCGCGCACCAAGGTCGTCAGTGCCGAGGTCGCCGCACCGGTGACGTTCGAGACATCGTAGGTGATGCGCGACATCAACGCGCCGGTGCTCTGGTTGTCGTAGTAGCGCGTCGGCAGGCGCAGCACCTTGTCGAACATCGCCACGCGCAGATCCATCACGACATGGTTCGTCACCCACGCCATCAGGTAACCACCGGAAAACGACAGGATGCCGCGCAGCAGGAAGATGCCGACGATGGCGATCGGCGCGATCCACAGGTCATTGCGTGCCTGACCCGAAAAGCCCTTGTCGAGCAACGGTTTCATCAATGCCGGAAACAGCGGCTCGGTAGCCGCCAGCAGCACCATGCAGACCAGCGCCAGCGCAAACCCTTGCCAATAGGGGCGCACATGGCCGAGCAGGCGCAGATACATCTGCGCGCTGCTGGCGACGGAAGGGGGAGCCTTGGATTTCCTGGCGGGCATCTGGGAAACGGGCAAAAACCCGGGTGAAACCGAGATTATAGACGGCCGGCTTGCCCGGCCCTCGGCGCCCCGGCCAGGCAACGCTGGTAGAGGTCCAGCCATTGCGCCGTCATTGCCGCGGGCGTGAGCGCAGCGACGCTTTCCCGCGCCACCGCTCGCAACACATCGGCATCGCCAGCGAGCAGGGCGTCGAGCGCAGCGGCGAGCGCCACCGGGTCGCGCGCGGCGCAGACGGCGCCATTTTCACCGGGGCGGATCAGCTCGGCCGCGCCGCAATTTTCCGTCGTCACCACCGGCAGGCCGCAGGCCAAGGCTTCCAGCGCGGCGTTCGGCAGCGGGTCGTAAATCGTCGGCAGGCAGAATAGATCCGCCGCCGCGTAAAAGGGGCGCACGTCGCTCTGCGCACCCAGGAAACGCACCCTTTCGGCGACGCCGAAGCGCAGGGCCAGTCGCCGGTAACGCGCTTCATGTTTGTCACGGCCGACGATCCAGGCTTCGGCGCTACGGGTATTCATCTGCGCGAGCGCCTCGATCAGGGTCGCCACCCCTTTCCGTTCATAGCCGGAACCGACGTAGAGGATCACCGGTGCCGTCTCGCCAGCGCCGAGTTTGGCACGTGTGACTTGGCGATACTCCGCGCGCAGACCGGGGTGGAAATGCGCAAGATCGACGCCGTTGTAGATGACGTGAAGCTTTCCCGTCGTCTCCGGAAAGCGCCGCGCGATGTCGTTGGCCACCATCTTTGAGTTGCAGATCACGGCGCGCAAGTCGGGATGGCGGAACATTGCCGCCTCGGCGGCCAGCGTGTAGCGATGCCAGGGCGAGAGGCGCCAAGGCTTGGTGGACAATTCGAGCCAGGTGGCATGTACGCCGTCACCGGCGCGAAAAATGTGGCAGCCGGGGATACGTTCGTGGCTTTGCACGAGATCATAGCGGTCGGCGGCGATGATCTTTTGCACGCAGCGGGCGAAGCTCCAGTCGCGCCAGGTGCGGCCGAGATAGAAGGGATCGCATGCGATCCCATTGGCATCGCCTTGCCAGGCGCGCGCAATGATGTCGACCGTCACGCCCTGGGCGCGCAGCGCATCGAGCGCCTGGGCGACGAAACGCTCGGCGCCGCCATAGGGCGTGTATTTTTGGCGCACGATCGCAATTTTCACTTCAGCAATTCCTCGCAGGCTGCCAGCACCTCGGATACCGGCAGTTCGGTCAGGCAGGCGCTCACTTTGCTGCCTTCGCAACCGTCCTGGCCACAAGGCCGGCAGGGGTGATGGCGGGAAGCCACGACGCGATGCGCTACGTTCCACGGCCCCCATTCTTTGTCGCCCGAGGGGCCGAAGATCGCCACTGTCGGTGTGCCCATCGCCGCTGCGATGTGCATCGGCGCCGAATCGACGCCGACGAACAGGCGCGCCCTGGCCGTCAGTGCGGCGAGCTCTTTCAGGGTGAGCTGGCCGGAGAAATCGAAAGTCGGCGCTGACAGAACGGCACGCCGGGCGAGGATCTCGGCGACCAGCGCCTTTTCCTTGGCCTCGGGCGCTGCGGTGAGCACGAGCGGCCAGCCGCGCGCCGCCAGCGCGTCGCACAGGGCGGCGAATTTCTCCGCCGGCCAGCATTTGAACAACCAGCGCGAGGCGGGGTGAAGATGGATGAAACCGCCCGGCGGCAAGCCGTGCTGCTTCATGAGTGCATCAATCCGGGCTTCTGCGTCCATGCCGGGGATGAGGATCACGCGCTTGTCTTCCGCCTTCGGCTCCAAGCCGAGCGCGCGCAGGCTATCCAGGTTCGTCTCGACGGTGTGGCGCTCTGGATGCGATTGCGCCGGGTAGAAGTGCGTGAAGCTCTTGGCCCAGAAACTTCCGCGGTAACGGGGGGCGACCGACCAGCGTGGTTGGAGGAGACGCACGAGCCACGCGCCGCGGCGGTGCACCGAGAGATGGATGACCAGGTCGTAGTGGCGCGCACGCAAAGTCGACAGGAGCCGCCATTCGTTGGTGAGCTGCGCGGCAAGCCCGAGGCGCTTCCAATTGCGGTCGATGGTATGAAGCTGGGTGAGCGCCGGATGGAAATCGAGCATCGGCGCGGTGTCACGATAGACCAGCGCATCGATCTCGCACTGCGGCGCCGCGTGTTTCAGCGCCGAAAGCACCGGCGCGGCGAGCAGCACGTCGCCATGGTGGCGCAGCTTGACGACGAGCGCCCGGCGAAGACCGGCCAGATCGGGAAATGATGGCATCGCGGGATTTTACCGGGCAGACCGATTCCCCGATTTACAATGCCGCCATGCCCTGTCTTTCGGCCGTCGTCATCACCCGCGATGCCGCTTCCCAGCTGGTGAAGTGCCTCGATTCGCTCGCCTTTTGCGATGAAATCCTCGTCGTCGATTCCGGCAGCAGCGACGGCACGGTCGAACTCGCCCGGCGCCGCGGCGCGCGGGTGATCGAGACGCATTGGCGCGGCTATGGCCCGCAAAAGCAGTTCGCGGTGGAACAGGCAAGCCATGATTGGGTGCTGTGCGTCGATGCCGACGAATGGGTCAGCGGCATGCTCAAGGACAGCATCTGTGCCGCGCTGTCGGCGCCGAACTTTCCTGCGTATGAGTTCGCCCGCTGCAACCGCTTCATGGGGCGTTATTTGCGGCATGGCGAGGGCTATCCCGACTGGAGCCTGCGCCTGTTCGATCGCCGCAAGGCGCACTGGTCGAGCGATGCGGTGCATGAGCGTGTGGTGACGGAGGGGCCCGTCGGCCGGTTGGCCGGCGATCTGATGCACGATTCGGCCGAATCGCTGGAGCGCTATCTGGAAAAACAGAACCGCTATTCGAGCCTCGCCGCACAGGCTCGACTTGCGGCCGGCAAGAAAAGTTCGGCTTGGCAGCTGATCGGTTCGCCGCTCATGCGTTTCGTCAAGTTCTATTTCCTGCGCGCTGGCTTCCTCGACGGCCTGCCGGGTCTCGTGCACATCCTGATCGGCTGCTTCGCCAGCTTCGCCAAGCATGCGAAGATGATTGCTTCCAGAAGAAATCAGGGAAACGCTGAATAAGTCTGCTGCGCGACGACTTCTTCAGCGTTTCCTTAACGTGAAATACAAATCAAAAAGTGCGCCGCCATTCGTTTCCTTGACGGCAGACTCCCTTCGCGGCGCAAGCCGCGCACGAAGTCTCCCCTCCCGCGAGGGAGGGGCTGGGGGAGGGCGGGCGTTTATTTTTGCGCATGGGTATTTCATCCTCTGTGGGTGCAGATTGCCGGCATGCGCGTTAGCCGTCGCGCGGCGCGCTCATCATCCGTTGCGCCAGCGTGTGATAAAGCGGCGGGCAGAGGGCGCGCGAGACGGCCGAGGCGAGCAGCGCGGTGAGCATCAGGTCGATGACGATGCCGTAGCCGCTGACCATTTCCATGACGATGACGAAAGCGGTGATCGGCGCCTGGGTGACGGCGGCGAGGAAGCCGGCGGCGCACAGCACCAGCACCGTGCCGCTGTGGAGCTGCTCGGCAAGCAGTCCGGCAATGTTGTTGCCGATGCCGGCGCCGATGGCCAGGGAGGGCGCGAAGATGCCGCCCGGAATGCCGCTGGCGTAGGAGATGAGGGTGGCGAAAAACTTGTCGAGGCCGAAATGCCAGGGCAGCTGGGCATCGTGTTCCAGCAGGTTGCGCGTCTCGGTATAGCCGGTCCCGATGCTGCTGAAATCGCTCAGATAGCCGATCAACGCGATCAAGAGGCCGCAGACCGCGGCATAACGGATTGGATGAAGACTGCGGTAACGGTTGAAAAATGGCCCCTCGCGGGCGCTGACGGCCAGCATCAGACGGGCGAAGATGCCACCGCTCAGTCCGCAGACGAGGGCAATCGCCACCACCCAGACCATCTGCAGGTTGCTCTTGAGGCCCGTGTAGCTGACCCAGCCGAAATAAGCGCCGGCGCCGAAGAATGCTTGCGAAACCACACCGGATATCACGATGGCGACGATCAACAGGCCGCTCATGCGTTGTTCGAGACCATGATTGAGCTCCTCGATGGCGAACATGATCCCGGCGATCGGCGCGTTGAAGGCCGCGGCGATGCCGGCTGCCCCGCCGGCGGCGATCAAATGACGGCGCTGGATGTTCAGGCTGCGGTGCAATAGTCCGTCGAGGCTGTTCATCACGGCCGCGCCGACCTGCACCGTGGGCCCTTCCCGGCCGGCGGAGAATCCGGCGAAGAGTGCGGCGGCACCGAGTACGATCTTGCCGAAAGCGATTCTCAGGCTCAGCAGCGGCGCGTGACCGGCCGGTGGCTTGGTGTGATGGATCTCGACGATGGCCTGCGGGATGCCGCTGCCCTCCGCGCCGCGAAACCAGCGGCGCGTCGCCCAGACCACCAGGGCGCCGCCAGCCGGCCCGATGAAGAGCGGCCACCACCAGAATCTGTCGTACAGGGTGTGAAAGCCGCGCACCGCGCCCTCGGCCATTTCGGCAAACAACACGGCCAGCAGACCGACGCAGACGGCCCCGCCCCACAACAGCAGGCGGCTCGTCCATAAGCGCAGATAAGCGGCGCGCCAGCGGCGCGATTGCTCCCAGCGGGTGATGAGGCTGGCGATCGGGGCTCGCGCTGTCCTTGCCGAAGCGGGCCCGCCCTCAGGCGTTGCGATAGACCTCACCTCCCTGTGCGACGAACTCGATCGCCTTCTCCTTCATGCCCTGTTCGGCGTATTCGCGTACGTCCTGGGTGATCTTCATCGAGCAGAAGTGCGGCCCGCACATCGAGCAGAAGTGGGCGAGTTTCGCGCCCTGCTGCGGCAGCGTCTCGTCGTGGAATTCACGCGCCTTGTCCGGATCGAGGCCGAGGTTGAACTGGTCCTCCCAGCGGAACTCGAAGCGCGCCTTCGAGAGCGCGTTGTCGCGCACCTGCGCACCCGGATGGCCCTTGGCGAGGTCGGCGGCATGCGCAGCGATCTTGTAGGCCATGATGCCGTCCTTGACGTCGTTCTTGTCGGGCAGGCCCAAGTGTTCCTTCGGCGTCACATAGCAGAGCATCGCGGTGCCATACCAGCCGATCAGCGCCGCGCCGATCGCGCTGGTGATGTGGTCGTAGCCAGGCGCGATGTCGGTGGTGAGCGGCCCCAGCGTGTAGAACGGCGCTTCCTTGCACCATTGCAACTGCAGCTCCATGTTCTCCTTGATCATGTGCAGCGGCACATGGCCCGGGCCTTCGATCATCACCTGCACGTCGTGCTTCCAGGCGATGTCGGTGAGCTCGCCCAAGGTTTTCAATTCCGCCAGCTGCGCTTCGTCGTTGGCGTCATAGATCGAGCCGGGACGCAGGCCGTCGCCCAAGGAAAAGGCGACGTCGTAGGCCTTCATGATCTCGCAGATCTCCTCGAAGTGCGTGTAGAGGAAGTTCTCTTTGTGATGCGCGAGACACCATTTGGCGAGGATCGAACCGCCGCGCGAGACGATGCCGGTGAGCCGCTTCGCGGTCATCGGGATGTAGCGCAACAGCACGCCGGCGTGGATCGTGAAGTAATCGACGCCCTGCTCGGCCTGCTCGATCAGGGTGTCGCGGAACAGTTCCCAGGTGAGTTCCTCGGCCTTGCCATCGACCTTTTCCAGCGCCTGATAGATCGGCACGGTGCCGATCGGCACCGGAGAGTTGCGGACGATCCATTCGCGCGTCTCGTGGATGTTCTTGCCGGTGGACAGATCCATCACCGTGTCGCCGCCCCAGCGGATTGCCCAGGTCATCTTGTCGACTTCTTCCTGGATCGAGGAAACGAGCGGACTGTTGCCGATGTTGCAGTTGATTTTCGTCAGGAAGTTGCGGCCGATGATCATCGGCTCGGATTCGGGATGATTGATGTTCGCGGGAATGATCGCCCGGCCGCGCGCCACCTCGTCGCGGACGAATTCGGGCGTGATGACCTTGGGGATGCTGGCGCCGAAGCTCTGACCCGGGTGCTGCGTCTGCAAAAGCTCGGAAAGACCCTCGAGCCGCTGGTTCTCGCGGATGGCGACGAACTCCATCTCAGGCGTGATGATGCCGCGCCGGGCATAGTGCATCTGCGTGACGTTCATGCCCGCTTTGGCACGACGCGGCAGCCGTTGATGCGCCATGCGCAGGCTGGCGAGCGCCGGGTCGGCGAGCCGGGCGCGGCCGTATTCCGAGGTCTGCGCCGGCAGCCGTTCGGTGTCGCCACGCTCTTCGATCCATTTCTCGCGCAATGGGGGCAGCCCATGGCGCAGGTCGATCTTCACCGTCGGGTCGGTGTAAGGGCCGGAACAGTCATAGACATAGATCGGCGGATTCTTCTCGCCGCCCATGCTGGTCGGCGTATCGGACTGGACGATCTCGCGCATCGGCACGCGGATGTCGGGCCGCGAGCCGGTGACATAGACTTTTCTCGAGTTGGGGAGGGGTTGTATCGCCGCGCCGTCCACATGGGCTTCGGCAGCGACGAATTTGTCGTTGGCGTTCATGCAATCTACTCCAAGGGTGAAGCCGCGAAACTACTGGAATCCTGCCCCGAACGCAACCGTGCCGCCGCGATTGCTATAAAGTGCGCGAAGAAAATGCCGTAATGGCCGGAAGCGAAAAGAACGGGAAACGTGATGTCGGCAAGGAGATACGGGGCGGCCGCAATCGGGGCGGCATTTCTGACGGGGTGGTTTGCGAGCGGATGGGCGGCAGACAAAGCTGCGCCTGCCGGCGAGGTACCCGCGACCAAGCCACGCTTGTTCGAGGTGCCGCAGATCGACAAGTCGAAGGCGGAAGACCCGTTCAAGGACGCGCCATCAGCCGCCAAGCCCGCCCCTGCCGAGAAAGCTGCCGTCACCGCGCCGCCGCCGCGGAAACCGCCCTTAGCTGCCACGCCACGGCCGGTACTGAAGATGCCGGAGCTTTCCGCCGCACAGGAGCTCACCCGCCAGCAGCGCGAGATGATGCTAGCGACTTCCGGGCCGCGCAAGGCTGCTGCCGCCAAACCGAAGGCCGCCCAATCCGAGCGGCCGGCCGAGGTCGATTTCAGCCAGGTGCATTGGGGTTACAGCGGCCTCGGCGCGCCGGAAAATTGGGCGAAACTGCCCGGCAACGCGCTCTGTGGCAACGGCAAGCGGCAATCGCCGATCGACATCCGCGGTGGCATCCGCGTCGATCTCGAACCGATCAAGTTCGACTATCGGCCAACGCAGTTCCGCATCACCGACAACGGCCACACCGTGCAGATCGATGTCGCCGAGGGCAACACCATCACCGTGATGGGTCGCTCCTGGCAACTGGTGCAGCTGCATTTCCACCGCCCCTCCGAAGAGCGTGTCAGTGGCAAGAGCTACGAGATGTCGATGCATCTGGTGCATCGCGACTATGCGAACAATCTCGCGGTGATCGCCGTGCTGATGGAGCGCGGGCCCGAACACCCGGTGATCCAGACGTTGTGGAACCACCTGCCGCTCGATACCGGTCTTTCCGTCGAGCCGCCGAACGTCGCGATCGATCTGATGAAGCTCTTGCCCGAGCGGCGCGACTATTACACCTACATGGGCTCCCTGACCACGCCGCCGTGCACCGAGAACGTGCTGTGGATGGTGTTCAAGGAGCCGATCCTCGTCTCACCGGAGCAGATCGGCATCTTCGCGCGGCTTTACCCGAACAACGCGCGGCCCGTGCAGCCTGCCAACGACCGACTGATCAAGGAATCGCGCTGAGCAGCTTGCGGATCGGCGCCGGCAGTGCGGCCCGATCCAGCTCGGCTTGATCGAGCCAATGCAGGCCGGTCTCGGCCAGGCCGCATTGGGCGACGACATCGCAGACCAGCGGCCGGATGCGCAGGCAAAAATGCGTGAAGCCATGCGTCGAAGTCGGCGCTGGCGAGACGGCACCCACCTTCAGCCCCAGCACATCGCGGGCATAGTCGAGCGGCTCACGGTGTTCCGGCAGCTCTGGCAGCGACAGCAGCCCGCCCCAGATACCCGCGGGGGGACGTCGCTCGAGCGCGATACGCTTTGCCTGCCTCAAGACCAGCACCGTGATTTCGCGTTCCGGCAGATCACGCTTGGGACGTGCCCTCGGTAGCTCGTCCGTGCGGCCGCTATGCAAGGCGATGCAATCGCCTGAAACCGGACAGGCCGCGCACCGCGGCCGGCTGCGCGTGCATACCAGCGCCCCCAGGTCCATCAACGCCTGGAGATAGGTCGGCACCTGCCGATCGGGCAGCCGGGCGGCGGCCTCGCGCCAGAGGCGAGCCTCGACCGCAGGCGAGCCGGGAAAGCCCTCGATGCCGAGATGGCGGCAGAGCACGCGTTTCACATTGCCGTCGAGAATGGCCACGCGTGCGCCGAAACAGACCGCAGCGATCGCGTTCGCGGTCGAGCGGCCGATACCCGGTAACGCGGCGATGGCCGCCGGATCGTGTGGAAAACGGCCGCCATGCTGCGCGACGATGATCTGGGCGCAGCGATGCAGATTGCGCGCCCGTGCGTAATAACCCAGGCCGCTCCACAGCGCCATGACCTCTTCCACGCTCGCCGTAGCCAGCGCGGCGAGATCGGGAAAACGCGCGACGAAGCGCGCGTAATAGGGAATCACGGTCGCCACCTGTGTCTGCTGCAGCATGATTTCCGCGAGCCAGACACGATACGGGTCGCGCAGCTTCTGCCAATCCCATTGCCAGGGCAGATCATTGCGGCCGTACCGGCGCTGCCAGGCGATCAGCCGTTGCGCGAAGGATTGCATGGAGGAATGGAGCGGGTGAAGGGAATCGAACCCTCGTATGCAGCTTGGGAAGCTGCCGTTCTACCATTGAACTACACCCGCGAAAGGAGCCGCAGAATCTGGCGAAGATTATAATGCATCGTCTTTGCGCGCACAGGTCGCCGCGGCCGCGGCGCGTGTTGCGTATCAACGGATGACATCTTGGAACCCACGCCCCTTCTTTCCCTGATCGCCAGCGACATGCAGGCGGTGGATGCGGTGATCCGCAGGCGTCTTCATTCCGACGTACCGCTGGTCCGTCAAATCGCCGAATACATCATCGCCGGCGGTGGCAAGCGGCTGCGGCCGGCGTTGCTGCTGCTCGTCGCCGGCGCCGTCGGTTATCGGGGGACACATCACCACGAGCTGGCTGCGGTCGTCGAGTTCATCCATACCGCCACGCTGCTGCACGACGACGTCGTGGACGAATCGACCCTGCGGCGCGGCAAAGAGACGGCCAATGCCCATTTCGGCAACGCCGCAAGCGTGCTGGTCGGCGATTTCCTCTACTCAAGGGCCTTCCAGATGATGGTCGGCGTGGGCCAAATGCGCGTGATGGAGGTGCTCGCCGATGCGACCAACATCATCGCCGAAGGCGAGGTGCTGCAGCTGATGAACTGCCACAACGCCGACCTCTCCGTCGACGACTACTTGCAGGTGGTGCGTTACAAAACCGCCAAGCTGTTCGAGGCCTCGGCGCGACTCGGCGCGATTCTCGGCGCGGCGGAGCCAGCCCTGGAGGAAGGTCTGGCCGCCTATGGCATGCACCTGGGCACCGCCTTCCAGATCGTCGACGACGTGCTCGATTACTCGGGTCAGGAAGAAGAGCTCGGCAAGAGTCTCGGCGACGACCTCGCCGAAGGCAAACCGACCCTGCCGCTGATCCACGTGATGCAAAACGGCAATGCCGAGCAGGCGGCCGTGGTGCGCGGCGCGCTCGAACACGGCGGGCGCGAGGCTTTTCCCGCGGTCATCCGCGCGGTCAGGGAAACCGGGGCGCTCGACGCCGCCCTGGAAGTGGCGCGTGGCGAAATCGCCCTGGCGGGTGAAGCGCTCGCATCGCTTCCCCATAGCCAATATCGGGAGGCTTTGCTACAATTGGCGTCTTTCGCGGTGGCCAGACGTTATTGACCGGTCTGGCCCGGCAACGGTCATCGGGGTGTAGCTCAGCCTGGTAGAGTACTGCGTTCGGGACGCAGGAGTCGGAGGTTCGAATCCTCTCACCCCGACCAATTCCACTGAATTTGCTTATCATGCGACACAGAGCGACGCGATGACGCGTTGCCCTGCCGGATGACCTGATGATCATCCGTTTCGCCAAGGAATTGGACGCCCCTCAATGTCGAAACTGTTGCTGCTGCTCGCCATCCTCGCCTTCGTCGTCTGGTTGCTGGTGCGCCAACGCAAGGCCGATACCCACAGGGAGGCACCTAAGCCCCGCCCTGCCGAAAAGATGGTGATCTGCGCCCACTGTGGCGTACATCTGCCGGAAAGCGAGGCGGTGAGCTTCGAGGGGCGCCATTATTGCTCTGCGGAACACCGGCAGCAGGGGCCTGCCGCCTGAGAATGGCCCGCACGCCATCTGCCATCCAGGATCTCAACAACCAGGCCCGCTGGCGGCTGCTGAGCTATTTCTCCTGGTACCGGCTCATCGTCGCCGGTTTCTTCTTCGGCGTCATGCTGCTCTCCAGTCGGCCGCTCAACATCGGCTCCCAGGAGCCGCGTTTATTCCTGTGGACGAGCGGCATTTATGTGATCCTGTCGATCGTGGCCCTCGTCGGAGAGACCCGCTGGCGAAAAGCCTTCGATCTGCAACTGAGTGCGCAGGTCATGGCGGACATCATCTGTCTGACCCTGATGTTGTATGCCAGTGGCGGCGCGAAGAGCGGCATGGCGATGATGTTGATCGTCGTTCTGGTCGGCGCGGCGTTGGTCGGGCAAGGGCGGCTGGTGCTGTTCTATGCCGCAGCGGCCAGCCTCCTGCTGCTCGCGGAACAGGCTTGGCGCGTCGCTTTCCTGCAAGGGGATGCCGGTGATTTCTTTTACACCGGACTCACTTGCATCGGCCTGTTCGGTTCGGCGATCGCCGCGCGTCTGCTGGCCAACCGGATGATCGCCAACGAGGAGCTGGCGCGCCGTCGCGGCATCGAACTCGCCGATCAGCTGCGCATCAACGAGCGCGTGATCCGCGACATGCAGGATGGCGTGCTGGTCGTCGATGTCGAGGGCAGCGTGCGACAGTGCAATCCGCGCGCCCGTGCTCTGTTGGGATGCACCCTTGCCCATCCCCGCTCGCTGGAAGATTTTTCGCCCCTGCTCGCCGAGGAGTTTCGTTTACGCAAGACGCGTGGCATCGAATCCGAGCGAGTGATACAGGTGCCCTGGACCGGGCGCGATGTGCGCGTGCGCTTCCTGCCGCCGGGCGAAGGCGGCAATGCGTTGATCTTCGTCGAAGATGTCGGCCGGCTGCAACAGGAAGCACGGCAGGTCAAACTCGCCGCACTCGGCCGCCTGACCGCAAACCTCGCCCATGAAATCCGCAATCCGTTGTCGGCGATCAGCCATGCCGCCGAATTGCTGGCCGACGAACCACCGGGCAAGGGGGTCGAGCGGCTGACGCGCATCATCATCGACAATGCGCAGCGGCTGAATCGTCTGGTCTCCGAGGTGGTCGAGCTGGGCCGGCGCGATCGCGTCAATCCCGAAACGATCGAGCTCGGCGAATTCTTCCGTCATTACCTCGACGAGCGCTCGTTGCAGGATGCAGGCAGCGCCGAACGCATTGCGATCGAAGTCCCTGCCGGCCGGTTCGTGCGTTTCGACCGTGGTCATCTGCACCGCATCATCGCCAACCTGCTCGACAATGCACTGCGCTATGCCAGCCAGTCACGGGGCGCCGTGCGCGTCTGGTTTGAGGAAAGCCCCGCCCAGGACCGTCTGAGCCTACACATCGTCGATGACGGCAAGGGAATCGACGAGACCGAGCGCGATCGCGTTTTCGAACCGTTTTTCACCACGCGCTCGAGCGGCACCGGGCTGGGCCTGTATATCGCCCGTGAGCTGTGCGAGGCGAACGGCGCACGCCTGTTCCTGCTCGAGAATGCCCCGGGAGCGCATTTCTGCATATCATTTGCGCCATTCCGTAATGAAACGGCCGAAACGAGTGTGCAAGCATGACGCCAAGAGTGCTGATCGTCGACGACGAAGCAGACATCCGCGAGTTGCTCGACATGACCTTGGCACGCATGGGGCTCGAATGCGATAGTGCCGCCAGCGTCGCCGAGGCCAAACGGCTGTTGCGCGAACGAGCCTATCAGCTGTGTCTGACCGACATGCGCATGCCCGATGGCGATGGCCTGGAACTGGTCCGCGAGATCGAGGCCCACTACCCGACGTTGCCGGTGGCGGTGATCACGGCGCATGGCAGCACCGAAAATGCCGTCGCGGCGCTGAAGGCCGGCGCCTTCGACTATCTCGCCAAGCCGGTGTCACTCGCCCAGTTGCGCACGCTGGTCAAATCCGCCCTTGCCGTCCCCGAAAGCAAGGCTGGCACTGTGGCACGCTGCCAGGAACTGCTTGGTCGCTCGCCGCCGATCGTCCAAGTGCGCGAGCTGATCGCCAAGGTGGCGAAGAGCGAAGCGCCCGTCTATATCTCGGGGGAATCCGGCAGTGGCAAGGAGCTTGCAGCCCGGCTGATCCACCAGGGCAGCCGGCGGCGTGACGAGCCGTTCATCGCGGTCAACTGCGGCGCGATCCCGGAAAACCTGATGGAAAGCGAATTCTTCGGTTATCGCAAGGGGGCATTCACGGGCGCCGACAGCGAGCGTGAAGGTTTCTTCCAGGCAGCCGATGGCGGCACGCTGTTCCTCGACGAAGTCGCCGACCTGCCCTTGCCGATGCAGGTAAAGCTGCTGCGCGCGATCCAGGAAAAGCATGTGCGGCGTGTCGGCGCGACGACCGAAGAGCCGGTCAATGTGCGCATCATCTGCGCAACGCATCAGGATTTGCGCCAGCTGATGGAAGCAGGGCGCTTCCGTCAGGATCTGTTCTTCCGGCTCAACGTGATCGAGATCCATATGCCGGCCTTGCGTGAATGCCGCGAGGATGTAGCCGAATTCGCGCAGCGCATCCTGGAAAGACTTGCCACCGCCAGTGGCTTGCCAGTGCCACGACTCACTTCCCAAGCAATGGCTGCACTGATGGCCTATGACTTTCCCGGCAATGTGCGCGAGCTCGAGAACATCCTCGAACGGGCGCTCGCTTTGCATGGCGGCGACGTCATCGACAGCGAAGATCTGCAATTGCAACCGCCGAAAGTCGGCGGTGCCGAGACGGCTGGCATCGGCGGCAAGCCACTCCAGGAATTTCTCGACGAACAGGAACGCCAGGCGATTCTCGATGCGTTGCAAAAAACCCGTTACAACCGCACGGCAGCCGCGCGTTTGCTGGGTGTGACCTTCCGCTCACTGCGCTATAGGATGGAGCGGCTGGGGCTCAATGAAACCTCTGCCTAACTTGCTGCGCGGGCGGTCTGCTGCGTTGCGCGGTGCTCGGAAGTTCGCCTACCTCAACAGGTATGTCTCGCATCCTGCGCTCGGTGCGCCTTGCATCCCACTCCGCTCGCGGCGTTATGCAGAGGTTTCTCAATGAAGCTGCAATCTGAAGCGCTCGGCTCGCTCGATGCCGCAGGCTGGCTGACGGGGGCGCAGCGCATTGTCAGCCCCAATTGCGACGAGCGCCCACCCGGCACAACGATCGATCTCATCGTCATCCATGCCATCAGCCTGCCGCCGGGTGAATTCGGCGGCGGCGCGGTGATCGACCTATTTACCAACCGGCTCGATCCCGCTGGTCATCCTTACTTCGCCTCGCTTGCCGGAACGAGGGTGTCGGCACATTTCTTCGTGCGTCGCGATGGGAAGCTTTCCCAGTTCGTCTCCTGTCATGCGCGCGCCTGGCATGCCGGTGTGTCGTGCTGGCGTGGCCGCGAGCGCTGCAACGACTTTTCGCTTGGCATCGAACTCGAAGGAGACGATTTCACGCCGTTTTCCGACGCGCAATACGCAACGCTCGGCATCCTGCTCGAACGCTTGCGACATTTCTTCCCGTTGACCGAAATCGCTGGTCATGCCGACATCGCGCCAGGCAGGAAGATGGACCCGGGACCGTTCTTCGACTGGTCGCGCATTCCGCGCCTGACGTCTTGAACCGATCGCCACGATGCCTTGGCCGCTGCTCTGAAAACAGCAGGGGCGACGTGGCATGATCGCAACATGGTTGCGCAAATCTTTTCATTCCATGTGACATATATCTTGCATTGCCTGAATCGGGACACTACTATTAGTCGCAAATAGCCCTCTCCCTACTATATCTAGTAGGTCGAAACGACAGCCAACCGCAGAAGCCAAGAAAGGCGGGCATGCAGGATAAGATCAGGCGCACGACCGAAACGAGTGCAGCGCAAACCGGACGTCACACCGGACGCGATAACGCATTCCGCCGATCTCTTCCTCCCGTCATCGCCGCGAAATCCTCTCTCCTTGCTTTTCCCTCTCAGCGCTCGATGCTCGCAGAGTTGCCTGGCCGTGCTTCCGCGAAGCCTTCCAAAACAAAGGGATGGCCGTGGAAAGCCCTTGAATTCATCAATTCCGGTCCGCCGGCATTGTTGAATAATCCCCGTCGTAGTCACAGGCGGGGAGTTATCTTTCCCTTTCTCAAACATGCAATGGAGGTTCACTATGGCTGAAGAGAAGAAGGCCAAGAAGCCGGCGGCCGCGAAGAAGACGACTGCTGCGAAGCCGGCAGCGAAGAAGGCTGCACCGAAGAAGGCGGCGCCGAAGAAAGCGGCGGTGAAGAAGGCTGCACCGAAGAAGGCAGCGCCGAAAAAAGCTGCGGTGAAGAAGGCGGCGGCGAAACCCGCGGCGAAGAAGCCTGCGGCGAAGAAGGCTGCGGCGCCGAAGAAAGCGGCGGTGAAGAAGGCTGCACCGAAGAAGGCAGCGCCGAAAAAAGCTGCGGTGAAGAAGGCGGCGGCGAAGAAGCCTGCGGCGCCGAAGAAAGCTGCGGTGAAGAAGGCCGCACCGAAGAAGGCAGCGCCGAAAAAAGCTGCGGTGAAGAAGGCGGCGGCGAAACCCGCGGCGAAGAAGCCTGCGGCGAAGAAAGCGGCTGCCCCGAAGAAGGCCCCCGCCAAGCCTGCCCCGGCACCGGCCGCTGCCGCTCCTTCGACGGCTGCTGCGCCCGGCCTCAAGTCCGCGCTGAATCCTGCCGCGGCCTGGCCGTTCCCGACGGGCTCGCGTCCGTCCTGATCGATTCGCCGATCGAAGTGAGGGAGGCCGTGACCGGCCTCCCTTTTTATTTGCCCGAGAGCAGGCGTGACATGCGCTCGAGACCGAGGAGGAGCCGTTCGGCACTCGTCGTGTAAGCGAAACGCATATGGCGGTCGGGGGTGTTGTCGCCGAAGTCCCGACCGGGGGTCGCGGCGACGCCCGCATCCTCGAGCAGGCGCTTGGCGAGGCTGTCGCTCTCCTTGGCGAGTTCGCCGATGCCGGCATAGAGATAGAACGCCCCTTGCGGTTCCGTCATGATCTCGAAGCCGAGGGCGCGCAGGCCCGGCAACAACAGATCGCGCCGCGCGCGGAATTCCTGCCGGCGCGCTTCGCAGATCGCCAGCGTCTCGGGGGTAAAGGCGGCCAGCGCCGCATGCTGCGCGACGGTCGAGGGCGCGATGTAAAGATTCTGGGCGAGCTTCTCGATCGCGCGCACGAGGTCTGGCGGCACCACCAGCCAGCCGAGCCGCCACCCGGTCATGCCGAAGTATTTCGAGAAGCTGTTGATGACGATGATGTCATCCGAGACTTCCAGCGCGGTCCTTGCGTCGAGGCCATAGGTGAGGCCGTGGTAGATCTCGTCGACGATCAGTGTGCCGCCTCGTTCGCGCACGGTCTGCCACAGCGCCGCGAGTTCTGCAGGGTCGATCAGCGTGCCGGTGGGATTGGCCGGCGAGGCGACCAGCAGGCCGCGCGTGCGTGCCGTCCAGCCCGCGCCGACTTGTGCCGCGGTCGGCTGGAAATTCGTCGCCGCCGTGACGGGCAGCGGACGTGGCACGCCTTCGCAGAAGCGTACGAAATGACGGTTGCAGGGATAGCCCGGGTCGGTGAGCAGCCACTCATCGCCGGGCGTGACGAGTACGCCGAGCGCGAGCAACAAGGCTGCCGAAGCGCCCGCGGTGACGACGATGCGCGCCGGATCGACGCTGACGCCGTAGCGCGATGCATAGAAGCCGGCGATCGCCTCGCGCAGCTGCACTATGCCGAGCGCGGCGGTGTAATGCACATGGCCGCCGGCGAGGAAGCGTTGCGCGGCGTCGATCACCGGCTGTGGGGTGGGAAAGTCGGGCTCGCCGACCTCCATGTGCACGATGTCTCGCCCCTGCGCTTCGAGCGCCTGGGCCTGGTTCATCAGCTCCATCACATGGAAGGGCGCGATGCCTTCCATGCGTGCCGCCTGTTTCATCAGTCGATCAGCGCCAGTTCGAAGAGATCGCGTTTCAGGGCCAGCTGCCTGGGCAGCTTTTCGCCCAGCTTGGCGAACCACTCCTTGTGATCGGCGAGTTCCTGCTTCCAGGCGTCGGCGTCGATTTGCGTCAACGCCTCGAACTCGGCGCGGCTGATGTCGAGCCCCGTCCAGTCGATGTCCTCGAAGCGCGGCATCCAACCCAGTGCCGTCTCGCGAGCGCCGACTTTGCCTTGTACGCGGTCGACGATCCACTTGAGCACGCGCATGTTCTCGCCGAAGCCCGGCCACATGAACTCGCCCTTTTCGTCCATGCGGAACCAGTTGACGCAGAAGATCTTCGGCGTGTGTTCGACGACGTGGCCCATGCGTAGCCAGTGGTTGAAATAGTCGCCCATGTGATAACCGCAGAAAGGCAGCATCGCGAACGGGTCGCGGCGCACCACGCCCTGCTGGCCGAAGGCGGCGGCGGTGGTTTCCGAGCCGAGGGTTGCCGCCATATAGACGCCGAAATTCCAGTTGAAGGCTTCATAGACCAGCGGCACGGTGGTGGCGCGGCGGCCGCCGAAGATGAAGGCCGAGATCGGCACGCCCTGCGGGTTTTCCCAATCGGGGTCGATCGACGGGCATTGTGAAGCCGGCGCGGTGAAGCGCGCGTTCGGATGCGCAGCCTTCCTTCCTGCCCTGCCATCTTCCGGCGTCCAGTCCTTGCCCTGCCAGTCGATGCAGTGTGCGGGTGCCGGGCCCATGCCTTCCCACCAGACGTCGCCGTCGTCGGTCAGCGCGACGTTGGTGAAGATGACATTCTCTTTGAGCGTCGCCATCGCGTTGGCGTTGGTCTTCTCCGAAGTGCCGGGCGCGACGCCGAAATAGCCGGCTTCGGGGTTGATCGCGTAGAAACGGCCGTCGGGTCCGGGCTTGATCCAGGCGATGTCGTCGCCCACCGTGGTGACCTTCCAGCCATTGAACGATTCGGGCGGGATCAGCATCGCGAAGTTGGTCTTGCCGCAGGCGGAAGGGAAGGCGGCGGCGACATAGGTCTTTTCCCCGCTTGGCGATTCGACGCCGAGGATCAGCATGTGCTCGGCGAGCCACCCTTCGTCTCGGGCCATCGTCGAGGCGATCCTGAGCGCCAGGCACTTCTTGCCCAACAGCGCGTTGCCGCCGTAGCCGGAACCGTAAGACCAGATCTCGCGCGTCTCGGGGAAATGCACGATGTACTTGGTGGTCGGGTTACAGGGCCACTTGACGTCAGCCTGGCCCGGCGCGAGCGGCGCGCCGACCGAATGCAGGCAGGGCACGAAGAAGCCATCGCGACCCAGCACGTCATACACCGCCTTGCCCATGCGCGTCATGATGCGCATGTTGACGACGACGTAGGGGCTGTCGGTGATCTCGACGCCCATTTGGGAAATCGGCGAGCCGAGCGGGCCCATGCTGAAAGGGATCACATACATCGTGCGGCCGCGCATCGAGCCCTTGAACAAGCCCTTGAGCGTTTCCTTCATCTTCGCCGGCTCTTCCCAGTTGTTGGTCGGTCCGGCGTCTTCCTGCTTGGCCGAGCAGATGAAGGTGCGATCCTCGACGCGCGCGACATCGGAAGGGTCGGAACAGGCGAGATAGGAATTGGGCCGCTTTTCGGGGTTCAGCTTGACGAAGGTGCCGGCGGCGACCATCTCGGCACACAGCCGGTCGTATTCTTCCTGCGAGCCGTCGCACCAGTGGATGCGATCCGGCTGGGTGAGCGCCGCGACTTCGGCGACCCAGGCCTTGAGTTTTTCGTGACGGACGTAGTCCGGAGCTTGCGACATGATTTTCTCCGCTGCGATGAAAGTCGGCGCTGGTAGGACGGCACCCGAAAGATTCGAGTCGTGCATTGTGACATGCAGAGTGCTTCTGCACGATAATGACCCCTGATCGAAATGATAACCGACCCTGATTCCGGAAGAATTCACCATGGATGAAGCTCTGCGCCGCGCCGCGCTCGACTACCACCGCTTTCCCCGTCCCGGCAAGATCGCCGTCACCCCGACCAAGGCGCTCACCAACCAGTCCGATCTGTCGCTGGCCTATTCGCCTGGGGTGGCTGCCGCCTGCGAGGAGATCGAGCAGGATCCGGCGACGGCGGCGCTCTATACCTCGCGCCAGAACCTCGTCGCGGTGATCTCGAACGGCACGGCGGTGCTGGGCTTGGGCGACATCGGTCCGCTCGCCGGCAAGCCGGTGATGGAAGGCAAGGGGGTACTGTTCAAGAAGTTCGCCGGCATCGACGTCTTCGACATCGAGGTCGCCGAGAAGGATCCAGACAAGCTGGTCGACATCATCGCCGCGCTGGAGCCGACCTTCGGCGGCATCAATCTCGAAGACATCAAGGCGCCCGAGTGCTTTGTGGTCGAACGCAAACTGCGCGAGCGCATGCGCATCCCGGTTTTCCATGACGATCAGCACGGCACGGCGATCATCTCCTCGGCGGCGATCCTCAATGGCTTGAAGCTGGTCGGCAAGGACATCGATGCGGTCAAGATCGTCTGCTCCGGTGCCGGCGCGGCGGCGATCGCTTGTCTCGATCTCATCGTCAGCCTCGGCGCGCGGCGCGAAAACATCTTCGTCTGTGACAGCAAAGGCGTGATCCACACCGGGCGCGAGAATCTCGACGAATCGAAACGGCGCTACGCGCAGGCAACGGAAGCGCGTACGCTGGCCGATGCGATGCCCGGCGCAGACATTTTCCTCGGGCTCTCCGCCGGCGGGGTGCTGAAGCCCGAGATGGTGGCGACGATGGCGAAGGATCCGATCATCCTGGCGATGGCCAATCCCGACCCGGAGATCCTGCCCGAGGAGGCCCAGCGCGTGCGGCCCGACGCCATCATCGGCACGGGTCGCTCGGACTATCCGAACCAGGTCAACAACGTGCTGTGCTTCCCCTACATGTTCCGCGGCGCGCTCGACGTCGGTGCGACGACGATCAACGAAGCGATGAAGATCGCGGCGGTGAAAGCCATCGCCGAACTTGCCCACGCCGAACAGTCGGATGTCGTGGCGGCGGCCTACGGCGATGTGCCGCTCACCTTCGGCCGCGAGTATTTGATTCCCAAGCCCTTCGATCCGCGCCTGATCCTCAAGGTGGCACCCGCCGTCGCCCAGGCGGCGATGGAGTCGGGCGTGGCCACCCGGCCGATCGAAGACATGGCAGCCTATCGCCAGCGGCTTTCCGAGTTCGTCTATCACTCCGGCATGGTGATGAAGCCGGTGTTTACCGCCGCGCGGCAGGCGCCTGCGCGCATCGTCTTCTGCGAAGGCGAGGACGAGCGCATGCTGCGCGCGGTGGCTACGCTGCGCGAGGAAGGGTGGGCGCGACCGATCGTGATCGGTCGTCCCGAGGTGGTGAATATGCGCATTTCCCGCGCCGGCCTGCGCCTCGTCGCGGGCCGCGACTTCGAACTCGTCAATCCGGATTCCGATCCGCGCTACAAAGAGCTCTGGCAGGACTATTACAACCTGACCTGCCGCAAGGGCGTCGGCGTCGAGTATGCGAAGCGGGAGATGCGCCGGCGCACCACCCTGATCGGTGCGATGTTGGTGCGCCACGGCTATGCCGATGCAATGCTGTGCGGCACCTTCGGCACCCATGCGCTGCATCTGCGCTACATCGCCGAAGTGATCGGCCGGCGGCCAGGCATCGAAAATTTCTACGCGATCAACATGCTGATGCTGCCGAACCGCACCGTGTTCATCGGCGATACCTATGTCAATTACGACCCGACGGCCGAGCAGCTGGCCGAGATGACCCTCCTGGCTGCCGAAGAGGTGCGCCGTTTCGGCATGACGCCGAAGGTCGCGCTGCTCTCGCATTCGAGCTTTGGCACCCACGATACCCCAACGGCACGCAAGATGCGCGCCGCCCTCGAACTGCTGCACGTCAAGGCGCCCGAGCTCGAGGTCGAAGGCGAGATGCATGGCGACGCCGCCCTCGATCCGGAGATCCGCCGCCAGGTGTTCCCGAATGCGCGACTCACCGGTCCGGCGAACCTCTTGATCATGCCGACGCTCGATGCCGCGAACATCGCCTTCAACCTGCTCAAGACTGCCTCGGGGGACGGCATCACCATCGGCCCGCTGCTCCTCGGCGCGGCGCGTCCGGTGCACATCCTGACGCCGACGGCGAGTGTGCGCCGCATCGTCAACATGGCGGCGCTGCTGTCGGTCGAGGTCGCCCACGCGCAGGGGCGCGCCGCAGGTTGATCGGCACTTGAGGAACTGGTATAAAACCAGAACGTATCCTATTAATTCTTGGCAGTTTGGGTCGTTAATCCAGTGGCGGGGATGAGAGGTCTTGATTAAACCCAGATTGTCCATTAGACCGGGCTGACTTACCATGAGCATGCGAAAAGATCATTTCATCGCCCTACACGGCGGGTATCGGGCTGCGGGCGGCGTCTTTGCGCCCCCGCTCCTCGCCAATAGACACGGTTATTGGCTCGTCGCGGGGACGCAAACCTGCTCGCCCTCGCCTGCGATACCCGCTCGTGTTCCAATAGACAATCTGGGTTAAAACCAAGGTGATAGCGCCGACGATCTGCCAGAATTGCCACGTTTTTTCCGGGACTTCAGACGGATGCCGATGAAAGCGACTTTCAGAACCCTGCTGGCCTGTTTCATCGCCTTGGGCGTCACAGCCAGCGCCAGTGGCCCGGCCACCGCGGCGGTCAGCAAAAAGAAACCCGTGGTGGCGAAGAAGACCTCTTCCAAGGCGCCGGCAAAGAATATCCGCAAGGCGGCTGCCAAACCTAAAGTGCACCCTACGGCGCTGCGTATCGATGACGACGGTGCGGGCACCATCGAACAAGTCAGGTCTGCGTCGGTGGCGGTGATCGACCAGAGCACCGGCGACGTCCTCTATGAGAAGAACGCCGACGCGGTGGTGCCGATCGCCTCGATCACCAAGCTGATGACGGCGATGGTCGCACTCGACGTGCAGCCTGATCTCAACGAGACGTTGACCATCACCGAGGCCGATGTAGACACGATCAAGGGCACGCACTCCAGGCTCGCCGTCGGCACGCAACTGACACGCGAGGAAATGCTGCGACTGGCGCTGATGTCTTCGGAGAACCGGGCCGCGGCAGCGCTGTCGCGCCATTATCCGGGTGGCCGGGCTGCCTTCGTCGCCGCGATGAACGCGAAGGCGAAGATGCTCGGCCTCACCGATACCCGGTTTGCCGATCCGACCGGGCTGACGCCTGAAAACGTCTCTTCGGCGCGCGACCTCGTCAAGCTCGTCAATGCCGCGCACCAGTATCCGCTGATCCGCGAATTCACCACCACCGACGAATACCAGGTGGTGATCCGCGGACGAGCACAGACCTTCCGCAACACCAATGCGCTGGTCAGGAAAGACGACTGGAACATCGGGCTTTCCAAGACCGGTTTCATCAGCGAAGCGGGCAAATGCCTGGTGATGCAGGCATGGCTTGCCAACAAGCCGATGATCATCGTGCTGCTCGATTCCTGGGGCAAGCTCACCCGCATCGCCGATGCGCAGCGCATCAAGCGCTGGGTCGAAACCACCCTCGCCAGCAAGAATGGCACGGTGCGGGGTTGACCTGCCGTCCTGCCAGCGCCGACTTTCGTGAAAGTTGCCCTGTTCGTCACCTGTCTGGTCGATCTGATGCGGCCAAGGATCGGCTTCGCCGCCATCGAGCTGCTCGAGGCCGCCGGCTGCGAGGTCGTCGTGCCGCCGTCGCAGACCTGCTGCGGCCAGCCGGCCTGGAACAGCGGTGACCGTGCGGCGGCAGCGAAACTCGCGAAAAAAGTCATTGCCGAATTCGAAGCTTACGAAGCCATCGTCGCGCCTTCCGGTTCCTGCGCCGATCACATCCGCAGCGAATACCCGGTCATCCTCGCCGATGAGCCGGAATGGCAGGCGCGCGCCGTCGCGCTGGGCAGCCGCGTCTATGAGCTGACCGATTTCCTCGTCAATGTCGCGAAACTCGAAAACGTGCCGGGCAGCTTCACCGGCCGTATCACCTACCACGATTCCTGTACCGGCCTGAGGAGCCTCGGCATCAAGGCCCAGCCGCGCGCGCTGCTGGCGAAACTGCCGGGCGTTGAATTGCAGGAGATGAACGGCGCCGAGGAATGCTGCGGTTTCGGCGGCACCTTCTCGGTCAAATTCGGGGAAATCTCGGCGGCGATCGCCGAGCGCAAATGTGCCAATGCCTGCGCGACCGGCGCTGCTGCCATCGTCGGCGGCGATCTCGGCTGTCTGCTCAACATCGAAGGCAAGCTCAGACGCATGGGAGATGAATCGACCCAGGTGCTGCACATCGCCGAAGTGCTGACGGCGAAATGATCATGGAATCGCGCGCGCACCGCTTCAAGCAAAACGCCGTCGACTCGCTGGCCAATCCCGTGTTGCAGGCCAGCATGAAGAAGGCCAAGGGCAAGTTCGTCGACAAGCGCGCGATCGCGATCAAGGAAATCGACGACTTCGAGGCCACGCGTGAGGCGGCCAAACGCATCCGCAATCAGGTCATCGAGAATCTCGACCTGTGGCTGGAAAAGTTCGAGCAAACCGCCACCGCGCGCGGCGCGAAGGTCTTGTGGGCGAAAGATGGCGCCGAAATCTGCCGGCTCGTCGTCGAGATCGGCAAGCAGCATGGCGTCAAGAAGGCCGTCAAGTCGAAGTCGATGCTCTCCGAGGAAGCGGGCCTCAATCTGGCGCTGGCCGCCGCCGGCATCCAGCCGGTGGAGACCGATCTCGGCGAATACATCCTGCAGATCAACGACAACGAGCCGCCTTCCCACATCATCGCGCCGGTCGTGCACAAGAGCCTCGACGAAGTCGCCGATCTCTTCCATAAGACCCATCACACGCCGCGCAAGACCGACATCCCTCAGCTCACCCGCGAAGCACGCGAGGTGCTGCGTGAACACTTCCTGACCGCCGAGATGGGCATCTCCGGCGGCAATTTCCTGATCGCCGAGACCGGCTCGGTGGCGCTGGTCACCAACGAGGGCAATGGCCGCATGGTGACCACCCTGCCGCGCGTCCATGTCGTCGTCACCGGCATCGAGAAGGTGATCCCGACGCTGGAAGACCTGGCCACCTTGATGCGCCTGTTGCCGCGCTCGGCGACCGGCCAGTCGATCTCGAACTATGTCTCGGTGCTCACCGGCACGAAGGCGGAAGGCGAGAGCGACGGCCCGGAGCATCTCTATTTCATCCTCGTCGACAATGGCCGCGCCGAGGTCGTCGGCTCGGAATTCCAGGACATGCTGCGCTGCATCCGCTGTGGCGCCTGCATGAACCACTGCCCGGTCTATCAGACCATCGGCGGACAGGCTTACGGCTGGGTCTATCCCGGGCCGATGGGCTCGGTGCTGACACCGCTATACACCGGCCTGGAAAACGCGCTCGATCTGCCCCACGCGGCCACCCTGTGCAACCAATGCGGCGTCGTCTGCCCGGTCAAGATTCCGCTGCCGGAGCTGTTGCGCAAATTGCGCGAAAAGCAGGTCGAGCGCCATCTGCGGCCGTGGTTCGAGCGCCTCGCCTTCCGGCTCTGGGCCTGGGTGGCGAGCCGCCCGGCGCTGTATGGTCTCGGCACCCGGTTCGCGGTGCGCTATCTCGAGTGGCTCGCCGACGGCAAAGGCAGCATATCCAGGCTCGGCCTGGCGCCCGAATGGACGCAGGGGCGCAACTTCCCCGCGCCGGAAGGCAAAACCTTCCGTGAGCTGTATGCCCAACGGGGGCGCAACGGATGAGCAGTCGCGACGACATCCTCGGCCGCGTGCGTGCGCGTTTGAACCGCACCCCGGAAAACGCGGCGGCCGGCCGTGCCTCGCTCGAAGCCACGCTGGCCGAGAGAGCGCAGGGGCCGCGGCCCGCGCTGCCGACACAAAAATCGGCGCTGACAGAACGGCTCGTCGAGAAATCGCTGGGGTATTCGAGTAGCGTCGATCGCATCGGCAGCTACGCCGAGGCGCCCGCCGCCGTCGCCCGCTATCTCGCGGGGCTGAACCTGCCGCCGCGGGCCGTGGTCTGGCCGCAGCTCGCTCATCTCGACTGGGCGGGCGCAGGGCTCGCGGTCGAAGCACGCGGCGCACGAGATCGAGATCTCGTCGGCATCACCGGCTGCTTCTGCGCGATTGCCGAAACAGGAACCTTGATGCTCTGCGGCGGGCCGGAATCTCCGGCTTCCGTGAGCCTGCTGCCGGAAACCCATATCGCGCTGGTGCCGGCCTCCCGCATCGTCGCCGGCATGGAGGAAGCCTTCGCGCTCGCCCGCGCCGAGTTGGGCGCCTTGCCGCGCGCGGTCAATTTCATCTCCGGCCCCTCGCGCACCGGCGACATCGAACAGACCATCGTGCTCGGCGCCCACGGCCCCTACCGGGTGCATCTGATCCTCATCGGCGACAAATAAGGCTTGTCAACCTGCTGTGCTGACGGACGTTACTTGCTCCAGTTTCACAAAACAACGGAGACAACATGTACGCCCGCATTCAATTCGTCAGCCCCGGTTCGCGTGAAAAGTATTCCTGGGTGATCGATACCAACCGCGAAACGGTCGATCACTGGCAGCACGCCCACCCGGAAGCCGAGGAGCTGGTCGTCACCCCGCTCGACGAGCAGGAGGGCCTGGAAGCACTGTTCTGGCAGAAGTGCCTGTATCACGACGTGTTTTTCGAGCGCTCGCCCTGCCGCGAGGTGCGCGAGCGCGGCGAAGCGGAGCTTGCCGAAATCCTCGATCTCGCCGGCCGCCTGCCGAAAGGCCGGGCAAGCGAGCTGTGGAACCGCTGCATGGAATTCCGTTTCGGCAGCGATCCGGTCGCGAAGAGCGACTATCACCATCGGCTGCCGACCTGATTCATCGGTGGCGCAGCGCCTTCTCGCCTTCCATGATCATGAGGGCGAGGAGGCCGACGGTGAGGATCTCGCCCCAGGCCGACAGGCCGATCGCCGCGGTGCCGAACACCCGTTGGAAGACCGGCAGGTAGGTGAAGGTCAGCTGCAAGAGCAGCATGCTGCCAGCACCCGCCCACACCCACGGGTTCGAGAACGGCGCGACGCGCCACACGGGCCGGGAAAGCGAGCGGCAGTTGAACAAAAACACCGTCTCGATCATCACGAAGACATTTACCGCGATGCTGCGCGCTTCGTTGAGCTGGGCGCCGCGTTCGAGCGCGAGCAGGAACAGGCCGAAAGCGGCCGCCAGCATCAGCGTTCCCAGGAGCAGCACCCGCTGGATCAGCACCCTATCGAGGATCGGCGCGGCCGGCGGGCGTGGCGGGCGGCGCATCACATCGTGCTCCTTCGGCTCGAAGGCGAGCGGCAGGCCCAGGAGCACCGCGGTGGTCATGTTGATCCAGAGGATTTGCAAGGGCGTGATCGGCAGCGTCGTGCCGGCGGCGATCGCGGCGAGGATCACGAGGCCCTCGCCGAAATTGGTCGGCAGCGTCCAGGTGATGAACTTGACGATGTTGTCGTAGATGCCGCGGCCTTCCTCGACGGCGGCCTCGATGGTGGCGAAGTTGTCGTCGGCAAGGACGATCGCCGCCGCTTCCTTGGCGACCTCGGTGCCGCCCATTCCCATCGCGATGCCGATGTCGGCGGCCTTCAGTGCCGGCGCGTCATTGACGCCATCGCCGGTCATCGCCACGATCTCGCCATTGGCCTGTAACGCCTTGACGAGCCGCAGCTTCTGTTCCGGCTCGACACGGGCGAAGACATCGACCTCGCGCACCACCTCGGCGAGCCGTACATCGTCGAGTGCGGCGAGCTGCCGGCCGGTGAGAGCTGGTGCAACATCCTGCTGCGCGGCCTGCGGGCCGTCGTCACGCACGATGTTCAGTTGGCGCGCGATGGCGAGCGCCGTCTCGGTGTGATCCCCAGTGATCATCTTCACCCGGATGCCGGCATGGTGACAGGCCTTGACCGCGGCGATCGCGCGCGGGCGCGGCGGGTCGATCATGCCGATCAGCCCGAGGAATTCGAGCTCGGCGAGATCGTCCCAGCCGAGGGTGTCGGCGTCCGTCACGCGGCGCGCGAGCGCCAGCACCCGCATGCCCTGCCGCGCCAGATCGTTGGCAGTGGTTTCGATCATCGTGACGTCGATGTCGCCGCACAGCGGCAGCACCTTCTCGACCGCGCCCTTGACGTAAATGATGCGTTCGTCTTCGACGCGGTGCAGGGTCGCCATCATCTGGCGCGACGAATCGAAGGGCAGGGTGTCGAGTCGCGGATAAAGCGCGTTGGCGGTCGCCTCGTCGAGCCCCGCTTTCCTCGCCGCCACCAGCAACGCGGCCTCGGTGGGGTCGCCGGCGATCTGCCATTGTCCGTGCTCGTGGGCAAGCACGGCATCGTTGCACAGCAGGCCGGCGAGGAGCAGCTCCCGTGCCGTCTCGCCAGCGCCGACTTTTCGACCGTCGAGGAGAAAATCCCCTTCCGGCGTATAGCCGTGGCCGGTGATTTCATAAAGCAGACCGCCGGCGAAGAGCGCGCGCACGGTCATCGCGTTCTCGGTGAGCGTGCCGGTCTTGTCCGAGCAGATGACCGTCGTGCTGCCCAGCGCCTCGACGGCCGGCAGTTGCCGCACGATGGCGCGGCGCTTCGCCATGCGGGCAACGCCAATGGCCAGCGTGATCGTCAGCGCGGCCGGCAAGCCTTCGGGAATCGCGCCGACCGCTAGCGCCACCGCGGCCATGAACATTTCGAAAGCGCTCTCGCCGCGGCCGATGCCGATGGCGAAGGTGAAGGCGGCCAGCCCCAGGATCACCCACAAGAGCCTCTGCGCGAAGGCGGCCATTTTGCGCGTCAGCGGCGTGGCGAGTTCCGGCGCGGCGGCGATCATGCCGGCGATACGGCCGGTTTCGGTCGCCTGACCGGTGGCGACGACGAGCCCCAGCCCCTGTCCCCTGACGACGATCGTGCCGGCATAGGCCATGTTGCGGCGATCGGCCAGCGGCGTTTGGGGCGGCAGGGGGGCGGCGTGTTTTTCGATCGGCAGCGATTCGCCGGTCAGCTGAGCTTCGACGGTGTGCAGTTCCTTGCCGGCAAGGATGCGCAAGTCCGCCGGCACCTTGTCGCCGGCGGCAAGCAATACGATGTCGCCGGGCACCAGATGGCGGGCGTCGATGCGCCGGCGGCGCCCTGCGCGCAGCACCGTCGCTTCGCTCGCCACACTCCTCGCCAGCGCGGCGAGCGCCTCGGCCGCCTTGCCTTCCTGCAGCGTGCCGATGATGGCGTTGATCGCCACCACGCCGAGGATCACGCTGCTATCCAGCCACTCGCCGAGAAAAGCCGTGACCAAGCCGGCAGCGATCAGCACCAGCACCAGCGGCGCGGCTAGCTGCTCGAAAAGGCGCCGCCAGACGGATTTGCCGGACGCCATGGGCAAGGCGTTCGGCCCATGGCGTTCGAGGCGCGCGGTCGCTTCCTCTTCGCTCAGGCCGTGTGCGGGAGCAACGGCGTGGTGAGCGAGGAGGGCATCCTGTTCGAGCGCGTGCCAGTCAGACGGGTTCATCCGGTTTCGAAGGGGGCAGCGGAGGCAGCGGACGGCTCATCTCATAGAGCACGATCGCCGCGGTGAAGAAGAAAAAGCTCGTCGCGCCGAGACTGCCGGTATAGACATGCTGCTTGCCATAGGTGAACCATGACCAGATGGAAAGCCCGAGCGAAAGCACGAAGCCGGTGAAGCTGACGCCGGCGCTGATCAGGGAAAGCTTTTTCAGGAAGCCGCGTTTTGCTTTGGGCATGGTTTTTCCTTTGTGAGTGGGGCGATCAGGTTCTGTCCCCTGTGCCCTCGTGGTAATACTTGCGCAGTGAGGCATAGCGATGGGTGCGGACATCACGCACCTGGCCGATCGCGCGTTCCACCGGCACGCCGAGCTGCACGAGTGTCTCGGCGGCGATCATCAGGCTGCCTTCGAGCACCTCGGGGATGACCTCGGTGGCGCCGGCCTCCTTGAGCCTGGCGACGGTCGATTCGTCGGCGGCGCGGACGATGATCGGAATGTCCGGGCGGCTGGCGCGCACCTTGCGCACGACGAGCTCGGCGGAATGCGGATCGGGATAGGCGACCACCACGGCACGGGCGCGGGCGAGCCCCGCTGCCTGCAACACCTCGCTACGGTCGGCGCTGCCGAAGACGAGTTTGCCGCCGGGCGGCACCGGGCGCTTGAGCTGTTGTGGGTCGATGTCGAGCGCGAGGAAAGGAATCTTCTCGGCGGCCAGGAACTCGGCGATGCGTCCGCCGGTACGGCCATAGCCGCAAAGGATCACATGCTGGTCCAGCGCGAAACCGGCGACGGCGATGTCGTGGATCGCCTTGGCCTGATGCGCCCAGTCGCCATGCACCATGCGGCCGGTGAATCTGACGGCGCGGTTGATCAGCAGCGGCGCGACGAACATCGAGAGCAGCATCGCGGCGAGCGTGACCTGGAAGACGTCGGTGCCGATCAGTCTCAGATTGTGCGCAAGACCAATCAAGACCAGGCCGAATTCGCCGGCCTGGGCGAGCTGCGCGGCGGTGCGCAGCGCCACGTCGAGGGTGTTTTTCGTCAGCCGGGCGATCAGCAGCACCACCAGACCCTTGCCGCCGATCAGCAGCAATACCGCGAGTAACAGACGGTGGCCGTTTTCGATCACGAAGCCCAGGTCGAGCATCATGCCGACCGTGACGAAGAACAGACCGAGCAGAATGTCGCGGAACGGGCGGATGTCGGCCTCGACCTGATGACGGTAGATCGTTTCGGAAATCAGCATGCCGCCGATGAAGGCGCCCAACGCCAGCGACAGGCCGGCCAGGTTCGTCACCCAGGCGAGTGCGATCACCAGCCAGAGTGTTGCCAGCACGAACAGTTCTTCCGAGCGCTGACGGGCGATGGCATCGTAAAAGCGGCGGATCAGCCGCTGGCCGGTCCAGATCATCACCGAAAGAACGACGCTGGCCTCGACGAGTGCGATCGTCAGCGAACGCGGCAGTTCGCCCGCCGATTGCGCCAGCGCCGGAAAGAGGATCAGGCAGGGCACCACGGCGAGATCCTGGAACAGCAGCACCCCCATCGTCTGCCGTCCCGAGCGCGAATGCAGCTCGAAGCGCTCCGAGAGCAGCTTGGCGACGATGGCCGTCGAGGACATGGCGACGGCCAGGCCCACCGCGAGCCCGGCGCGCCAGTCCTGGCCATAGCCATGTATTGCGATCAGCATCGCGCCGCTCGCGGTGAGCGCCAGTTGCGCGCCGCCGAAACCGAACACCAGGCCGCGCATCGCCTTCAGGCGGGTCAGCGAGAACTCGAGGCCGATCGTGAACATCAGGAACACCACGCCGAACTCGGCGAACGCGCCGACTTCGCGGTTCTCGCCGAGGATGGCCAGGCCATGGGGTCCCAGCAGCAATCCGACGGCAAGCCAGGCCAGCATCGTCGGCCCCTTGAACTGGCGCATCAGCACCAAGGTCGCGACGGCGGCGGTGAGCAGCAGCAGGAGGATGGAAAGATTGCTCATCACTTCGGCAATCATACCTGCCGGGGTGGGATGACGGTATCGGGCATCGACTACAATCGATGCCAGTCCGATACCAGGAGCCCATGATGAAACTGCGTCTCGCCGTGCTGCTCGTTTTTCTTACCAGCCTGCTTTCCGGTTGCGGCTACAACCAGATCCAGCGCAATGACGAAGCGGTGAATGCCGCCTGGTCGGAGGTGCTCAACCAGTATCAGCGCCGCGCCGATCTGATCCCCAATCTCGTCGCCGTGGTGCAGGGCTATGCGGCGCATGAAAAAGAAGTGCTGACCAAGGTCACCGAAGCCCGGGCCAGTGTCGCCGGCCTCAAGGCGACGCCGGAGCTGATCAACGATCCGGCCGCCTTCGCCAAATTCCAGCAGGCGCAGGCCGAGCTCGGCTCGGCACTGGCGCGCCTCTTGGTCGTCGCCGAGAACTATCCGCAACTGAAGGCCGATGCCAACTTCCGCGATCTGCAGGCGCAGGTGGAAGGCACCGAGAACCGCATCGCGGTGGCGCGCAAGCGTTACATCGAGGCCGTGCAGACCTACAACGTCGGCGTGCGCACCTTTCCGAACAATCTGACGGCGATGCTGTTCGGCTACAAGCCGAAGGCCAACTTCAGCGTCGACAACGAGAAGGCGCTGGCAGCCCCGCCGGTCATTCGCTTCGATACCGCGCCGCAACAAAAGTAAATGTTGCTCCGCTGGCTCGCCGTCATCTGGCTTGCCGTCCTGAGTCTGGGCGTGCCGGCGGCGGAGGGCGTCGTGCCGATCCCGCCGCTCGCCGCGCGCGTCACCGACCTGACGGGCACCCTGACGCGAGATGAACAGGCGCGACTGGAAGCGAAGCTCGCCGCGCTCGAACGCGAAAAGGGTGCGCAGATCGCGGTGCTGCTGTTGCCGACGACGCGACCGGAATCGATCGAAGCGTTCGGCATCCGGCTCGCGGAAGCCTGGAAAATCGGCCGCCAGGGGGTCGATGACGGCGTGATCGTGATCGTCGCCAAGGACGATCGCGCGGTGCGCATCGAGGTCGGCTACGGGCTCGAAGGTGCGATTCCCGATGCGGTGGCCAAACGCATCATCGAAGAGACGATCGTGCCGCATTTTCGCGCCGGCGATTTCTTTGGCGGACTCGATGCCGCCATCGAGGCTTTGGGCCGGATCATCGGCGGGGAAGCGCTGCCGCCGCCGCGTGCGCCGGCGGCAACCTCCAGCGATCTGCCAGCCTTTGCGCTCTTCGTGCTGGTGGTGCTGGCGCATTTCGCGCGCCTCTTGTTCGGGCTGATCGGTGCGCTGCTGGTGGCCGGGCTCGCCGCAGGCACGGCCTATCTGTTGTTCGGCAGCTGGCTTGCCGCGCTGTTTTTCGCCTTGCTGACATTCCTCTTCGCTTTCGGCCGAGGCAGTGGCGGAGGCTGGCACACCGGTGGCGGCGGCCTGGGGGGCGGCGGCTTCGGCGGCGGCGGGTTTTCCGGTGGGGGCGGCGGCTTCGGCGGCGGCGGTGCCTCGGGGAGGTGGTAGGCATGCGGTTCAAGCGTTTGTGCAAACATCTGCTGACCCCGCCCTGGCTGGCCCTGCGGCGCTTTCCAACCGATGTGCGCAGGGAGATCGCTCTGGCGGTGGCCGAATCGGAGCGGCATCATCGCGGCGAGCTGCGCGTGGCGATCGAAGGCCCGTTGCCCGTGGCCGCCTTGCTGCGTGATGTCTCGCCGCGTGAGCGCGCCCTCGAGTTGTTCGCCAGCCTGCGCGTTTGGGATACACAAGAGAACAGCGGGGTGCTGATCTACCTGCAACTGGTCGACCGGGACGTGGAAATCCTCGTCGACCGCGGCATCGCCGCGAAAGTGCCGCCAGAGCAATGGCAACGGCTCTGCCGTGATCTCGAAACGGCGATGCGCGAAGGCCGCTGCCGCGAGGGGCTGCTCGCGGCGATCGCGGCGATCACCGCGCTGCTTGCCGAGCATTTCCCTGCCCGGTCCGAGAATCCGAACGAGTTGCCGAACGAGCCCGTGATGCTATGACGCTCGCCGTGCCGTCCCGCCAGCGCCGAGAGCAGGCCATTACTTCACCAGCGTGACCGGCAGGTGAGTCAGCTGGAGCACTTGTTGGGACACGGAGCCGAGCAGCGCGCTGCCCAAGGCGCCCAAGCCGCGCGTGCCCATGACGATCTTGTCGCACCCCTGATCGGTGGCGAACTGGACGATGGTTTCGGCGATGGGACCGATCAGCACCACCGGCGTGTAGGGCACGCCGGCGGCATCGAGCACGGCACGTACCGGGGCGAGCGCGTCGCCACCGCGCGTTTCCTGCATCGCTTCGATCTCACTGGCCTTCATGTGGCTGCGGATTTCCGGCGCATCGATCGGTTCCTGCACGTTGAGCAACACGACCTCGTGACGTTCGCAGCCGCTCACGGCATTGATCACATGGTGGGCGGCGCGAATCGAGTGTTCCGAACCATCGACGGCAAGCAGAATCTTCATGATCGAGTTTCCTTTGGGCAAGCGGCGGAAAGTGTAGCCGAAACGGAATTGCTGCGCTGCTACAATTACACGCACCCATCACGTGGAGCCGCACATGGAGCTTTTCGGCATTCCGGTCGATTTCATTCTCTTCGCCATCACCTTGCTGGGCGTCGCGCTGTTTCACCATTATGTGTTGCAAGTCGCGCTCACCGGGCTTGCCGTCATCTCGACCTACAAGATCCTCTTCACCGGCTTCAAAACGGGTGCGGGACTGGCCGGGTTCGGCTTGCACATGGCGCACGAGTGGGTGCTGCTGGTGAATCTCTTCTGCCTGCTCGTCGGCTTCGCGCTGCTCGCCCGCCACTTCGAGGATTCCGGCGTGCCCGAGGTACTGCCGAAACTTTTGCCGGCCGGGTGGCTGGGGCCTTTCGCGCTCCTTGTGATCATCTTCGTGCTTTCCGGCTTTCTCGACAACATCGCCGCGGCGTTGATCGGCGCGACGGTGGCGGCGAGCGTCTTCAAGCGCAAAGTGCATATCGGCTATCTCGCCGCGATCGTCGCCGCCTCGAACGCCGGCGGCGCGGGCTCGGTGGTCGGCGACACGACGACGACGATGATGTGGATCGATGGTGTCAGCCCCATGGATGTGCTCCATGCCTATCTCGCCGCCTTCGTCGCGCTCCTCGTTTTTGGCGTCCCGGCCGCTTTGTTGCAGCACAAGCACATGGCGATCGAGAAGAACTTCCACGCCCAGCACAGGATCGACTGGGCGCGGGTGGCCATCGTCGGCTTCATCCTCGTCGCCGCGATCGTCACCAACGTCACGGTGAATCTCGAGTTCCCCGCGGCAGCCGACCACTTCCCCTTCCTGGGTGTTGCCGTCTGGGTGGCGCTCATTCTGGCGATTCCGTTGCGCAAGCCGGAATGGAGCCTGGTGCCGGATGCGGTCAAGGGTTCGATCTTCCTCTTGGCGCTGGTCACCTGCGCCTCGATGATGCCGGTCGAGAAGCTGCCGCCCGCTTCCTGGCAGTCGGCACTGACCTTGGGTTTCGTTTCCTCGGTGTTCGACAACATCCCGCTCACCGCGCTGGCACTAAAGCAGGGCGGCTTCGACTGGGGCTTCCTCGCCTATGCGGTCGGTTTCGGCGGTTCGATGCTGTGGTTTGGTTCCTCGGCGGGGGTTGCGGTCTCGAACCTGTTCCCCGAGGCGAAATCGGCGCTGCAGTGGCTGCGCCACGGCTGGTTCGTGCCGGTGGGCTACGTCGCCGGCTTTTTCGTCATGCTGGCGTTGTTGGGCTGGCATCCGCATGCGCCGCACAAGGAAGCGGCGGGAGTGTCATTGGCGAGCACCCCCCGGCTATGCTGATGATCCAAAACGCAGGGCCGCAGTGACGGCCCGGTTATCCTCCGGATAGCGTTCCCGGAGACGAGGCGGGCGTTTTGTCCGCACCTTGTTGGAGCTGCGCCAGGGTCGTCGAGATGGCGCGTCACAAAAAGGAGGTAGACCATGGACAAACCCATTCGCGTGGGCCTGATCGGTTATGGTCGCGCCGGGCAGGCCGTCGCTCGCGTTCTTGCCAAAGCCGAGGACGTGAGATTGTGCTGGATCGCCAAGCAAAAGCCGGCAACCGAAGCCGAGCAGATCACTGCGCCGGCGCCGCTACGTCCGGCTGCCGCGCTGACGGACGGAGAACTGTTCGATCGCGAGTCGGTCGATGCGGTGGTGGATTTTTCGAGTGCAACAGCGATCCGCAAATATGGGAAACCAGCGGCGGCGCGCGGCATCATGATCATTACGGCGGTATCGAAGTATCCGCCGACGACCCGCAAGTTGATCGAGCAGCTGGCAAAGCAGACGGTGGTGATGTCCTCGCCCAATATCACGCTCGGCATCAATTACCTGCTCGTCGCCTCGCGGCTGCTCAAGCAGATCGCCCCCTTCACGGACATCGAGGTGATCGAAGAGCATTTCCGCGACAAGGCGGAAACATCCGGCACGGCGCTGCGTATCGCAGAAACGCTCGGTCTCGACGAGAGCAAGGTCAAATCGATTCGCGTCGGCGGTATCGTCGGCCGCCACGAGGTGGTGTTCGGCTTTCCTTTCCAGACGGTTCGGCTGGTGCACGATTCGATCGGCCGCGAAGCCTTTGGCACCGGCGCGTTGTTTGCCCTGCGTCAGCTGCGCGGCCGTACCAAAGGACTTTATGGCTATGAGAACATCTTGTGCGAAGCGATGGTCAATGCCTTGCTCGAGAAGGGCGGTTGTGAGCGCTGAAGGTTTGCCCGTGCCCTCCTGCCAACGCCGGTTTTTTGCAGGTGCACTCCTGCTGCTGCCCTTGCCCGCCTTCGCGGCGGGCGCCGGCGTGGTGGGCGAAAACCTGTTGTGGCTGGCCATCATCCTGATGAGCGCGCGGTTGTTTGCGCCGCTCGCTGCGCGCTTCGGCTTTCCCGCCGTGCTGGGCGAATTGCTGCTCGGCATGCTGCTCGGCAACCTCGGCCTGCTGGGTATCGACTATTTCGGCTCCATCGCCAAGGATCCGATCATCGCCTTCATCGCCGAACTGGGCGTGATCGTGCTGTTGCTGCAAATCGGGCTGGAGACTCGCCTTGCAGACCTGGTCAAAGTCGGCGCTCGCGCAACGGCAGTGGGAGTGGTCGGCATCGTTGTGCCCTTCCTGTTTGGCGCCTTCATGGTCGGGCCGCTCTTGCTCCCGGGGCTCGATCGCAACACCTATCTCTTCCTCGGCGCGACGCTTGCGGCGACCTCGGTGGGCATCACCGGCCGGGTGTTCCGCGATCTCGGCAAGCTCGATCTGCCTGCTGCGCGCATCGTGCTCGGCGCGGCGGTGATCGACGACGTGCTGGGGCTGGTGATCCTCGCCGTGGTGACGAGCCTGGTGCAGGCCGGCCAGGTGAGCGTCGGCGAGGTGGGCGGCATCATTACCGAGGCGGTGATGTTCCTCGCCGGCAGCATCTGGCTCGGGCGCAAGATCGCGCCGCATTCGTCGCGCTGGCTGGCGCGTCTCGATGCCGGCCCGTCGATGCTGTTCGCCCAGGTGCTCGCCACCGGCCTGGCGCTCGCTTGGCTTGCGCATGCCGTGGGGCTGGCGCCGATCATCGGCGCGTTTGCGGCGGGGCTGCTGTTCGAGCCGTTGTTCCTGAAGGACTTTCAGACGCCGAAAATCGTCCAGGAGATCGAGCCACTGATGCGCGATCCGCAAAGCCGGCCGCTGATGGATCGCCTGATGCCGATCCTGCAGAAACATACAGGACATCAGCACGAGCACATGATCGAGCCGATCGGCTATTTCTTCGTGCCGGTGTTCTTCGTCCTGACAGGCATGCAAGTCGATCTGCGCACGCTCGCCGATCCTGCGATCGTTGCCGTGGCGCTCGGCGTGACCGCAGCCGCCGTCGTCGGCAAGCTGGCCGCCGGATTTTTGGCCGGCGCCGCGGGCCGCTGGATCGTCGGCTGGGGCATGGTGCCGCGCGGCGAAGTGGGCCTCATCTTCGCGATGGTCGGCAAGCAGCTCGGCGTGATGAGTGAAGCGCTGTTCTCGGTGATCGTCATCATGGTGATCCTCACCACGCTCATCACGCCGCCGGTGCTGACTTGGCTCCTCCGCAAGTCTTGATGCCGCGCAAGGCGGCGCTGCGAGCGGTCGTATAGACTGCACGTTTTCCTTCCCGGAGCCCGGCGATGAAATCACACATTTTTGCCCGCTTGTCTCTTCTCGCCTGTCTGGCGCTGTTCGGCGCCGCGCTGCAAGCGGCACCGCCTGACACCGGTTTCATCGATCTCACCGACGATCCGCCGCGCGAGCTGGCCAACATCAGTGCCGGCGTGCCCCGCGGCCAGGAATTGCCGGAAAACGACCCGCGTGTCCAACAAGCGCGCGAATGGCTGCGACAGGCCGCCACGGCCACCCAGCAAAGCGAGGAATGGATCGCCGCCAATGCGCTGAAGCTGGCGCGCTACATCTTCACCGTGCAAGGGGTGCGCGCCACGCCGCTGGAGGTGCTGGAAGCCTATGCCCGGCTGGCGGCGCCGGGAAAATCCTTGAGCGACATCAGTGCCGCCTATTTCGAGGCGCGTCGCAAGGCGCCTGGCCGTAACCACGAGGCGGCGATGAAAGCGTTGGCTCCCTAGCAGAACCCTCCCCGGTCATGGTTACAATCGGACCATGACCCTCGATTCCGACAACGGACACGCGCGCCGCCGCCTGATCGCCCTCGCGGTGATCGTGGCCGCCTATGTGCTGTCTTTCTTCCAGCGTTTCGCGCCGGCCGGCATCGCCCCGGATCTGGCGGCTGCCTTCGAGACTTCCGCGGCCTCGCTGGGGGTGCTGGCGGCGACCTATTTCTATGTCTATACGGTCATGCAGGTGCCGACGGGCATTCTCGTCGACACCCTGGGGCCGCGCCGCATCCTCTTGATCGGCGGGTGTGTCGCCGGCTTGGGCAGCCTGCTGTTCGGGATGGCGCAGGGTTTGAATGCCGCACTGGTCGGGCGCACGCTGGTGGGGCTGGGCGTGTCGGTGGTGTTCATCGCGATGCTCAAGTTCATCGCCGTGTGGTTCGAGGAACACCGTTTCGCCAGCGTCGTCGGCGCCTCGATGCTGATCGGCAATTTCGGCTCGGTGCTCGCTGGTTCGCCTTTGTCCTGGATGGCGCAGAACGTCGGCTGGCGCGGCGTGTTCGTCGGTGTCGGTATCGTCTCCTTGGCGCTGGGGCTCTTGGCCTGGCTCTTCGTGCGCGATCGGCCGTGGGCGGCTGGGGGTGCCGTGCCGCCCGCGCCGACTTCGGGCGTCGTCCCGCCCGAACATTCTGTTGGCGTCGTCCCGCCCGAACATCCTGGCTTCGATCGCACGGTGATCCTCACGGGGCTTTTGCGGGTGGTGAAGAACCGCGCCACCTGGCCGGCGGTGTTCGTCAATACCGGGCTTTCCGGCAGCTTCTTCGCCTTCGGCGGCTTGTGGGCGATGCCTTTCCTCACCCAAGGCATGGGCTTGTCGCGCGATATCGCGAGCGCACATCTGTCGCTCTACTTTGCCGGTTTTGCCGTCGGTTGCCTGGCGATAGGCGCGCTCTCCGACCGCATGCGCCGCAGAAAGCCGGTGGTGATCGTCAGTTCTGTCATCCTGGCGCTGATCTGGCCGGTCTGGCTCTCTGGGCTTGTATTGCCGCTGGCCGCGACCTATCTGCTGTTCGGGCTGATGGGCCTGATGACGGCGAGCTTCACCCTTTCCTGGGCCTGCGCCAAGGAGGTGAATCCGCCCGCGCTTTCGGGCATGTCGACTTCGGTGGCCAACATGGGCGGCTTCCTGATGGGGGCGCTCTTGCAGCCTGCGGTCGGCAAGATCATGGACCTGCGCTGGTCGGGGCTGATCGAGAATGGCGTGCGCATCTATGCGCCGGAAGACTACCGCTGGGGCCTGCTGCTGATCGCCGGCGCTGCATGGCTGGGCGCGGCAGCGGCCTGGTTCGTGCGCGAAACCCATTGCCGTAACGTCTGGAAAGAGATTGCCAAGGAGACGACATGAAAGGCATCATCCTGTTTGGTCATGGCGCGCGCAATGCCGAATACATCGAGCCGTTCAGGCGCATCCGTGCCCGTGTCGAGACCTTGCAGCCGGATACTCCGGTGGAGATCGGCTTTCTGGAGCTCACTTCACCGCCGCTCGAAGCGAGCATCGAATGTCTCGTCGGCCGGGGGGTGAAACACATCCGCATCGTCCCCATTTTCTTTGCGCCGGGTCGCCACGTGCTGAAGGACTTGCCTCAATTGCTGGCCAATGCCATGGAGCGTTTCCCGGGCGTCGAGTTCGAGGTGGCCGAATGTGTCGGCGAAGTCGATGGCGTCATCGCGGCGATGGCGGCGCATGCCGTCGCCTGCCCTTGAAGATCGTTCATTAGGATATACTTATATTCTCTATGAAAACGATCGTTCCTCCCCAACACCATCGCTGGCTCCTGCTGGGTCTCGTTTTGGCCTGGCCGGCGTTGGCGCAAACCCGTGTCGTCGAACCCCGTGAAGTGCCGCAGGCCCTGGTATTCGAGGCCAGCATCGAGGCGACGAAGCAGGCCACCGTCGCCACCCAGGTTTCCGGCCGCATCGTCGAGGTGAAAGCCGAGGCCGGGCAAAAGGTCGCCGCCGGGCAGCTGTTGATGCGCGTCGATGCGCGCGAAGCGGCGGAAAACGTCGCCGCCGCCAAGGCGCAGCTTGCCCAGGCGGAGGCCAACTACCAGCGCACGCTCAACCTCTTCCAGAAGAAATTCGTCAGCCAGGCCGCGCTCGATGCGGCCGAAGCGCAGCTCAAATCCGCGCGCGCGCAAGCTGCTGCGGCCGGCGCTGGGGCGTCTCACGCGACCGTGACGGCGCCGATTTCAGGCGTCGTCGGCCAACGTCTGGCCGAACTGGGTGACTTGGCGATGCCCGGCAAGCCTTTGCTGACGGTGTTCGACCCGAAGAGCCTGCGCGCCATCGCCGCCGTGCCGCAGGCGCGGCTCGCCGAAATCCGCAACGCCAAGTCGGCGCGGGTCGAAATCGTCGAACCCACCGGGCGGCGGCAGATCGACGGCAGCCGCATCGAGATCCTGCCGACGATCGACACGACCAGTCACACCGCCACGGTGCGCGTCTATCTGCCGGAAAGCGCAGGCTTGCTGCCCGGCATGGCGGCGCGCGTCTCTTTCCTTTCCGGCGAAGCGAAGAAGCTCACCGTGCCGCAGCAGGCGATCCTGCGCCGTGGCGAGATCAGCACCGTCTATGTGATCCGCGACGGCAAGCCGGTGTTGCGTCAGGTGCGGCTCGGCGAAGCCACGGTCGATGGCGAGATCGAAGTGCTGGCCGGTCTTGCCGCGGGTGAGACGATCAGCCTCGATCCGGTGAAAACCGGCATCGAGATGAAGCAGGCCAAGTAAGCCGATGGGGATTTCCGGACGCATCGCGGAGTTTTTCCTCCGCAACGCACTGACGCCGCTCGTCGCGATCGTCGCGCTGCTTTTGGGCGTGTTCGCCACCCTGATCACGCCGCGCGAGGAAGAGCCGCAGATCAACGTGACGATGGCGAACGTCTTCATCCCCTTCCCGGGGGCCACCGTCAAGGACGTCGAAAACCTCGTCGCGCGCCCGGCCGAACAGGTGCTCGCCCGCATCTCCGGCATCGAGCACGTCTATTCGGTCTCCCGCCCCGGCATGGCGGTGATCACCGTCCAGTACCAGGTCGGCGAGGATCCGATCCAGGCGCTGGTGCGTCTCTATGACACGGTGAATGCCAACACCGACTGGGTCTCGCCCACCCTTGGCGTCGGCCAGCCGATCGTCAAGCCGAAGGGCATCGACGATGTGCCGATCGTCGCGCTCACCTTCTGGACCAAAGACGCCGACAAGTCGGCCTTCGAGCTGCAGCAGGTCGCGCGTGCGGTCGAGATCGAGCTCAAACGCATCAATGGCACGCGCGATGTCTATACGATCGGCGGGCCAGGACATGTCGTGCGCGTGCTGATGGACCCGGAGCGCATGACGGCACGCGGCATCACCGCGCAGGATCTGAAGGCGGCGCTGCAGCTCTCGAACGCCTTGCAGCCTTCCGGCAGCCTGGTGCATGAAAACCGCGAACTGCGCGTCGAGACCGGCACCTATCTCGAAACCGCCGCCGACGTCAAACGGCTGGTGGTGGGCGTGTTCGACAAAAAGCCGGTGTTCATGGAAGACGTCGCCGAAGTCGTCGATGGGCCGGATCAGCCCAGCCGCTATGTCTGGCACGGCGACAAGGACGGCGAATATCCGGCGGTGACCGTCGCGATCTCGAAAAAGCCGGGGGTGAATGCCGCGGATGTCGCCGACAAGGTGATCGCGCGGATGCAATCCTTGCGCGGCACGGTGATTCCCGAAGGCGTCGAGTTCACGGTGACGCGCAACTACGGCGAGACGGCGACCGAAAAGGCGCAGAAGCTAATCGGCAAGCTCATCTTCGCCACTGCCTTCGTCGTGCTGCTGGTGCTGGTGACCCTCGGCTGGCGCGAGGCGCTCATCGTCGGCGTCGCCGTGTCGCTGACGCTCGCCGCGACGCTGTTCGCCTCCTGGGCCTGGGGCTTTACCCTCAACCGCGTGTCGCTGTTCGCGCTGATCTTCTCGATCGGCATCCTCGTCGATGACGCGATCGTGGTGGTGGAGAACATCCACCGCTGGCACACGCTCAACCCCGACAAGAAGCTCTGGGAGATCATCCCCGGCGCGGTCGATGAAGTCGGCGGGCCGACGATCCTCGCCACCTTCACGGTGATCGCTGCCCTGTTGCCGATGGCCTTCGTCACCGGCCTGATGGGGCCCTACATGAGCCCGATCCCGATCAATGCCTCGATGGGCATGTTCATTTCGCTGGCGATCGCCTTCGTCGTCACGCCGTGGCTGGCCTTGAAGCTGATGAAGCCGGCGGCGCATGCCGCGGGTCATGGGGCGGCGCCGCAGAGCACCCGGCTCGAGCGCTTCTTCCGTGCGGTGCTGACACCCTTCCTGCACCCGCAGACCGGCCGCAAGGCGCGCTCCATGCTGTGGATCGGCGTCGTCGCGGCCATCCTCGCCTCGGTGTCGCTGGGTTATTTCAAGCTCGTCGTCTTGAAGATGCTGCCCTTCGACAACAAGAGCGAGTTCCAGGTCGTGCTCGATATGCCGGCCGGCACGCCGGTCGAGGAAACCGCGCGCGTGCTCGCCGAGATGGCCGCGGAGCTCAAAAACGTGCCCGAGGTGCAGCACTACCAGGCCTATGCCGGCACGGCGAGCCCGATCAACTTCAATGGCCTGGTGCGTCAGTATTACCTGCGCACCAATCCCGAGATGGGCGACATCCAGGTCAATCTCGTCGACAAGCACCACCGCGACCGGCAGAGCCACGAAATCGCCGTCTCGATCCGCGAGCGGCTGATGGCGGTGGCGAAGAAGAACGGCGGCAACGCCAAGGTGGTCGAAGTGCCGCCCGGTCCGCCGGTGCTCTCGCCGATCGTCGCCGAGGTCTATGGCCCGGACTATGCCGGACAGATGGCGGTGGCGAAGAAGATACGCGCCGCCTTCGAGGGCACCGCCGACATCCTCGGCGTCGACGATTCGGTCGATGAGGATGCCGGCAAGATCGTGCTGCGCGTCAATCAAGCCAAGGCGGCGCTGCTCGGCGTGGCGCAAAAGGACATCGTCGACACCGTGCGGCTGGGGCTTGCCGGCGAGGATGTCACGCCCTTGCACGATGGCGAATCGAAATACGAGATCCCCGTGAGGATCACCCTGCCGGCCGAAAAGCAGGCCAGTCTCGACACGCTGCTGAAACTGCGCGTGCGCGCCCTGCCGGCTTATGGCGGCCATCTGGTGCCGATTTCCGAGCTCGTCGAAGCGCGCCCGGCGCAGCGTGAAAAGGTCGTCTATCACAAGGATCTGCTGCCGGTGGTGTATGTCGTCGGCGACATGGGCGGCAAGCTCGATTCACCGCTTTACGGCATGTTCGAGATACGCGAGAAGATCAAGGACATGCCGCTCGAAGAAGGTGGGCGCCTGGGCGAATACTTCATCCGCCAGCCCGCCGACCCTTACGCGGGCTATGCCTACAAGTGGGATGGCGAATGGCAGGTCACCTATGAAACCTTCCGCGACATGGGCGCGGCCTATGCGGTCGGCCTGATCCTGATTTACCTCCTGGTCGTCGCGCAGTTCAGGAGCTATCTGGTGCCCTTGATCATCATGGCGCCGATCCCGCTCACCATCATCGGCGTGATGCCCGGCCATGCCCTCGTCGGCGCGCAATTCACCGCCACCTCGATGATCGGCATGATCGCGCTGGCCGGCATCATCGTCAGAAACTCGATCCTGCTCGTCGACTTCGTCAATGAGCAGGTGGCCGAAGGGATGGACTTCGCCGAAGCGGTGATCCAATCCGCGGCGATCCGGGCGAAACCCATCGCGCTGACGGGCCTCGCGGCCATGCTGGGCGCCCTGTTCATCCTCGACGACCCGATCTTTTCTGGGCTCGCGCTGGCGCTCATCTTCGGCATCTTCGTCTCCACCGTGCTGACGCTGGTGGTGATTCCCGTCCTTTATTTCGCGGCCATGAAGAGCCGTATTTCTGCAACCCAAACAGGAGCTTGACCATGACTGTCCATCGTATCGTCCGCATCATCGCCGGCTTTTTCATCCTGCTCTCGCTGGGGCTCGCCCACGCGATGGGACAGGTCGATCTGACCAAGATGAGCTGGCTGTGGTTCACCCTCTTCGTCGGCGCGAACCTCTTCCAGAGCGGCTTCACGACTTTCTGCCCGCTCGACACCATCCTCAAGAAGCTCGGCGTACCCGAGTCGGCGGGCGACTGCAAGAGCGGCTGCGCGTAAAAGGCCGTGGAAAATTCTGCTGCGCGGGTCGGTTCGGGGCTTGGGCGGTGCTCGAAATTCTCATGTATTTCATATAGATTCCGGTTTCTCCCGCCGTACCCCGCTGCGGCCCGCTCGCGACGAATTTTTTCACGGCCTCTGAATTTTTGCCATTACAGGAGGAAACATGACGACAGCCTTTGAGCGCGCCGTCGCGCTGATCGACGCCGCCAACGCCCAAGACCCGAGAATGGATACCGATGACGACGGTAGCCAAGTGCCGCGTGAGCTGCTCTATGGCCGGCGCATGGCCGAGATGATCGGCCGTTATGCGCCGGAAGCGGACGAGGTGATGAAGCTGGCCGTGCGCGGCCAGCACATCGAGCGCTGGAAGACACCGCGCGATTCCTATCCGATGACGCGCGAAGGCTATCTCGCCTGGCGTACCGGTCTTTACAAATATCATGCCGAGCGCGTCGGCCAGATCATGCAGGAGGCCGGCTTCGACGAGAAAAGCATCGAACGCGCCAAGCAGGCGGTGGGCAAGCGGGCGCTGAAGGTCAATCCCGACACGCAGATGCTCGAAGACGTCACCGACCTCGTCTTCATCGAGCACTACATGCTCGAATTCGCCGGCCAGCATCCCGAGTATTCTGAGGAAAAGTGGCTCGACATCATCAGGAAGACCTGGAAGAAGATGTCCAATCGCGCGCACGACTTCGCTCTGTCCGGCAAGTTGAAGCTCCCCGAGCCGCTCGTGCCGCTGATCACCAAGGCGATTGCGGGCTGAAACGTTTTACTTCCCGGCGGGTTTTGTATTATCCTTGATACACAATCCGCAACCGTATGAGGCTACCATGCCCACCACCGTCCGGCTCCCCCTGCGTGTCGAGCAATCGCTCGCTGAATACTGTGTCGCGCACCGTAAGACCAAGTCCGAGGTGATCGTCGAGGCGCTGGACAAGTTGTTGTCGGCGGCTCCCTCTGCAGGCGGAAAGACGCCTTACGAGCTCGCCTTGGAAGTCGGTTTCCTCGGTTGCCACGAAGGTGACGGAGAGGGCGGCGCTTACAAGGAGCGTGTCAGACGGGCCATTCGTGTCAAGCACAAGCGATGAGGGTACTGGTCGATACCGGCCCGCTCGTCGCGCTCGCCGACCGGCGTGATGGCAAGCACGAAACCTGCAAGCGCTGGTTGCGCGATTTTCGCGGCGAGCTGATGACGACTTGGGCAGTGCTGACCGAAGTGGCGCATCTCACGCCCTCCGTCACTGCGGGCATCGCCATTTTGCGCTGGATACGCGAGGGAGGCATGGAAGTGCTGCCGCTGGGCGAAGACGAACTCGCGCTGGCGGTCGACTGGATGGAGCGCTATGCCGATCGGCCGATGGATCTGGCCGACGCATCACTCATCGTTGCTGCGCTCAAAACCGGCATCACCGCTGTCTGGACGCTCGAACGTAGCGATTTCGACGTCTATCGCCTGCCCAACCGCAGGCGTTTCCGTACCGTGGCAATGCCATGAACATCGGCTTCATCGGTCTGGGCGGCATGGGCCGCCCGATGGCGGAGCACCTGCTTGGCGCCGGCCATCGGCTCGCCGTCTGGGCGCGCCGCCGAGAGGCAGCGGAGCCTGTGCTGGCGCTCGGTGCGAGTTGGGTCGATTCACCGGCCGCCCTGGCGCGTCAGAGCGAGATCGTCTGCACCAACGTCACCGGCAGCGCCGATGTCGTCGGGCTTGCCGAACGAATGCTCGACGACCTTGCCCCCGGCAGCATTCACGTCGATTTCTCCACCATCGCGCCCTCGGTGGCGCGTGATCTCGCGCTGCGTTATGCCGACCGCGGCGTGCATTTCGTCGATGCGCCGGTTTCCGGCGGCACGGCGGGGGCGCGTGCCGGGACGCTGTCGATCATGTGGGGCGGAAACTCGGCGCTCACAGGACGGCTCGATGCCCTCTTCGCCTGCCTGGGCAAGACGATCGTGCATGTCGGGCCGGCCGGGGCCGGTCAGGTGGCGAAGGTCTGCAACCAGCTGGTGATGGTCGCAGCGATCGAAGCCTGCGCGGAAGCCGCCCGTTTGGCGGCTGTTTCAGGCGTCGATTTCGGCCAGGTGCGCGCGGCGATGCTCGGCGGTTCGGCGGGCTCGCGCGTGCTCGAATTCTTCGGCGAAAAGATGCTGCGGCGTGACTTTGCCGCCGGTGTCGAGGCGCGCCTGCACCACAAGGATTTCGTCGCCGCGCTAGGCGAGGCAGCGGCGCAAAACATCCCTCTGCCCGTGGCCGGCGCCGTGCTGCAAGCGCTCGATGCCTTGATGGCGGCCGGCTGGGGCGGCGAGGATACTTCCCGTTTGCTGTGCGTGCTCGAACGCGCCAGCGGATATTCGCAGAGAAAGGAAAACGCATGAGCTCACTCACCACCCCGAGCGGTCTGATCATCGAAGACCTCGTCGTCGGCGACGGCGCGGCGGCAGCGCCCGGCCAGTATGTCACCGTGCATTACACCGGCTGGCTGACCGACGGCCGGAAATTCGATTCGAGCAAGGATCGCAACGGTCCCTTCGAATTCCCGCTCGGCGCAGGGCATGTGATTCGCGGCTGGGACGAAGGCGTGGCCGGCATGAAAGTGGGCGGCAGGCGCAAGCTGACGATCCCGCCGCAGCTCGGCTACGGCGCGCGCGGTGCCGGCGGAGTGATCCCACCCAACGCGACGCTGGTGTTCGAGGTCGAGCTGCTCGCCGTCGGCTGATGGCTGCTCCTGCCCTGCCTTCGCGCCTGCCGGCCGTCGGCACGACGATCTTCACCGTGATGTCGCGGCTGGCCAATGAGCACGGCGCGATCAACCTTTCGCAGGGATTTCCCGATTTCGCGCCGCCCGCATTGCTCCTCGAACGTGTGACGCACCACATGCAGGCGGGCGCGAACCAGTATCCGCCGATGGCGGGTGTGCTGCCCTTGCGCGAGGCGATCGCCGAAAAGGTGGCGCGGCTCTATGGCGCATGCTACGACGTCGAAAGCGAGATCACCGTCACGGCGGGCGCGACGCAGGCGATCTTCACCGCCATCGCTGCCTGCGTGCGGCCCGGCGACGAGGTGATCGTCTTCGCGCCGGTCTATGACAGCTACCTGCCGGCGATCACCCTGCAGGGAGGAGCCGCGAAGGTCATCAATCTCGCGCCACCTCATTTCCGGCCTGACTGGGGCGAAGTCGCCGCCGCGATCACGCCGCGGACGCGGATGATCATCCTCAATACGCCGCACAACCCGACCGGCACGGTGTGGACGGCGGACGACATGGCCGCGCTGTCACGTCTGGTGCGTGACACCGACATCGTGCTGCTCGGCGACGAGGTCTACGAGCACATCCTTTATACGGGCCGGCACGAGAGTCTGGCGCGGTTGCCCGAACTGCGCGAAAGGAGCTTCGTCGTCTCGAGTTTCGGCAAGACCTACCACATCACCGGCTGGAAGGTCGCCTACTGCCTCGCGCCGAAAGAGCTGACGACGGAGTTCCGCAAGGTGCACCAGTTCAACGTATTCACCGTGCACCACCCGTCGCAACTCGCGCTGGCCGATTTCATGCGTGCCGAGCCGGGCTTCGCGGACGGCTTGGCGGTGTTCTACCGGCAGAAGCGCGACTTCTTCAGGAAACAGTTGGAAGATTCGCGCTTCGAGTTGCTGCCCTCCGACGGCACCTATTTCCAGCTCGCGCGCTACGACAGGATCAGCGACCTGCCCGACACCGAGTTCGCGCGCTGGCTGACGACCGAAAAAGGCGTCGCCGTGATTCCGGTCTCGGCCTTCATGCCCGACGGCACGGACCACGGCCTGGTGCGTTTCTGCTTCGCGAAGAACGAGGCGACGCTGGCGGCGGCCGGCGAGAAGCTGCGCGCCGTCTGAGTGCCGTGTCGCGGAAGCCGACTTTCAGCGCGTGATCGGCCGATAGCGCAGGCGATGGGGCCGGGCGGCTTCCTCGCCGAGACGCTTCTTCTTGTCCTCCTCGTATTCGCGGAAGTTGCCCTCGAAAAAGAACCACTGTGAATCGCCTTCCGCCGCGAGGATGTGCGTGGCGATGCGGTCGAGGAACCAGCGGTCGTGCGAGATCACCAGCACGCAGCCGGCGAATTCGAGCAGCGCATCTTCCAGTGCGCGCAGGGTTTCGACGTCGAGGTCGTTCGAGGGCTCGTCGAGCAAGAGCACGTTGCCGCCCTGGATCAGGATTTTCGCCAGATGCAGCCGGCCGCGCTCGCCGCCCGAAAGATTGCCGACGATCTTCTGCTGATCCGCGCCCTTGAAGTTGAAGCGGCCGAGATAGGCGCGGCTGGGCATCTCGAACTTGCCGACGGTGATCACGTCCTGACCGTTCGAGACGGCCTCCCAGACGGTCTTGTCGTTCGGCAGCCCTTCGCGCGATTGATCGACCGAGGCGATCTTCACCGTCGGGCCGATGACGATCTCGCCGGCATCGGGTTTTTCGCGCCCCTGGATCATGCGGAACAGCGTCGACTTGCCGGCGCCGTTGGGGCCGATGATGCCGACGATGGCATTGGGCGGGATGCGGAAGGAAAGGTTGTCGATCAGCAGACGATCGCCGAAGGCCTTGCTGACGTTCTTGAACTCGATCACCTCGTTGCCGAGCCGCTCACCCGGCGGGATGAAGATCTCCTGCGTCTCGTTGCGCTTTTGATACTCGAAGCTCGCCATCTCCTCGTAGCGCGCAAGCCGCGCCTTCGATTTCGCCTGGCGCGCCTTGGGGTTCGAGCGCACCCATTCGAGCTCCTGCTTCATTGCCTTCATGTGCGCGTCGAGCTGCTTTTGTTCCTGCTCCAGCCGCGCCTCTTTCTGCTCCAGCCACGACGAGTAGTTGCCCTTCCAGGGGATGCCCTGACCGCGGTCGAGCTCGAGGATCCACTCGGCGGCGTTGTCGAGGAAGTAGCGGTCGTGGGTGACGGCGACGACGGTGCCGGGGAAACGCACCAGGAACTGTTCGAGCCATTCGACCGATTCGGCGTCGAGGTGGTTGGTCGGCTCGTCGAGGAGCAGCATGTCGGGTTTTTGCAGCAACAGCTTGCACAGCGCCACCCGACGCTTCTCACCGCCGGAGAGATTCTTGATCACGGCATCCCAAGGCGGCAGGCGCAGCGCGTCGGCGGCGATCTCCATCTGGTTTTCGACGTCCGCGCCGCTGGTGGCGAGGATCGCCTCGTATTTCGCCTGCTCTTCGGCGAGCTTGTCGAAATCGGCGTCGGGTTCCGCGTAGGCCGCGTAGATTTCCTCGAGCTTCTTCTGCGCTTCGACGATCGCACCCAGGCCCGCCTCGACTTCCTCGCGCACGGTCTTTTCCGGATCGAGCTGCGGTTCCTGCGGCAGATAGCCGATCGAGATGCCGGGCTGCCATTGCACCTCGCCGTCGTATTCCTTGTCGACGCCGGCCATGATGCGGAGCACCGTCGACTTGCCGGCGCCATTGAGGCCGAGCAGGCCGATCTTCGCGCCGGGGAAGAAGGAGAGCGAAATATCCTTGATGATCTGGCGCTTCGGGGGGACGATCTTGCTCACGCGGAGCATGCTCATTACATATTGGGCCATGGTTTCAGAATCCAGTGAAGAGAAAATCGATGGCGGCGAGGATTTCCTCGCGCTGGGAAGAAAGGTTGGCGACGGGCGATTTGAGCATACGGCGCGGCACGGTGGCGATGTCCTGTATGCGAATGTGAAACTTTTCGCCGTCGATAACCACCAGCGGATTCAGGCGCAGTAGCGGGATGACCGAATCGTCGCTGGCGATGCGCAGGGGCGCGACCACATGCTGTTCGATGCGGTCAAGCAAGTCCGATTGCAACGTGACGACATAGGGAATGCGATGGCGCGTTTCACTGTCGGGATTGCGATAAACGTCGAACTGGGGCATCAGTCTGCCTCGACTTTCTCGCGGCAGAAACTGCGGAAGCGGTCGCTGAACAAGCCATGTTCGGCGATCTCGCGGTTATAGGCCTCGATCGCGGCGCGGTTCTCTTCCCGCCAGCGGCGTTCTTTCTCTTTCTTGATTTCGGCCTGCAAGGCGGCTTCGAGCGTCTGCGAAAGGTTGATCTTGAAGGCGCGCGCCTCTTCGAGCAGGTCGGCGCGGATGCTGAGATTGGCGGCTTTTTTGGCAGCGGACATGACAATCTCCTTTGTGTTCGATGCGCATAAGTTACGCGCATCTATTGTGCGCGTCAATCTCGATGCCGTTCCGCCAGCGCCGACTTTTTGCTCTCAGCTCTCGACCATCCTGCGGATTACCGCGTTGAACGGGCCGATCCACTCGGCGGCGAACTGGTCGTCGCAGGCGTTGATCTCGGCGATGGCGCGGATCAAGGACCGTTGTTCGCCTCGCTGCGCGTGCCGCAGCATCACCGCCTCGAAGGCATCGACGATCGCCAGAATCTTGGCGCCCGGGCAGATCGCCGCGGCCGTCAAGCCGGCGGGATAGCCGCGACCGTCGGGCTTTTCATGGTGCTGGCACACCATCTCGGCGGCGGCGGCCCAGCCGGGCATACGTTCGAGCAGACCGGCCGCCAGCGCCGGATGGTCGCGGACCAGCAGCCGCTCGGATTCGCTCAGACGGCCGGTTTTCAACCAGATCGCCTCCGGCACGAACAGCATGCCGATGTCGTGCATATGCACGGCGGCGGTAAGCTGTACCGGATCGACCGGCGTGCCGGCCGCCGCATTGGTGTCGAGCGCCAGCTGCAGCAGGCGCTCGTTGCGGCCGGCGAATTGGGGCGAGATGCCGTCGAGGCGTTGGGCGAGCGAGGCGAAAAATGCCAAGTCCGCGGCTTGCGCAGCGGAAGCGCTGAGAGAGGCTTGGTGTAACGCCATCGCCGGCTCGCCGCCGGGCCGATGGCCGGTGACGGCCTCGATCAGCGCGGCAGCACGCGCGGTAATGTCACCCGCCGGTGCGTTGCCGAGGTTTTCCAGCCCGCCGATGAGCCGCGGCAGATTCAGCGCGTCGAGTTTGCGGCCCTCGGCCAGCGCTTCGATCGTCAGTTCGAGTCGGTCGAGCGTGAGCAGCATCAAGTCGGCAAGCCGGTCCGAGAAGGGGATTTCTCCACTGCGGCAGCGCGCCAGCAGCGACTCGAGCGGATGGGCGATCGCCACGGCGAAATCGACCTTGCACATCGCCGCATCGCCCTTGATCGTGTGCAGCGCGCGAAACAGGCGCGCGATGGCGGCGGCATCACCAGGCGAATTACGCAACTGGGCGATGTCTTGTTCGATCGCCGGCGTCAGATCTTCGAGCGCTGCGACGAATTCCCGGAAGCTCTCGGGGTCGACGATGCGCGGCGAAAGAATTGCGGCTGGGTTCGGGAGCGACATTCAGAGGATCGGCACGGAAAGCTGGTGTTCGCCGCGCTCATAGACGACGTTGGCGCGGCCGACGATCAACGGGTCGAGCGGGCCGATGCGTTCCGGGTCTTTCTTCGCGTAGGGCAGCCGGTGCAGCACATAGCGCATCGCCTGCAGCCGCGCGCGCTTCTTGCAGTCCGACTTGATCACCGTCCACGGCGCATCGGCGGTGTCGGTGTAGAAGAACATCGCCTCCTTGGCCTTGGTGTATTCCTCCCACTTGTCGAGCGAGGCGAGGTCGATCGGCGAGAGCTTCCACTGCTTCAAGGGGTGCACGCGGCGCTCCTTGAAGCGGCGGCGCTGTTCCTCGCGCGAGACCGAGAACCAGAACTTGATCAGATGGATGCCCTGGCGCACCAGCATGCGCTCGAATTCGGGCGCCTGGCGCATGAATTCGGAGTATTCGGCATCGGTGCAAAAGCCCATCACGCGCTCGACGCCGGCGCGGTTGTACCACGAGCGGTCGAACAGCACGATCTCGCCGGCGGTCGGTAAGTGCTGGATGTAGCGCTGGAAATACCACTGGCCGCGCTCGGTCTCGGAAGGCTTTTCCAGCGCCACGACGCGCGCGCCGCGCGGGTTCAGGTGCTCCATGAAGCGCTTGATCGTGCCGCCTTTACCGGCCGCGTCGCGCCCTTCGAAGAGGATCACCACCTTCTGGCCGGTGTCTTTCACCCAAGCCTGCAGCTTGAGGAGTTCGACCTGCAGCCGGTATTTCTGCCGCTCGTAATTGCGGCGCGTCATCAGGTTCTTGTAGGGGTAGCCGCCGTCGCGCCAGTCGGGGGAGAGCTCGAGATCGGGATTGGCGCCCTGATCGATTTCGAGCTGCTTTTCCTTGATGAGCACGCGCAGCAGGCTCCTCGCCTCCTTGGGCTCCAAGCCCGAGAGCAGATCGCGCATCGCCGCGAGCCGCGATGCTTGCGCAGCATCGACCGCCTCGGCGACGACGTGCGTTTCGATGTGCGCCTGGGAATCGGTCGGGCCGATGTCGCCGGCGCTGGCGGGGCGCGGCAGCGCCTTGCCCATCCGGGCGGCGATTGGGCCAGATGGGCGGCGTGGCTTGGGGGACTGGTCAGCGGAAACGGTGGTGGTTTTCGTGGTCGATTTCATGGCTGCCTCCCCGATTCGTCGTCGATATCGCTCGTCTGCGCGCGCGCCTGTTTCTCGCGCAGGCGCTGGTTCTTCTCCTCGTTGGCGAAGACGAAGCGCCCGGCGAGCACGCAACCCTTCATGCCCGGATCGCAGGGCAGGTTGTTGATCCTCGTGCAGATGTCATTGACTTCATGTGGGCATCCCCAGCCGCCGGCCATGTTTCTGCCTCCTTATCGATAACGGTTGATCTCGTCGCGCGTCTTTTGCGCCACCCGGCGCGCGGCCTCGGCGAAGTCTTCTCCGCGACTGGCATAGAGGATCGCGCGCGAGGAGTTGATCATCAGCCCGGTGCCGGCAGCCGTCCGCCCGGCCTTCACCGTGGCCTCGATGTCGCCGCCCTGCGCGCCGATGCCCGGCACCAAGAGCGGCATCTCGCCGACGATCTGCCGCACACGGGCGATCTCGCCGGGGAAGGTGGCGCCGACGACGAGGCCGCACTGGCCGGTCGTGTTCCATTCCTTGGCCACCTTCTCGGCGACGAGCTCGTAGAGTGCCGTCCCCGTGCTGGAGCAGTCCGGCTGTGCCGTCCTGCTGGCGCCGACTTTCAGGAACTGGAAATCGCTGCCGCCGGGATTCGAGGTGCGGCACAAGAGGATCACTCCCTTGTCGGCGTAGGCGAGCCAGGGCTCGATTGAATCGCGGCCCATGTAGGGGTTGACGGTCACCGCATCGGCCTTGTAGCGCTCGAAGGCTTCGATCGCGTACTGCTCGGCGGTCGGGCCGATGTCGCCGCGCTTGGCGTCCAAGATCACCGGAATGTCGGGATGGAATTCGTGGATGTGATGGATGATCGCCTCGAGCTCGGCTTCGGCGCGCCGTGCCGCAAAGTAGGCGATCTGCGGCTTATAGGCGCAGACGAGGTCGGCCGTGGCATCGACGATCGCGGTGCAAAAGCGAGTGATGCGGTCCGGCTTGTCCTTCAGATGCGCCGGAAACTTCGCCGGATCGGGGTCGAGGCCGACGCAGAGCAGCGAATCGTTCTTCGCCCAGGCCTGGGCGAGCCTCTCGGTGAATTTCATTTCCAGGTGTCTTTCAGCCCCACGGTGCGGTTGAACACCGGCGCGCCGGGTTTGGAATCGACGCGGTCGGCGACGAAGTAGCCATGACGCTCGAACTGGAAGCGCTCTTCGGGCTGGGCGTCTTTCAGCGCCGGCTCGCACTGGGCGGTGAGGGTGTTCATCGACGCTGGATTGATGTCGTCGAGGAAGTCGCGCTCGGCGCCCGGATTGGGCACCCTGAAGAGGCGATCGTAAAGACGCACGGGCGCGGCATGGGCGTGCCGCGCCGAGACCCAGTGAATGTTGCCCTTGACCTTGTAGGCATCCGCTCCCGGCGTGCCGGACTTGGAATCCGCGAAATAGTTGCAATGCACGGCGATGACGTTGCCGTGCTCATCTTTGTCGCAGCCGGTGCACTCGACGACGAAGCCGTAGCGCAGCCGCACGCGGTTGCCGGGGAAGAGGCGGAAATAGCCCTTGGGCGGATGCTCGGTGAAATCCTCGCGCTCGATCCACAGTTCCTTCGAGAACGGCACGGCGCGCTTACCCCATTCCGGCCTTTGTGGGTGGTTGGGTGCGGAGCATTCCTCGGAGCCGTCTTCCGGATAATTGTCGATGATCAGTTTCAACGGATCGAGCACCGCGATGCGGCGCGGCGCGGTTTCGTTCAGCACCTCGCGCTGGCATTCTTCGAACACCGAATAATCGATCAGCGATTCCGACTTGGAAACGCCGATCGTCTCGGCAAAGCGCCGAAAGCCCTCGGGCGTATAGCCGCGCCGGCGCGCGCCGACCAGCGTCGGCATGCGCGGGTCATCCCAGCCGGCGACGTGCTTTTCCTCGACGAGCTGGATGAGCTTGCGCTTCGAGAGCACGACGTAGGTGAGGTTCAGGCGTGCGAACTCGATCTGCCGCGGCAGGGGACGCTGCAGACAGCCCAGGTCGGCGAGGTTTTCCAACAGCCAGTCGTAGAAGGGGCGCTGGTCCTCGAATTCGAGCGTACAGATCGAATGCGTGATGCCTTCGAGCGCATCCTCGATCGGATGGGCGTAGGTGTACATCGGGTAGATGCACCAGGCATCGCCGGTGTTGTGGTGTGTCGCGTGTTTGATGCGGTAGATCGCCGGGTCGCGCAGGTTGATGTTGGGACTCGCCATGTCGATCTTGGCGCGCAGCACATGGGCGCCGTCCGGGAACTCGCCGGCCTTCATGCGGCGGAAGAGATCGATGTTCTCGGCGGGAGTGCGGTCTCGATAAGGAGAATTCTTGCCCGGCTCGGTCAGGGTGCCGCGATGGATGCGCATCGCCTCGGCGCTTTGCGAATCGACATAGGCGAGCCCCGCCTCGATCAGCTTTTCGGCGAATTCATACATCTTGCCGAAATAGTTCGAGGCGTAATACAGATGCGGCCCCCAGTCGAAGCCGAGCCAATGCACGGCGTCGATGATCGAATCGACGTATTCCTGCTCTTCCTTCTCCGGGTTGGTGTCGTCGAAACGCAGGTGGCAGACACCGCCGTAATCCTGGGCGAGGCCGAAGTTGAGGCAGATCGACTTGGCATGGCCGAAGTGCAGGTAGCCGTTCGGCTCCGGCGGGAAGCGCGTGCGGATCGTCGCGTGTTTGCCGGACGCGAGGTCGGCATCGATGATGTTGCGGATGAAATTCGAGACGGCTTTGCTGTCGGGTTCGGCCATGATCGACAAGGGACTGAATCGAGGAGCGAATTCTACCGTCGCGGCGTAGAATCCGCCCCATGAAGTTCGATGCGCAAGCCCGCCGGGCGGCCCGTCCGGCGATCGGCTACGACGAGAGCCTGCCCGTCAATGCGCGGCGCGCCGAAATTGCGCAGGCGATCGAAAAGCATCAGGTCGTCGTGATCTGCGGCGAGACCGGCTCGGGCAAGACCACGCAATTGCCGAAGATTTGCCTCGACGTGGGCCGTGGGCTGACCGGCTTCATCGGCCACACCCAGCCGCGCCGCATCGCCGCGCGCGCGACTGCCAGCCGCATCGCGCAGGAGCTGAATAGCGAATTGGGACGTTACGTCGGCTACAAGGTGCGCTTCACCGACCGCACCTCACCCGAGAGTTACATCAAGCTGATGACCGACGGGATACTCCTTGCCGAGACGCAGTCCGATCCGTTGCTTCGGCAATACGATACGCTGATCATCGACGAGGCGCACGAACGCTCGCTCAACATCGACTTCCTGCTCGGGTACCTGAAGTCGGTTCTGGCGCGACGGCACGACTTGAAGCTCATCGTCACCTCGGCGACGCTCGATGCCGAGCGCTTCAGCAAGCATTTCAATGACGCGCCGGTGATCGAGGTCTCCGGCCGGCTCTATCCGATCGAGATTCGTTACCGGCCTTTCGACGAGAAGAAGGACGTCGATCTCAACGATGCGATCGTCGCCGCCGTCGAAGAAGCCCACCGCACCGGGTCGGGCGACGTGCTGGTGTTCCTGCCCGGCGAGCGCGAGATCAGGGAAGCGGCCGAGGCGCTCAGGAAACACCATCCGCCTGGCCTCGAAATCCTGCCGCTCTATGCGCGCCAGACCGCGCAGGAGCAGGCGCGCGTGTTCGCGCCGCATCAGGGCCGGCGCGTGGTGCTGGCGACCAATGTCGCCGAGACCTCGCTGACCGTGCCGGGCATCCGCTACGTGATCGACACGGGACTGGCGCGCATCAAACGCTATTCCCATCGCAACAAGGTCGAGCAACTGCAGGTCGAGGCGATCTCGCAGGCGGCGGCCAACCAGCGCGCGGGCCGCTGCGGCCGCGTCTCCTCGGGCGTCTGCTTCCGTCTCTATTCGGAAGAGGATTTCGCCAAGCGCCCGCGCTACACCGATCCCGAGATCCTGCGCGCCTCGCTGGCTGGCGTGATCCTGCGCATGAAGTCGCTCCATCTCGGCAATGTCGAAGACTTCCCTTTCCTCGAGCGCCCGCTGCCGCGCATGATCGCCGACGGCTACCAGTTGCTTGCCGAGCTGGGCGCGATTGATGAAACGACGAAGGAGCTCACGCCCATCGGTCGGGAGCTGGCGAAACTGCCGCTCGATCCGAAGATCGGCCGCATGATCCTCGCCGCGCGCGACTTCGGCTGCCTCAAGGAAATGCTCGTCATCGCCGCGGCGCTCTCCACCCAGGAGCCGCGCGAACGGCCGCAGGAGCAGGCGGGGGCGGCCGATCAGGCGCACGCGAAATGGAAGGATGAGAAGTCCGAATTCCTCTCGTATTTGAAGCTCTGGGCCGCCGCCGACGAGGTCTGGAAGCACGAGAGCAGCAGCAAGCAAAAGCAATGGTGCCGTGCGAACTTCATCAACTGGTTGCGGCTGAGGGAATGGCGCGACGTGCATGGGCAGTTGATGACGCTGTGCCACGAGCACGGCTGGAAGGAGAATCAAGTCGCCGCAAGCTTTGAGTCCATCCACAAGGCGCTCCTGACGGGGCTTTTGGGCCACATCGGCCTGATCAACGAGGAGGATAAAAATTATCTTGGCGCGCGTGGCATCAAGTTCTGGATCCATCCCGGCTCGGCGCTCGCCAAGAAGGCGGGGCGCTGGATCGTCGCCGCGGAACTCGTCGAAACCTCGCGCCTCTTTGCGCGTTGCGTCGCCCGGATCGAGCCCGAGTGGCTCGAACAGGTCGGCGCCCATCTCATTCGCCGCCATGTCTATGAGCCGCACTGGGAGAAAAACGCCGGCCAGGTGGTCGCCTACGAGCGCGTGACCCTGCATGGTCTCACGCTGCATGCCAAGCGCCGCATCCACTATGGTCCGATGGACCCCAAGCTCGCTCGTGAGATCCTGATCCGCGGTGCGCTGGTCGAAGGCCAGGTCACCGACGAGTGGCTGAAGAGGTGGCCATTCTTGCAGCACTACCAGAAACTCAAGGCCGAGATCGAGCACCTCGAACACAAGAGCCGTCGCCCCGATGTGCTCGTCGACGACGCGCTGGTGTTCGCCTTCTTCGACGCACGCGTGCCGGCCGGCATCTATTCGCTCGCCGCCTTCGATCATTGGCGGCGCGAGGCGGAACGGGAAAATCCGCGCCTGTTGTTCCTCGAAAAAGACCAGCTGATGCGGCATGAAGCGGCGGGCATCACCACCGAGGCCTTCCCGCCCTACCTCGAATTCCGCGGCCAGCGTTTCAAGCTCGCCTATAAGCACGACCCGGGCAGCGCGGATGACGGCGTCACGCTCGCGCTGCCGCTCGCGGCCCTCAACCAGGTGCCGGCCACGCGGCTCGAATGGCTGGTGCCGGGGCTGCTCAAGGAAAAAGTCGTCGCGCTCATCAGGACCCTGCCGCAGAAATACCGCCACCGCCTGCAGCCGATCGACGCCTTCGCGGAAGACTTCTGCGTAGCCGAACATGACGACGATGAGCCTTTGGTCAAGGCGCTCACCCGCGCGATCGAGGAGAAGATTGCTTTGAAGCTGCCGCTCGATGCGCTGCGTCCGGGCGAGTTGCGGCCGCATCTGTGGATGAACTTTCGGCTGCTCGATGAACATGGCGGCACCTTGGCGATGTCGCGCAATCTCCACGAGCTGCGCGCGCAGTATGGCGATCGGGTGGCGCAGGCGTTTTCGGCGGCGGAGCTGAAAGTCGGCGCTGGCGGGACGGCACCGCCGACCGAGAAGTCGACGGCGTGGACCTTCGCTACGCTGCCGGAGCTGATCGAGATCGAGGTCGGCGGCCGAACGGTGATCGGCTTTCCGGCGCTGGTCGATGAAGGCGACGGCGTGCGCCTCTCCGCCTTCGACACCGAAGAGAAGGCGGCGTGCGAACATCGCCAGGGCTTGGCGCGCCTGTTTGCCTTGCAGCTCAAACCCCAGGTGCAGGCGATCGAGAAGCTGCCGGAATTGCGGCAGATGGCCTTGCAGTTCATGGCGTTCGGCAGCGAAAAGGAACTCAAAGAAGCGATCGTCACCGCCACGCTCGAGCGCACCTGTCTGATGGCGCCGCTGCCGCTGGACGAGAAGAGTTTCGTCGACAGGCGCGATGCGGCGAAGGGGCGCATCCTGCTCGTCGCGCAGGAAATCATGCGGCTCGTCGGACAGATCCTCGCCGAATACGGCGCCCTGCAGAAGAAGCTCACTACGTTGCAAAAGGCGCTGCCGCAGACCGTCGCCGACGTCTCGAACCAGCTTGCCGCTTTGCTGGAAAAACGCTTCATCGTCGCCACGCCCTGGGAGCGGCTGCAGCATTTCCCGCGCTATCTCAAAGCCGCGAGCCTCCGGCTCGACAAGGCGAGGAACGACGCGGCGCGCGATGCACGCTGGCTGGCGGAATGGCACAGCGTCGCCAAGCCCTGGCAGCGCGAATGGGAGAAAGTGCGCCAGCGCGGCGGACAGGACGGATTTCTGCAAGAATTCCGCTGGCTGCTCGAAGAATTGCGCGTCACGCTGTTCGCGCAGGAATTGAGGACGCCGACACCTGTGTCGGTGAAACGCTTGCAGAAGATGTGGGAAGGCAGGGTGAGGAGATGATGGAAACCGGTCGCTTCTTGCGCACGGTGCTGCGCGCCGGACGCGACCTGGCGCGACCGGAGCTGCTGTTTCAGGCGATCTGGCCGTCGCTGGCAGCGTTTCTGCTCTGGTCGGTGATCGCCTGGTTCGCCTGGATGCCGCTGGCGCAAACCATCGTCACCGAGCTGCCGGACTGGCAGTGGCTCAACTGGCTCGGGCCGTGGCTGGCGCACGTGGCGGTGTTCTTCGTCTTCGCACCGCTCATCTACTTCACGACGCTGATGTTCGTCGCCATGTTCGCCTTGCCGCGCATGATGGCGATCATCGCCGCGCGCGACTATCCCGACCTCAGCCGTCAGGGTTCGGCGGCCGCGGCGTTCTGGGGGAGTCTCGGCAACACCTTCGTCGCCGGGCTGATCTTCGTCATGGGCTGGCTCGTCACGCTGCCGCTGCTCTTCGTGCCGGGCGGGCTCTTCGTGTTGCCGCTCTTCTGGTCGGCCTGGCTCAACCAGCGCGCCTTCCGCTTCGATGCGCTCGCTGAGCATGCGCGCCCCAAGGAGCGCGCGGCGATCGTCCGGCGCGAGCGGCCCACACTCTATCTCGGCGGCTTCACCGGCGCGTTGCTCGCCTATGTGCCGGTGGCGAACTTCTTCGCCCTGCCCTATACGGCGATCCTGTTCGTCCATCTGTGTTTGACCGCCTTGCGGGAGCTGCGGCAGGAAAACGGAATTCCATTATGAGAACCTACGGCCTTGTCATCATCGGCGATGAAATCCTGCGCGGCAAGCGCCCCGACAGGCATCTGGCGAAATTCATCGAGATGCTCGCCGCGCGCGGCCTGCATCTTTCCTGGGCCGAATATCTGGGCGATGAGCGGCCGCGGCTCATCGAAACCTTCAGGCGCACGCTGGCGTCCAACGACGTGGTGTTTTCCTGCGGCGGCATCGGCGTTACCCCCGACGATCACACTCGCCAGGCGGCTGCGGCGGCGGCCGGTGTGCCTTTGGAGCTCAATCCGGAGGCCGAACGCGAAATCCGCGCGCGCATGGCCGAGATCGGCGAGCCGGTCACGCCGGCGCGGCTGGAACTCGGCACCGTGCCGCAAGGCAGCCGCATCATTCCGAATCCCTTCAACCGTATCCCGGGCTTTTCCTACCGCGACCACCATTTCCTGCCGGGCTTTCCGCAAATGGCCTGGCCGATGGCGGAATGGGTGCTCGATACCTACTACGCGGATGATTTTCGGCAAGGGGCCGAAGCCGAGGCGGCGATCCTCGTCTGGGAGGGCCTCGAAGGCAGGATGCTCGAGCTGATGCGACAGACCGAGGCCGATTTTCCGGGTGTGACCGTATTCAGCTTGCCATTCCTGGGCAGCGAGACGATGCGCCGCCATGTCGAACTCGGCGTGCGCGGAGCACCCGATCAAGTGGCGCAGGCGATCGAGGCGCTCAAAGCGGGGGTGGCCGCGCTGGGCTATCGCTTCGACATCAAAACCTAGCGATCTGTCCGGCCGTCACTATTCGTGGCGCAAGGCTTCGATCGGCGACAATAGCGCCGCCTTGCGCGCCGGATACCAGCCGAAGAAGATGCCGATCGCGGAAGCGGTACCCACCGCCAACAAGATGGTCGTTGGCGCGAGCCGGATCGGCCAGCCGGCCAGCTCGGCGATCAGCTCCGCGCCGCCAATGCCGAGCGCCACGCCGACGAAGCCGCCGATCAGCGACAGCGTGATCGATTCGATGAGGAACTGCGACAGAATGTCGCGCGCCCGGGCGCCGACCGCACGCCGCAAGCCGATTTCGCGGGTGCGCTCGGTGACCGAGACGAGCATGATGTTCATGATGCCGATGCCGCCGACGAGCAACGAGACGGAAGCGACCGCGGCGAGCAAGAGCGCCATCACGCGGGAGGATTCCTCGCGTGTCTGCAGGATCTCGGTCATGTTGCGCAAAGTGAAGTCGTCATCCTGATCGGGCTGCAGACGGTGACGCTGGCGCAAGAGCTCGCGCACTTTCTCTTCGGCGGCCTTGCCGTCGACGCCATCGACGAGCTTGAGCTGGATCGAGCCGACCGCGCGCGACTTGGCGACTGCTGTGGAGCCGAGCACGCGGTTTCGTGCAGTGGTGATCGGCATCAGCACGATGTCGTCGAGATCCGTACCGCCCGGGCTCTGCCCCTTGGCGTCGAGCACACCGATCACCGTGAGCGGCACGGTGCGGATGCGGATCGTCTGGTCGAGCGGGCTCTCCTCGCCGAACAGGTTGGTTGCCACCGTCTTGCCGAGGATCGCCACCTTCGCCGCGCCATTGAGTTCGGCAGCTTCGAAGGAGCGGCCTTCGGCGAGACCCCATTCGCGCACCTCGAAGTATTCGGGCGTCACGCCATAAAACGAGGTGGACCAGTTGCTGTTGCCGGCGACGATCTGGCCACTGCCACGCAGCACCGGCGCCGCGGCGGCGACATATTCCGGCAGCTCGCGCGCGATCGCATAGGCATCCTCCTCGGAGAGGGTGAACGTCGTCCCCACCGCCGCGCGGGCGCCGGTAAAGGTGCTCGAAGCCGAGAAGATCATCATCAGGTTCGAGCCGAGGCTCTTGATCTGCGCTTCCACCTGGGCGCGCGCGCCGCCGCCGACGGCGATCATCACGATCACCGCTGCCACGCCGATGATGATGCCCAGCATCGTCAGCGCCGAGCGCAGTTTGTTGGCGGCGAGCGCCTTCAGGGCGACCAGCAGCGTGGCGTAGAAGTTCATGATGTGGTCGGCAAGGTCGCCAGATCGGCGCTGGCGTCACGGCACACATTGGCGGCATCGTCGACGACGACGCCGTCGCGGAAATGGATGATGCGATCGGCATAGGCGGCGATGTCGTGCTCATGGGTGACGACGACGATCGTGATGCCGTCACGGTTGAGCTGCTGCAACAGCGCCATGATCTCGATGCCGGTGCGCGAGTCGAGTGCGCCGGTCGGCTCGTCGGCGAGAATCAGTGCCGGGTCGCCCACCAGCGCGCGGGCGATGGCGACGCGCTGCTGCTGGCCGCCGGAGAGCTGTGCTGGATGGTGCGCCATACGCTCCGCCAGGCCCACCTGCTCGAGGCGCCGCGCCGCGCGTGCCTGCCGTTCGGCGGCCTTGAGGCCGCGATAGAGCAACGGCAGCGCGACGTTGTCCACCGCCGAGGTGCGCGGCAGCAGATTGAAATGCTGGAACACGAAACCGATCTTGCGGTTGCGTACACGCGACAGGGCGTCGTCGTCGAGCCGCGAGACTTCGTCGCCCTCCAGCCAGTAGCGGCCGGCGCTGGGCGCATCCAGGCAGCCGAGCAGGTTCATGAAGGTCGACTTGCCCGAGCCCGATGGGCCCATCACCGCGACGAAGCTGCCTTTGGCGATTTCGAGTGTCACGCCGCGCAGCGCCGGCACTTCGGTATCGCCGAGCCGGTAATTCTTGGCGAGGTTTTCGACGCGGATCAGGCTCACATCAGAACATGCGCGGCTGTACCGGCTTCCCTTTCTCGACCGGGACGTTCATGCCGACGATGACCTGCTGGCCGACAGCGATGTCGCCGGCGACGATCTCGGTCTGATTGCCATCGGTAATGCCGGTCTTCACTTCGATCGCTTTCGGCTTGCCGTCGTCTCCGGGTACCCAGAGCTTGCCGCTGCCGCCCTCTGTGCTACTGCGCCCGCGTCCTGTGCCGCCGCCGGGCGGCCGTCCCGACGCCGCCGGCTTTTCACCGTCTGCGGGCGGGCGAAAGCGCAGCGCGGCATTGGCGACCTTGAGCGTATCGTCCTTGTGCGTGGTGACGATGCGCACGTTGGCGGTCATGCCGGGCAGCAGGATCAGATCGGGATTGGCGGCGGAGATGACCACCGTGTAACTGACGACGTTCGAGGTCACCTGCGCGGCCTTTCTGACCTGCTTGACCTCGCCCTTGAATTTCCGGCCGGGAAAGGCGTCGACGCTGAAGCTCACTTCCTGGCCGACCTGGACGCGGCCGATGTCGGCCTCGTCGATCGCTGCTTCGACCTGCATGTCGGCGAGATTGCGGGCGATCACGAACATCTCGGGCGCCTGCAGGCTGACGGCCACGGTCTGGCCCGGTTCGACGCTCTTCTTGATGACGATGCCATCGACCGGGGCGCGGATCTCGGTGCGCGACAGATCCACCCGCGCCTGGCCGAGGGCCGCCTCACGCTGGCGCACCAACGCTGCACTATTGACCGCCTGTGCCTCGACGACCTTCAATTGTGCACGCGCCGCATCGAGCAGGGTCTGCGCCTTGTCGAGCTCGGCTGGCGAGAGGTAGTTCTTCGCCACCAGCGTCTGCTTGCGCTGGACATCGCGTTCGGCATCGGCGAGATTGACGCGGGCGCGGAACAGTTCGGCCTGTTGCACGGCGACGATCGCCCGCGCCGCTTCGAGATCGGCCTCGGCCTGGCGCACGCGATGCTCGTAGGTTTCCGGTGCGATGCGCGCCAGCAGGTCGCCGGCTTTCACCGGGCTGTTGAAGTCGACGAAGATCTCGCGGATCTGCCCGGAGATCTGCGAGCTAACCTGCACCGCGACCACCGGGTTGAGCGTGCCGGTGGCGGCGACCGCCGCGGTGAGCGGGCCGCGCTCGACGGTGGCGAACTTGTAGGTTGGCTTGGCGCCTTCGGCGAAGAAGGCGCGCCATGCCGCGAAGCCGCCGCCAGCGAGGGCGACGAGCAGGACGAATGTGAGCAGACGACGCGGTTTCATGCGGCTGATTCTAGCCTACGCCCGGTGAGGTGCCGCCTTGCCAGCACCGGCTTTTCGGCACGGCTCATCGAGCTGATTCGTGGTTTCAATCTGGTAAACTAACCTGACTTGGTTCAAAAGGAGCTCACCATGCTTACCGTCAATATCCACGAGGCAAAAACACAGCTATCGCGTCTGGTCGAACGGGCAGCGCAAGGAGAGGCTTTCATCATCGCCAAGGCTGGCAAACCGAAGGTGAAGGTCGTGCCACTCGACGAGGGGGCGGCAGGTACGGCGCAACGGCTCGGCTTCATGGCGGGCGAACTTGCCGTGCCTGATGATTTCGATTGCATGGGCGGTGAGGAAATCGAAAGCTTGTTCTCCGGGCGTGCGGGATGAACCTCCTGCTCGATACCCATCTGTTGCTCTGGGCAGCGGGCGAGCCTGGGCGCTTATCGAAAAAGGCGCGCGGTTTGCTGCTCGATCCCGGTAACCGCCTGTTTTTCAGCGCAGCCAGCCTGTGGGAAATCGCGATCAAGCGCGGACTCGGCCGGGAAGACTTCAAGGTCGATGCGCGCCGCCTGTGGCGCATGCTGCTGGCCAACGGTTATCTCGAACTGGCGGTGAGGAGCGAACATGCCCTGATCGCGGGCGACTTGCCCAATCTGCACAAAGATCCCTTCGACCGCATCCTCGTCGCGCAGGCGCGGGTAGAGGGCCTGACATTGCTCACGGTCGACAAGGCCGTGGCGCAATACGGCGTAGCCGTCCTGAAGTTGTAGAAATAAAATAGCCTTGAATCGCTCCGGGATGCCGCCTTGCCAGCGCAGCGCGTCAGGAAACGTTACAACCTGCGAAAACAAAACGGCCCGGAGTTCCCGGGCCGCTCGATGTCGGAAAGGTGGATCCGGTCAGCTCGTACAAATGACCGTCACCGGGAATCCGGCAGTGGTTCTTCCGCGCGCATGGGCGACCATACAGGCGGTTGTGTTGGTGCCGCCCGCACCGGCGGGGTTGGCACAGGTAATGACGTTGGTTGGTGTAACGATGCTGATGTCGTTTGGCAGGGCGCCGCCTGACAACAGCGCGGGTAGTGCGGCACAGGTCGTCGTTCCGCTGATGATATTTGTTCCCCGTGCACCATTGCTAGCAATGAACTGGGCATAATTCAGCGACGTCGCCGAAGACAGTGCGCCAGCCGTTCCTTGTGCGGCGCCATCTCCCGCTTCACCAGCGAGATCGACGAATCTCGGCAAAGCCACCGCCGCGAGGATGCCAAGGATGACGATGACGACGATCAGTTCGATCAGGGTGAAGCCAGTTTGGGTTTTTTTCATCGTGGGTTCTCCAGTTAGTGAGTGTTCGCTCAGCAACCCGTGGTGGTGACGATGCTCACCGCCGGGGCGGCGCCGGCTGCCGCGGGTGAGGTGTAGGTGAAGGAGCAGGTGGCATTGACCTGCGCACCGGCACCACCGGTCGTGCCGGGGCCGCCGATCACCGAGATCGTGGTCGTTGAGCCTGCGACCGACGCCCCGAAGCCTTCGGCATTCAATTGGGCGAGCGTCGGCGAGAAGGTCGACACCAGGCCCGCCGCACCGATGATGCCGGGAGTAGCTGCACCCAGAGCAACTCCGCCAGACGGATAGCCGTTGGCCAGCTGCACCAGGCCGTTTTCGGTGCACAACGTGCCATTGAGGGCATTGGTGGCCGTGCCGCCGCCGCCGGGACAGGCAGCCGTGTCGGCGGCACCGCCGCGCGACAGATAGGCAGCGTGCACGATCGCCGCGGCTGCATTCACCGCGCCGCGCGCCGCCTGCAGCTTGGCGATGCGTGCGTCGCGCTGCAGCGAGACGAATTTCGGCAGGGCGATCGCGGCGAGGACGCCGATGATGGTGATCACGATCACCAGTTCGATCAGGGTGAAACCGCTGTGGCGTTTTTTCATGCTTTCTTCCTCAAGATTGCGCAGATCCCGCGGCAATGCTACTGCAAAGATTGCGGTGCATTTTTGCGAGTTACGGCAAGTTCCCGCCTCACTTGAGGGGTTCGATCCCGATGCCGGTCGTACGGCCGGCGCCATCGCGGATCGGCGCCAGACGCCAGGCGAGTTCGTCGCGGTCTGCGAAGGCGACAGGCTGTCTCGGACGGTAGTGGAGGGTGTGCGTGGCCGGATCGTAGCGCCAGCGGGGTGCCGCCTCGCCAGCGCCGACTTTGGATGGTGCGGCGCCGAGCCATTCCAGCGGGTCGGCATCGAGCAGCGCACCGATGCCCGCTTCCTCGCCACGGATCACCTTCTCGCTGATCGCCAGCCGCAGCCCCATGCGCAGATTGCGCAGGGCCAACTCGACTTCCAGCCGCTCGGCCTCGCGTTCGAGCTCGTTCAGCCGGTCGAGCAGCACCGCGGCGAGGATGCCGATCAGACCCACGACGACGGCAAATTCGAATTTGCTCAGGCCGCGTTGGCGTGCGAAAACGGCGCTCACTTCTTGATCGCCACCTTGCCGAGATCCCACAGCGGCAGGAACACGCCGAGCGCGAGGATCAGCACCATGATGCCGAGCAGCACGATGAGGATCGGTTCGATCTGTTGCGCCAGGGTCTTCAGTTCGTATTCGACCTCGTTCTGATACATGCCGGAGATCTCGTCCATCATCTCGTCGAGCGCGCCGGATTCCTCGCCCACCGCGATCATCTGCAGCACCACCGGCGTGAAGATGCCGGCGCCGATCGCCGCGCGCAGCACGGAATCGCCATGCTCGATCGCGGTGCGCATGTTCTCGATCTTCTCGGCAATGAAGTCGTTGTCCACGGTCTGGGCGACATTGGAAAGCGCCTGGATCACCGGTACACCGGAGCGCATCGCCAATGCGAAGCTACGGGCGAAGCGCGCCAGCGTGGCCTTCCTGACGATCTTGCCGGCGATCGGCAGCTTGAGCTTGATCTGGTCCCACCGGTAGCGGCCGCGCCGCGTGCCCATCCAGGCCCGGAAGCCGCCGGCGAGAGCCGCCAAACCGATCAGCAGTGCCGGCCACCAGCCGACGACGAAGTTCGACACGCCGATCAACAGCCGCGTCAAAAGCGGCAGCTCGGCGCCGAAGCCCTCGAAAATCTTGGCGAAGGCCGGAATCACCCAGATGTTGACGACGGCCATCGCGACGACCATCGCGAGCACCACGAAACTCGGATAGCGCAGCGCCGAACGGACCTGCTCGCGCATGAAACGCTCGAACGCCAGATGATCGAACAGGCGCAGAAAGATTTCCTCGAGCCGGCCGGTCATCTCGCCGACGCGTACCATCGCGAGATAGAAGGGGGTGAACACCGTCGGATGGCGCGCCAGCGCCAGCGACAGCTCGCGGCCCGAGTCGAGGCTTTCGCGCACTTCTTTGAGCAGCGTTTTCATGGCCGGGTTGGCGCTCGATTCCTGCAGGCCCGCCAGTGCCCGCATGATCGGCACGCCCGCCTTGAGCAGCGTGTAGATCTGGCGCGTAAAGAGCAGGGTGTCGATGTGGCCGATCTTCGGCTTGAACAACTTGAAACCCGTGTCGGACACCGTCAGCCCCGCCGCTGCAGGTGCCGCGCGGATTTCGGTGGGCGTGATGCCACTGCCGAACAGCATGTCGGCGATGGCGCCGGCATTCGCGCCTTCGAGCACGCCGGTGACGATTTCTCCAGCGCCGTTGCGACCGCGGTAGGTGAAGGCGGGCATCGCTTATTCGTCCAGTTGAGTGGCGACGCGCATCGCTTCCTCGATCGTGGTGCGGCCTTCGGTGACCAGGCGCACCGCGTCGCGGCGCAGTGTCTCGCCGGCCATCTGCTCACGGCCGAGGCGCATGAAGTCGGCAGGGTCGCCATGATTGGCGGCCTCGACCAGGGCATTGGTCATTTCGAGGAATTCATAGACGGCCTGGCGGCCCTGATAGCCGCTGTTGCCGCAGTGGATACAGCCGCGACCGCGGACATAGCGGAAATCATCGACACGGTCGCCGAGTTCGTAGCGCAGCCATTCGCGCTCGTGCGGTTCGGGCTGGTAGGGGGCGCTGCAGTTCGGGCAGACCACGCGTACTAGCCGCTGCGCCAGCACCAGCTGGATCGACAACGCCACCATGTAATTCGGCACCCCCATGTCTAGCAGGCGAATCGGCGTGGACAGCGCATCGTTGGTGTGCAGCGTCGAGAGCACCAGGTGACCGGTCATCGCAGCGCGCATGCCGATCTCGGCGGTTTCCTGGTCGCGCATCTCGCCGACCAGGATGATGTCCGGGTCATGACGCAACGCGGTGCGCAGCACCCGCGAGAAGGTCAAATCGATCTTCTCATGCACCTGCACCTGATTCAGCCCCGGCAGGCGGTATTCGACCGGGTCTTCGACCGTGATGATCTTTTTCTCCGGGCTGTTGAGCTCGTTCAAGGCGGCATAGAGCGTCGTCGTCTTGCCCGAGCCGGTCGGGCCGGTGACCAGTACGATGCCCGACGGGCGGTGGATCGCATGGCGGAAGCGCGCCAGCACGCGCGGTGGCATGGCCAACTTGTCGAGATGCAGCAAGCCGGTGTCCTGGGACAGCAGACGCATCACCACCGCCTCACCATACTGGGTCGGCATCGTCGCGATGCGCACGTCGATGCTCGCCCCGCGCACCTTGATGTTGAAGCGGCCATCCTGCGGCAGGCGCTTTTCCGAAATGTCCAGTCCCGACATGAGCTTCAGGCGCAGCACCACCGCCGACGCGATCTTGACGTCGGCCTCGGTCTGCACGTGCAGCACGCCATCGATGCGGAAGCGGATGACCAGCGACTTTTCCTGCGGTTCGACATGGATGTCAGAAGCTTTCAGTTTGTGGGCTTCCTCGAACACCGTCTGCAACAGGCGCACCACGGGGGCGTCCTCGGCGCCTGGCGCAGTGCCGAACAATGCGCCGAACTCGACCGGGATGTCGCCCAGTTCCTGGGTCAGATCTTTGGCCAGCCCGGCGATTTCCTCAGTGCGGCGGTAGACGCGATCCAGCAGCGGCAGCAATTGCCCTTCGGCGACCACGGCCAGATCGATATCACGACGCAACAGGCGGGCGATCTCGTCGAAGGCATTGAGATCCGTCGGATCGGACATGCCGACGCGCAACAGGCCGTTCTTTTCGTCCAGCACCAGCGCGCGGAAACGGCGCGCCTGCGCTTCCGGCAACAGCTTGACGAGTTCCGGTCTGGGCTGGAAATCGCGCAGATCGACATACTCGGCGCCGAGCTGTCGTGCCAGCGCGCGGGCGATGGCCTCTTCAGTGACCAGGCCGGTATCGACGATCACCCGCCCCAGCTTGCGGCCGGTGATCTGCTGTTCCTTCAGCGCGCGATCGAGTTCATCTGGGGTCAACAAGCCCTGCTTGATCAGCAGGTCGCCGAGGCGGATCTTTTCAGGTCTGGCCATGAGGGTCGGATCGTTCGATAAACTGCGACCTCCTACCATGCCACAGCCGCGATGTTCCAGATCGTTCTATATCAGCCGGAAATTCCGCCCAATACCGGCAATGTGATCCGGCTGGCGGCGAATGCCGGCTGCCGTTTGCATCTGGTCGAACCGCTCGGTTTCTCGGTTTCGGATGCCGCAATGCGGCGGGCGGGACTCGACTATGCCGAATTCGCCGAGGTACGCGTGCATCCAGACTGGGCGGCTTGCCTTACCGCGCTCGGCCCGGTGCGTTGCTTCGCTTTCAGCACCAAAGGCGAGACGCGTTACGACACGGTGGCCTACCGGCCGGGCGATGCGCTCGTCTTCGGTCCGGAGACGCGCGGCCTGCCGCACGAGCTGCTGAAATCGTTACCGCCGGAGCGGCGCTTGCGGCTGCCGCTGAGGCCGGGCAACCGCAGCCTCAATCTTTCCAATACCGTGGCGATCGCCGTCTATGAGGCCTGGCGACAGCAGGGGTTTACCGGCGGCTGCTGAGAGCTTGTGAAAAATTCTGCTGCGCGGCCTGCTGGCTGCGTTGCGCGGTGCTCGCTCCCTCGCCTAACTCCATGTTATGTCTCGGTCGCTCCGCTCCGTGCGCCTTGCCATCAGCCTGCTCGCGACGAATTTTTTTCACAAGCTCTGAGCGGTGCCGTCCCGCCAGCGCCGAGTTTCGCAGGGGTTTCACTCATGTTTGGGATCTCGGTTCATCAGCCGCTCCACCGCGTCGGCTGGAGACAGCCGGCCGTCGAGCACGTCGCAGACGGTCGCGGTGATCGGCATTTCCACGCCGATCGCTGCGGCGCGGCGGGCGACTTCATGGGCGGTATGCACGCCTTCGGCGACATGGCCGAGCTCACGCTGGATTCTTTCCAGCGGTTGGCCGCTGGCGAGCGCCAGGCCTAACTGCCGGTTGCGTGACAGATCGCCGGTGCAGGTGAGGATCAGATCGCCCAGGCCGGACAGCCCCATGAAGGTCTCCGCCCGCGCGCCGAGCGCGACGCCGAAACGGGTGATCTCGGCCAGGCCGCGCGTCATCAGCGCGGCGCGAGCGTTCAGCCCCAGGCCGAGGCCGTCGCAGATGCCGGTGGCGATGGCGATGACATTCTTCACCGCGCCGCCGACCTCGACGCCGATCAGATCGTCGTTGGCATAGACACGCAACCGCGAGCTGTTCAGCGCCAAGGCGGTGCGTTCGGCGAAACCGCTGTCCTTTGACGCCAGCGTCACTGCGGTGGGGAGACTGCGTGCCACTTCCGCGGCGAAACTCGGGCCGCTCAAGGCGCCGCAGCGTGCCTGCGCGTGAACGGCGGCGACGACCTGATGCGGCAGCAGGCCGCTGCCGGCCTCCAGCCCCTTGCAGACCCAGAGGAAGGGCAACTCTGGCCGAGCAGAGGCAAGGCGGGCGGCGGCATCGCGCAGCCCGGCCATCGGCGTGGCGATCAGGGCCAGTTCGGCGGCGGCGACCGTCGCGGCGAAATCCGCGCTGACGGCGATTGTCTCGGGGAAGGGGAAGCCAGGGAGGTAGCGGACGTTTTCGCGGGCCGCGTTCATCGCGGCGACGTGCTTGGCACGCCAGCTCCACAGGCTCACCGTATGGCGGTGCGCGAACGAGAGCGCCAGCGCGGTGCCCCAGGCGCCGGCGCCGAGAACCGCAATTTTCATCAGAGCCCCCAGACCTGGCTGGCTTTCACGAAGCCGGTCTCGCCATCGCGATGGTGCACCTTCACCCAGCCGGGCGGACCGGCGTCGAGGTATTCCAGCAACACGTCGCTCTCGGCTTCGAACACCAGCCGGGCGGTGTCGCTGGCCTCACTGCGTACTTGGGCGCCGCCAGTGCGCACTTGCAGCATGCGGCGATCAGAGAGCTGACGGCGTTCGATCCAGGCCAGATCGCCCTTCATGTCGCGCACCTTGGACCAGGCGTCGAGACTGACGACGACTTCCACCGGCGTGCCCGGGGCGATCACGAAAAGCGGTTTGGCCTTTTGCGACGGGGCATCGAACAATACCGCGGCCTCAGTGACCGAGCGATAGTCGAGTCCCCAGGCGAGGGCGGGGGCGACGAAGAGCGCGAGCCAGGCGATGCCGCGCACCGTCACTGGATCGGCACCTCGTGGGGTCCGCGCGCTTCCGCCTGGGCCTGCTGTTGCTCGAGGCGCTGGCGATAGATGGCCTCGAAATTCACCGGGGCGAGCAGCACGGGCGGGAAGCCGGCGCGGGTGATCGCGTCGGAAATCGTTTCGCGCGCATACGGAAACAGGATGTTCGGGCAGGCGACGGCGATGATCGGTTCGAGCTCCTCGTCCGGCACGTTGCGGATTTGGAAGATGCCGGCCTGGGCCGCCTCGACGAGGAATTGCGTCTTCTCGCCGATCTTGGCGCTCACCGTCAACGTCAGCACGACGTTGAACACGCCATCGCCGACGGCCTCGCCGCCGGTCTGCATCTGCAGACTGACCTGCGCCTGCTCGCGCTCAAGAAAACAGTGCGGAGCGTTCGGGACTTCGACCGACAGATCCTTGACGTAGATCTTCTCGATACTGAAAACCGGGGCGTTGCTGTCTTGTTCGTTCATGATGGTCCCATCGCAAAGTGATCAATGACCGAGCAGGGGGTCGAGCTTACCCTGCCGGTCGAGTTCGTGAAGGTCGTCGCAGCCGCCGACATGCCGGCCGTCGATGAAGATCTGCGGCACGGTGCGCGCGCCGGGTACCCGCGCTTCCATTTCCTGACGTTTGGCCGGATCGAGGTCGACGCGGATCTTTTCGATGTCGGTCACCCCCTTGCGCCGGAGCAGCGCCTCGGCGCGTACGCAGTAAGGGCAGACGGCGGTGGCATACATTTCGACCTTGGCCATGAGGGCTCCCTTATTTTTTGCTCACCGGCAGGCCGGCGTCGATCCAGGCGCGCATGCCGCCGGCCAGATTGAAAACTTGCGGAAACCCCGCCTTCTGCAGCATCCGGGCGGCGGAACTGGAGCGGTTGCCGCTGGCGCAGACGAGAATCACGGGCTTGTCCTTGGTTTTCTCGATCTCGACGATGTGTTTGCCGAACTGGCTGAGCGGGATGTGGCGCGCCGCCGGAATATGACCCGCCGACCATTCGGCCGTCTCGCGCACATCGACGACGAGTGCATCCTGCCGGTTGATCAACAAGGTCGCCTCGGCGACCGAAACGTTCTTGCCGCCACTGCCCTTGACCGTCTGCCAGAGCAGCATGCCACCGCTCACTGCAGCGAGGGTGACCCACATCAGATTCTGCTGGATGAACTCCATTGACTCTTCTGCACTTCCTGAAAAAAAACGAGACCGCTCAGGCGGTCGGACTGACGCCGCAGAATACCTCGCGCATCATGCCGATCAGCTGCAGGGTGCGCTGGTCGGCGACGCGATAGTAAACCCGGTTGGCGTCCTTGCGCGTGGAGAGGATGCCCTTGTCGCGCAGGATGGCCAGATGCTGGGAAATGTTGCTCTGCGAAGTGCCGACGGCTTCGACGATCTCCTGCACGCAGACTTCCCGGTCGCCGACGACACAGAGGATCTTCAACCGCAGTGGATGGGAGATCGATTTCAGCGCCCGCGCGGCGATCATGATTTGATCATGACGGCTGGCGAGGTCGTCGATGGTGGGGTGAGGATTCATGGCTCGACAGTGGGAAGCAAGGTGAGTCGCGTCGGAGAAACTCGGCGGCAAATGGACAGGGCGCGATCATACTTCGATTAAAATCCTCTGTCGATTCTCCTCTGACCACCTTTTCCCTTTCCGATCATGTACAAACTCGTATTGCTGCGCCACGGCGAATCCACCTGGAACCAGGAAAACCGCTTCACCGGCTGGACCGATGTCGGTCTGACCGAGAAAGGCATCGCCGAGGCGAAGGCTGCTGGCCAGCTGCTGAAGGCGCAAGGTTTCGATTTCGACATCGCCTACACCTCGATGCTCAAGCGGGCGATCAAGACGCTGTGGATCGTGCTCGAGGAAATGGACCGCATGTGGCTGCCGGTGGTCAATTCCTGGCGGCTCAACGAGCGGCATTACGGCGCTTTGCAGGGGCTCAACAAGGCCGAGACGGCCGCCAAGTTCGGCGAGGAACAGGTGAAGCTCTGGCGGCGTTCCTACGATGTCCGGCCGCCGGCGCTGGACAAGAACGACCCGCGCTACGACGTGCATGATCCGCGTTACGCGAACCTCGCCCCGGGGCTTTACCCGGCGGCGGAATGTCTGAAAGACACGGTCGAACGCTTCCTGCCGATCTGGTTCGACAGCATCGCGCCGGCGGTCAAGTCCGGCAAGCGCGTGCTCGTCACCGCGCATGGCAACAGCCTGCGGGCGCTGATCAAGTATCTCGACAACATCTCCGACCAGGACATCGTCAATCTCAACGTGCCCACCGGCCAGCCGCTGGTGTATGAGTTCGATGCCGAACTCAGGCCGCTCACCAGCTATTATCTGGGTGACCCGGAAGCGGTCGCCGCCGCCCAGGCCGCCGTGGCAAATCAGGGCAAAGCCAAGGTTTGATCCGCACCTTCATCGCGGCGGTTTTCGCGGTTTCGAGCCTCCTTCCACCGCTGGCGTGGGGGGCAGGCGAACGCGAGAAAGCGAAACTCGACGCGGTGCGCGAGCAGCGTGCCGCGCTCGAGCGCCAACTGCGGGAAAAGGAGGCGGCGCGCGCCAGTGCTGCCGACCAGCTGCGTGAAATCGAGCGCGCGATCGCCGCCAGCGCTCGCAAGCTGCGCGCCCTGGGCGAGGAACGCGCCGCAGCGCGCAGCGAGCTCGCCAAGCATGAGCGTGAGCTCAAGCGGCTTTCCGCCCAGACGGCCGCTCGCCAGGCCCAGCTCGCGATGCTCTTGCGCCACCAGTTCCGGCCCCAGGAGACCGATGCGTTGGCAATGTGGCTCGCCGGCGACGATCCGAACGAAGCTGCGCGCGATCGCTATTTCCTGGCCCAGCTCGCCCGCGCGAAAGCCGAATTGATCGATCAGTTGCGCGAGGATGCGGCCGAAACCCGGCGACTCGCCGAGCTGGTCCGCCAACGCAATGTCCAGCTCACCGAGCTTGCCAGACGCGAAGAGGTGGAGCGCGCCACGCTGAGCAAGCAGCAGCACGAGCGCCAGGCCCTGCTGGCGAAACTTTCCAGCCAGATCCAGGCGCAGCGGCGCACGATCGAGACCTTGAAGCAGGACGAGCGGCGGCTGGCCGATCTGCTCGCCTCGCTGGCGAAAAAGAAGACACCGGCGCGTCCGTCCAAAGTGCCAGCGGGCAAAACCCCGAGTGCTTCTCCTGCGGCCCCGACGCTCAGCACCGAGCCAGCCAATGCGAGCGGAGCTTTCACCCGGCTGCGCGGCCGGCTGCCCTGGCCGGTCAAGGGCAGCGTCGCCGCGCGCTTCGGCACTCCTCGCGAGGAAGGCCGATTGCTCTGGAAAGGGCTGTTCATCCGCGCGCCGGAAGGTGCCGACGTGCGCGCCGTTGCCGACGGCGTGGTGGTATTCGCCGACTGGCTGCGCGGCTATGGCAACCTCTTGATCATCGACCATGATGATGGCTTCCTGTCGATCTACGGCAACAACCAGACCCTGCTCGCCGAGGTCGGTCAGAAGGTGAGTGCCGGCAAGCCGGTGGCCACCGTCGGCGCCAGTGGGGGCTTGCCGGAATCGGGTTTATACTTTGAGCTCAGGCATAGAGGGCAGGCATTCGATCCCGGCAAATGGCTTGCCGGACCGTGAAGCCGTCCGAGGGTCGCCATCACCACACGGGTAATTCCATATGCGTAGCAAACTGCAGCAATTCGGCCTCGTGCTCGTCGGACTGATCGCCGGCGTCGCCCTGAGTCTCAATTTTTCCGCGATCGCACAAAAAGGCGGCGATGCGCCGCTGCCGGTCGAAGAGTTGAAGAGCTTCGCCGATGTCTTCAACGCCATCAAGCAGGGCTATGTCGAGCCAGTCGAGGACAAGACGCTGATCCGCCATGCGATCTCTGGCATGCTGGCGAACCTCGATCCGCATTCTGCCTATCTCGACGAGGAAGCCTTCAAAGACTTGCAGGTGTCTACCCAGGGCGAATTCGGCGGCTTGGGGATCGAGGTCGGCATGGAGGACGGCCTCGTCAAGGTGATCGCCCCGATCGAGGACACGCCCGCGTATCGCGCCGGAGTCAAGGCCGGCGATTTGATCTTCAAGCTCGACGACACGCCGGTGAAGGGCATGACGCTGGGTGAGGCGGTGAAGAAGATGCGCGGCAAGCCGAAGACCTCGATCCGCCTCTCCATCCTGCGCCAGGGCGAGACCAAGCCGCTCGAGATCACCATCGTGCGCGACGTGATCAAGGTACAAAGCGTCAAGTCGAAGCTGATCGAGCCGGGTTACGGCTATATGCGCATCACCCAGTTTCAGGAAGAAACCGTCGCCGATCTGGTGAAACATTTCGAGCGACTCGTCAAGGCCGATGCCGACGCGAAAGGCACCGGTCTGAAGGGGCTGGTGCTCGATTTGCGCAACGACCCGGGCGGGCTGCTCCATTCCGCGATCGGCGTCTCCGCCGCCTTCTTGCCGCCCGGTAGCACGGTCGTCACCACCGACGGGCGGGTCGAGGATGCCAAGCGCAAATACAGCGCCACCGCCGAGGATTATCTGCGTGGCAACCGCGAGGATCCGCTGAAGAAACTCCCCGCGATTGCGAAGAGCGTGCCGCTGATCGTGCTGGTCAATGCCGGCTCGGCTTCCGCTTCCGAAATCGTTGCCGGCGCGCTGCAGGATCACAAGCGCGCGATCGTGATGGGCACCCAGACCTTCGGCAAAGGCTCGGTGCAGACGGTGCTGCCGCTTTCCGGCAAGACGGCGATCAAGCTGACCACGGCGCGCTATTACACGCCGAATGGCCGCTCGATCCAGGCCAAGGGTATCGAGCCGGACATCGTCGTCGAGGAATCGCCCAATGGCGGCTCGCGCGAGCGGTTGCGCGAAGCCGATCTCGAACGCCATCTCGTCAACGACAAGGAAGGCAAAGACGCGGAGAAACCCGCCGCGCCGAAGAAGGACAAAGCCGACAAGCCCGACAAGAACGGCAAGACCGATGCCGACAAGGATGAAGCGCAAGCCAAACCTTTCGAGCTGGCCTCGAAGAACGACTACCAGCTCACGCAGGCGCTCAATCTGCTCAAGGCCCTGAACGTCATCAAAAAATGAATCCGGAACGCGCCCGCCAACTGCGAGACCAGGAGCGCGGCATCCAGCGGCCGCACCCGCTGGCGCCGCAGGCGGGCACGAGGAAGCATCGCGAGATCCGCTTCAACAAGGTCAAGCACTGGCAGATTCCCGAGGCCTTCGCCCTGCTCGAAAGCCTGCCCGGTCTCGAAGTGGCGCCGGGCACCCAGCCCAACGGCATCTCGGTCTGGTACGAAATCACCGACCACTGCATGGAAGCGCTCGAACAACTGCTCGTCGACCGCGGCTTCCATCTCGACAATTCGCTGTATTGCAAGCTGATCCGCGCTCTGGTGTATTTTTCCGAGGAGACCCAGCGGCGCAATCTCGGCCAACCCGAGCGGCTGATCAAGAAGTCGCACGAAGTCTATTCACAGGCCTGGGAGCACCATCCCCATGGCGATCATGACGATACGCCACCGGAATTGCGCGAGTACAAGTGACCGATCATCTGGATGACGAGGCGCTGCTGCGCTACAGCCGCCATATCCTGCTGCCCCAGGTCGGCATCGAGGGGCAGGAGCGGCTCATCGATGCCCGCGCGCTGGTGCTCGGCGCCGGGGGGCTGGGCTCGCCGGCCGCGCTGTATTTGGCCTCTGCCGGCATCGGCACGCTGGCGCTTGCCGACGGCGACACCGTCGATCTGACCAATCTGCAACGCCAGATCCTGCACCGTACGGCCTCGATCGGCAAACCAAAAGTGCTCTCGGGGGCCGCGACGCTTGCCGAAATCAACCCTGGCTGCCGAGTCATTCCGTTGCAAGAGCGGCTTGCCGGCGCGCGGCTGGAAGAGGAGGTCGCGGCCGCCGACGTGGTGCTCGACTGCTCGGACAACTTCGCTACCCGCCACGCGGCGAACCGCGCCTGCGTCAAATACCGCAAACCGCTCGTCTCCGGTGCGGCGATCCGCTTCGATGGCCAAATCGCGGTGTTCGACACGCGGCGCGACGATGCGCCCTGCTATCACTGCCTGTTTCCGGAAGCGGAGGAGGTCGAGGAGGTCCGCTGCGCGGTGATGGGCGTGTTCGCACCGATCACCGGCATCGTCGGCGCGATGCAGGCCGCGGAGGCGCTCAAACTCGTGATCGGCTGCGGCGAACCGCTTGCCGGTCGACTGCTGCTGCTCGACGGATTGGCGATGGAATGGCGCTCGATTGCCGTGCCGCGCGATCCGGCCTGCGCCGTCTGTGCTACGCGAAACGCGCGCGGATGAAAAAGTCGGCGCTGACGCAACGGCACTCGACGATCTGCAAACGCTTCGCTGCGGAAAGCTCGGTGAGATGGGCGAAATCGGCCATGCCGCGTGCGGCATCGCCCAACAGCAGCGGCGCCTGGTAGATCAGCAGTTCATCGACCAGCCCTTCGCGCAACAGTGAACCGTTGAGTTTCAGACCGGCCTCGGCCATCACTTCGTTGATGCCGCGGCGGCCGAGCTCCTGCATCAAGGCGGCCAGGTCGACCTTGCCCTGGGCATTCGGCAACACGACGACTTCCGCGCCCAGTGCGGCAAGCCGCGCAGCTTTTGCGGCATTCTCGACCGCACAGGCGATCAGGCAATGGCCGCTTTCGAGGATCGCTGCGCCGGGTGAGATTTCGAGCCGGCTGTCGACGACGACTTTGAGCGGCTGGCGGGGCGTGTCGATGTCGCGCACCGTCAGACGCGGATCGTCGTCTTTCACGGTGCCGATGCCGGTGAGCAGCGCGCACGAGCGTGCGCGCCAGCCGTGCGCGTGACGGCGCGCGTCCGGCCCGGTGATCCATTGCGAGGTGCCGTTGGCGAGCGCGGTCTTGCCGTCGAGACTCATCGCCACCTTGAGCCGCAACCACGGCCGGCCGCGTGTCATGCGGCTGATAAAGCCGATGTTGAGTTCGCGCGCCTCGTCTGCCAGCAGGCCGCAGGCGACCTCGATGCCGGCTGCGCGCAGCTTTTCCAGCCCCTGGCCGGCGACCAGCGGGTTCGGGTCCTGCATCGCGGCGACGACGCGCGAGACACCCGCCTCGATCAGCGCATCGGCGCAGGGGGGGGTGCGGCCATGATGCGAGCAGGGTTCGAGCGTGACATAGGCCGTCGCACCGCGTGCCGTCCCGCCAGCGCCGACTTTTCGATGTGAGTCGGCGCCCGGCGGGACGTCCTGATTTCCGCCAGCGCCGACTTTGCGTAGCGCGACGATCTCGGCGTGCGGCCCGCCGGCCTTCTCGTGCCAGCCTTCGCCGAGGATCGTGCCGTCCCTGACCAGCACGCAGCCGACGCGCGGATTGGGCGTGGTGGTGTAAAGGCCGCGCGCCGCGAGTTGCAGCGCGCGAGCCATGAAAGCATGGTCGGCGGCCGTGAAGTTCACTTGCTGCTGGAACGACGCCGTGGGGTCTTCACCTCGCGGATCGCTTCGGAAAACTCGTCGACGTCCTCGAAGTTGCGATATACCGAGGCGAAGCGGATGTAGGCCACCTTGTCGAGTTTCTTCAGTTCGCGCATCACCAGCTCGCCGATGCGATCGGAAGCCACTTCGCGCGCGGCCATCTGCACGAGCTTTTCCTCGATGCGGTCGAGCGCGGCCTCCACGCTCTCCGAGCTGACCGGGCGCTTCCTCAACGCGAGCATCATGCTCGACTTGAGTTTCTCGCGATCGTATTCGACGCGACTGCCGTTCTTTTTGACGACCAGCGGCAATTGCAGCTCGACACGCTCGTAGGTGGTGAAGCGCTTCTCACAGGCGAGGCAACGCCGACGCCGGCGCACGGTGTCGCCTTCCTCGTTCTCACGCGTGTCGACGACCTGGGTATTGTCCTCGTTGCAGTAAGGACAGCGCATCGCTCAGCCGTAAACCGGGAACTTCCTGCACAAGGCGGCGACTTCGTTGCGTACGCGCTCGATCACCGCCTCGTCATTGGGCGCGTCGAGCACGTCGGCGATCAGGTTCGCTACTTCTTCGGCCTCGATTTCGGTGAAGCCGCGCGTCGTCATCGCCGGCGTGCCGATGCGGATGCCGCTGGTGACGAAGGGCTTTTGCGGATCATTGGGGATCGCGTTCTTGTTCACCGTGATGTGCGCGCGGCCCAAGGCGGCCTCGGCATCCTTGCCAGTGATGTTCTTGGCGGTGAGGTCGACCAAAAAGACATGGCTCTCGGTGCGGCCCGAGACGATGCGCAAGCCGCGCTGCTTGAGGGCTTTCGCCATCACCTGGGCGTTTTCGATCACCTGCTCCTGATAGGCCTTGAACTCCTTGCTCATCGCCCCCTTGAAGGCCACCGCCTTGGCGGCGATCACATGCATCAGCGGCCCGCCCTGCAGCCCCGGGAAGATCGCCGAGTTGATCGCCTTCTCGTGCTCGGCCTTCATCAGAATCAAGCCGCCACGGGGGCCGCGCAGCGTCTTGTGCGTGGTCGAGGTGACCACGTCGGCGTGCGGCACCGGATTCGGGTAGAAGCCGGCGGCCACCAGCCCGGCATAGTGCGCCATGTCCACCATGAAGATCGCGCCGACCGCCTTGGCGATCTTCGCGAAACGCTCGAAATCGATCTTCAGCGCATAGGCCGAGGCGCCGGCGATGATCAGCTTCGGCTTGTGCTCATGGGCGAGCCGTTCGACCTGATCGTAGTCGATCGCTTCATCCTTGGTCAGTCCATAGGGAACGACGTTGAACCACTTGCCGGACATGTTGAGCGCCATGCCGTGGGTGAGATGGCCGCCTTCGGCGAGGCTCATGCCCATCACCGTGTCACCGGGCTTCAGAAAGGCCATGAACACCGCCTGATTGGCCTGCGAGCCGGAATTCGGCTGCACGTTGGCCGCTTCGGCGCCGAACAGCGCCTTGGCGCGGTCGATCGCCAGCTGCTCGACGATATCCACGTATTCGCAGCCGCCGTAATAGCGCTTGCCCGGATAACCTTCGGCGTACTTGTTGGTGAGCTGGGAGCCCTGGGCTTCCATTACCGCCCAGGAGACGTAGTTTTCCGAGGCGATCAGTTCGATGTGGTCTTCCTGCCGCTGGTTTTCCTGGCGGATGGCGGCATAGATTTCCGGGTCGATCTTGGCGAGGCTGTCTTGTTTCGAGAACATGGGGAATCCCGTCGGAGTGATCTTGAAGCACGAATTCTACCCGTTCAGAGTTCGTCGAGCGGCCTATCCAAATGCTCCCGCTCGGCCCAGGAAAGCAGGCTCCAGCAGCCGGCCTCGATCTCGATCCAGTTGATGCCGCAATTCGGGATGGCGAAATCGCGTGGCGCGACGAGCGGCCGGCCTGCGGCCTGCCGGTAGGCGATGTCGAGCACACCGCCATGGGTGAAGATGGCGATGCTTTCCTGCGGATGGCGTTCGACTACGGCTGCGAAAGCGACGGCGAGCCGGGCGGCGAAATCGAGCAGGCTTTCCCCGCCCTCGGGGACGAAACGCGGATCGCGCGTCTTGTGGCGCGCATAGGCGGCCGGATGGCGCGCCTCGCATTCCTCGTAGGTGAGCCCCTGGAAAATGCCGTAATGGCGCTCTCGAAACCCGGTATCGATGAGGAGCGGCAGGCGGGCGAGATGCGCGGTGGCTTCGGCGGTCTGGCGGGCGCGCGTGAGATCGCTGGTGTAGATCGCCGCGAAGCCCTCGTCCTTGAGCGCGTTGGCGGTGGCGCGCGCCTGGGCGTGGCCGAGTGCGGAGAGGGGAATGTCGAGCTGGCCCTGGATGCGGCGGCCGGCGTTCCAGTCGGTCTCACCGTGGCGGATCAGACAGAGGCGGGTCATGGTTTGGGAAGATCGGCAATGGTGGCCACCGCTTGCGGCTTTCCACAATCCGTTGGCCAGACGGGGCGCGAACCGTTAACATTCGGGACCATCGCGCTTGGACAGGGGCGGAAAGCTCGCATTGGGCTCCATTATCGCCCATGGCGCCGCCACGGAGGAGTAACCCAATGAACTTCTTGCTGCAATTGTCGCGGCTGATCGATCGCATCAACGAAGCGGTGGGTCGCGCGGCGATCTGGCTGATCCTGGTCGTAGTGCTGATCTCGGCCGGAAACGCCGTATCGCGCTTCGCCTTCAACATGAGCTCGAACGCGATGCTCGAGGTCCAGTGGTATCTGTTTTCGGCGATCTTCCTTGCCTGCGCCGCCTACGTGCTAAAGAAAAATGAGCACATCCGCATCGATGTCATCGCCGGGAGATTCTCCGAACGTGCGCAGAACTGGATCGACGTTTTCGGCATCCTCGTCTTTCTCTTGCCGATGGCGGTCTTGATCGCGTATCTATCCTGGCCGGTGTTCATGAACGCCTGGCATTCCGGCGAGGTGTCCGCCAACGCCGGTGGTCTGATCCGCTGGCCAGTGCGTTTACTGCTGCCGCTCGGCTTTGCGCTCTTGATTCTGCAAGCCGTCTCCGAACTCATCAAGCGCGTTGCCTTTCTTGCCGGCATCGCCCCCAACCCGCTCAAAAAAGCCGCGGGGCCGTCCGCCGAGGAGGAATTGGCGGCAGAAATCAGGAAGCATCAGGTCGCGCCCGAGGTCGCCGACATCGTGCACATGAACCATGAGATGATCGAGAACCCGCAAGGAGAGCAGAAGTGACGGAATTTTTCATCGCCAACATGGCGCCGATCATCTTCGCTTCGCTGGTCGTCTTCCTGCTGATCGGGTTTCCAGTCGCCTTCGCGCTCGCTGCCAACGGCATCATCTTCGGCCTGATCGGTATCGAGCTGGGTCTCTTCCATCCGGCTTTCTTCCAGGCGCTGCCGGAACGCATCTTCGGCGGCGTGATGAACAACGACACGCTCTTGGCCATCCCCTTCTTCACTTTCATGGGGCTGATCCTCGAGCGATCCGGCATGGCCGAGGATCTGCTCGAAACCATCGGCCAACTCTTCGGCCCGGTGCGCGGTGGACTGGCGATCGCGGTGATCTTCGTCGGTGCCATGCTCGCGGCGACGACCGGCGTCGTGGCCGCCTCGGTGATCTCGATGGGCCTCATCTCGCTGCCGATCATGTTGCGCTACGGCTACGACAGGCGGCTCGCCTCGGGCGTCATCGCCGCCTCGGGCACGTTGGCGCAGATCATCCCGCCCTCCCTGGTGCTCATCATCATCGCCGACCAGCTCGGCAAGTCGGTCGGCGACATGTACAAGGGCGCTTTCGTGCCGGGATTCGTGCTGACGGGGCTGTATCTCCTCTATGTGATCGGCATGGCGCTGATTTTCCCGAAATCGGCGCCGGCGCTGCCGCCCGATGCCCGCACCTTCCGGGAAGCGAACGGCCGTTCCGGTGCGCGCTCGTTGATCGTTCTGCTCGCGATGGCGACAGCGATCGCCGGGTGGTGGGCGTCGCGGCAGCCCGCGGAAAAGCATGTCGACGAGATCGTCGTCGTCAGCATGACGATCGCGATGGCGGTGGCGTTTGCCGCCGCCGCCATCAACCGTGCCTTGAAGCTAGGGCTGCTGTCGAAAATGGCCGAGCGGGTCACCTTCGTGCTGATTCCACCGCTGGCGCTGATCTTCCTGGTGCTCGGCACCATTTTCATCGGCGTGGCGACCCCCACCGAAGGCGGCGCGATGGGCGCCACCGGCGCGCTCGTCATGGCTTTGTCGAGAAAACGCTTAAATCTTTCCCTGCTCAAGCAGGCGATGGATTCGACGGCCAAGCTCACCACCTTCGTCGTCTTCATCCTGATCGGTGCGCGCGTCTTTTCGCTCACCTTTTACGGTGTCGACGGCCACAAATGGGTCGAGCACCTGCTCGCCAACTTGCCCGGCGGCGAGATCGGTTTCCTGATCGTCGTCAACATCCTCGTTTTCCTGCTCGCCTTCTTCCTCGACTTCTTCGAGCTCGCCTTCATCGTCATTCCTTTGCTGGCGCCGGCGGCAGAGGCGTTGGGTATCGATCTGATCTGGTTCGGTGTGGTGTTGGCCGTCAACATGCAAACCTCCTTCATGCACCCACCCTTTGGCTTTGCGCTCTTCTATCTGCGCTCGGTCGCGCCCAGTTCGCCTTACAAGGATCACGTCACCGGCCAGACGATGGCCCCGGTGACCACCGGGCAGATCTACTGGGGGGCGATCCCCTTCGTCGTCATCCAGATCATCATGGTCGCCCTGGTGATCGCCTTCCCCCAACTAGTGGGGCACGACAAGCCGGCTTATGTCGAGGGCGAGACGCCGATGATCGACATCCAGCAGATGCTCGACGAGGATGCGGCGGCCGATGCGGCGCGCGAGGCCGGGAAAGTCGGCGCCGGCGGGACGGCAAACGATGGCGACGCCATCACCAAGGCCTTGCGCGAATCCGAAGCGACGAAATAGTAGCCGGACTGCCTCTGGTGATATGCGGATGAAAAAAGCCCTGCGCACTGCGCAGGGCTTTTTTGCGTGCGCCCGGCACGGGCGCACTCTTGGAGGTGAAAGTCCTCCCGTAAGTTGATCACAGCGAACGAAGCGAAGCGCAACTGCATGAGGGTGACCGAGTGTGGGGAGGAAGCGTGGAGCGAAGCTGCGAGCCGATGGACAAGAACCGGATAGAAGGCGTTGCCGAGCAGGGCGAGCGGGCGCAATTCCGCGAAGCTCTCGTGATCAAGGCGAGGTGGCGTAAATCCGGCGGTTGTGCAGTGAAGGAGTGCGTTCTTACCCGGGGAGATCTCGCCTTGTGCCTGAAAGGGCGACGGTGATGAGCCGGAGCGAGAAGTCAGCAGAGGCCGTAGTAGCTGCCGGAAAGGGGCGAAGGGCCGAACGAGTAGAAGTGTTCGAGACCATGTCGATGTTGAACGCACTGCGTCAGAAGTCTGCGCCAGCAGAGCGGGCGGGCGTAGCGCACGGTGAAGCCGGGCGTGATCCTGTCAGCGACGAAGCGGACAACCCGCGACAAGACACCGAGAGCACAGGGTCAGCGCTGCTCGAAGCGGTGCTGACGAGAGAGAACCTGCAGCGGGCCTGGAAGCGGGTCAGAGCCAACAAAGGGGCCGCTGGCGTGGACGGTCTGGATATTGAACAGACGGCCCGTCATCTGGTCACGGCGTGGCCGAAGATTCGGGACCAACTGCTGCGGGGGACGTACCGGCCCAGTCCGGTACGACGGATCATGATCCCGAAGCCGGAGGGCGGCGAGCGTGAGCTCGGCATCCCGACGGTGACGGATCGGCTGAGGAAGCCAAGCATTGCTGCAAGTGCTGCAACCGATACTGGACCCGACATTCAGCGAGCACAGCTACGGCTTCCGACCGGGACGGCGAGCCCACGACGCGATCCTTGCGGCGCAGGGCTACATCCAATCCGGTCGGAGGATCGTGGTGGACGTTGATTTGGAGAAGTTCTTCGATCGCGTCAATCACGACATCCTCATAGACCGACTGCGCAAGCGCATCGACGACGCCGGGATCATCCGGCTGATCCGTGCGTACTTGAACAGCGGCATCATGAGCGATGGCGTGGTGCTGGAACGGTATCAGGGCACACCGCAAGGCGGGCCGCTGAGTCCGTTACTGGCGAACGTGATGCTCGATGAAGTGGATAAGGTGTTGGAAAAGCACGGTCATTGCTTCGCACGCTATGCTGATGACTGCAACGTGTATGTACGCAGCCAGAAGGCAGGCGAGCGGGTGATGGCGCTGCTGCGTCGGTGCTACGCCAAACTACAGCTCAAGGTCAACGAGGCCAAGAGCGCGGTGGCGAGCGTCAAGGGCAGAAAGTTTCTGGGATACAGCTTCTGGTTTGCCAAGGACGGGGTCAAGCGCAGGGTGGCTGACAAGCCGATGGCGGCGTTCAAGCAACGGGTGCGGCAACTGACCCGGCGCTCGGGCGGGCGCAGCATGGCGGAGGTCATCGACAAGCTGAAGCCTTATCTACTGGGTTGGAAAGCCTACTTCGGGATGGCGCAGACGCCAACAGTCTGGCGCACGCTGGACGAATGGCTACGCCACCGATTGCGGGCGATTCAACTCAAACAATGGCGGCGAGGAAGCACGATCTACCGGGAACTGACCAAACTGGGCGCGACTGAGCAGGTGGCAACGCGGGTGGCGCAGAACGCACGTTGTTGGTGGCGAAACAGCATGGGCGACATCCAACGGGTGCTGACCATTGCTTATTTCGACCAACTTGGCCTACCCCGACTCTCATGACCTCAACTGCTCGAACCGCCCGGTGCGGACCCGCATGCCGGGTGGTTTGGGAGGGGCTCGGTCAGGTATCCTGACCGCCCCTATCCCGATGTGCGGCCGGCTTACTTGATGTGCTGCTGCAGGAAGGTGTCCATGCCCAGCTCGGCGACGGCGAACCACTGGTTGGTCATCTTCTGGTACTTGAGGTAAGGCTCGTAGATCTTCTTGAAAGCCGGATTCTTGGCCGATTCGTCGGCGTAGAGCTGTACGGCGGCATCATAGGCGGCCTTGATGATCTCGGCCGAGTACTTCTTGAGCTTGACGCCGTTTTGCACCAGCTTGACGAGAGCGGTCGGATTCTTGTGGTCGTACTCGGCCATCATCGTCACGTTGGCTTCATATGCGCCGGCTTCCATGGCAGCCTGGTATTCCTTCGGCAGCTTGGCCCAGGCATCCTTGTTGATGAAGAAGTTGATGCCGGGGCCCGGTTCCCACCAGCCCGGGAAGTAGTAGTTCTTGGCAACCTTGTAGAAGCCAAGCTTCTCATCGTCATACGGCCCGACCCATTCGGCAGCGTCGATGGTGCCTTTTTCCAGCGCCGGATAGATGTCCGAACCAGCGATCTGCTGCGGCACGGCGCCGAGCGCGGAGAAGACCGCGCCGCCCAGGCCGGCGATGCGCATCTTGAGACCCTTGACGTCGGCGAGCGTGTTGATTTCCTTGCGGAACCAGCCGCCCATCTGGGTGCCGGTATTGCCGCCCAGGAGGTGATGGACGTTGTAACCGTTATAGAACTCCTGCAGGAGCTTGTCGCCGCCGCCGTAGTAGAACCAGGCGTTGAGCTGACGGAAGTTCATGCCGAAAGGCACCGAGGTGCCAAAGCCGAAGGCCTTGTCCTTGCCGACGTAGTAGTAGGAACAGGTGTGGCAGCACTCGACCGTGCCGTTTTGCGTGACGTCGAGCGCCTGCAGACCGGGGGCGATCTCGCCGGCAGCGAAGACTTGGATCTCGAACTTGCCGCCGGTCAGCGCCTTGACGCGGTTGGCCATGACTTCGGCGCCGCCGTAGATGGTGTCGAGGCTCTTCGGGAAGCTCGAAGTGAGGCGCCATCTGACCGCCTGCTGAGCGTGGACGGCCGGCGCCGCGCCGGTGGCGAGGATGCCGGCCATGCCGGCGTGTTGCAGAAACTTGCGACGTTCCATACATCTTCTCCTTTTTTGGTTGTCGGGGCGGCCCATCGATACGGGCCGGTCGCGCGATACTACACCGAAAGACAGGGCGCGGCAGCGTCAGCGCCCCGCAACCGTCATGCGGTTAACCACAATGGAACCGACCGTGCGCGCGCCGTGCGTGACGGCGTCGCGGCCGATGGCTTCGATGCCGGCGAACATCTCCTTGAGATTGCCGGCGATGGTGATCTCATGCACCGGATAGGCGATCTCGCCGTTTTCCACCCAGTAGCCGGCCGCGCCGCGCGAGTAATCGCCAGTGACGTAGTTGATGCCGTGGCCGAGCAGTTCGGTGACCAGCAGGCCGGTCCCGAAGTCCTTGAGCAGGCCGGCGAAATCGGCTGGGGCGTCGGGGCTCGGCGCGACGATCAGGTTATGGCTGCCGCCGGCGTTGCCGGTGGTTGGCATCCCCAGCTTGCGGGCAGTATAGGTCGAGAGGAAATAGCCTTGCAGGACGCCGTCCGCGACGACGGTGCGGTCGCGTGTCGCCACGCCGTCGTCGTCGAAGGGACTGGAGGCGAGGCCTTTCGGCAGGTGCGGCCGCTCTTCGATGCGCATCCACTTGGGGAAGATCTTTTTGCCCAGCGCGTCGACGAGGAAGCTCGCCTTGCGGTAGAGGCTGCCACCTGAAGCGGCATGGACGAAGCTGCCGATCAGCATCGTCGCCAGCGGCGCCTCGAACATCACCTTGCACTGGCGCGTCTTCAGCTTCCTCGCCCCCAGGCGAGCAAGCGCGCGCCGTGCGGCGTACTCGCCGATGGCTTCCGGTGTGGCGAGATCGCGCGGATCGCGGTGGCCGGAATACCAGTCGTCACGTTGCATGTCATTGCCATGTTGGGCGATCGGCACGCAGGAGATGAAATGGCGTGTCGAAGGGTAGCCGCCCATGAAGCCGAGACTGTTGGCCGAGATGAAATGCGATGCGTGGGTCGAGACGGTCGACCCTTCCGAGTTGCTCACCCAAGGGCTCACCGCAAAAGCCGCCGCCTCAGTGCGGCGAGCCCTGTCGATCGCTTGCTCGACGGACAAGCTCCAGGGATGGTAGAGATCGAGATCCAGCGCCGCCTGCTGCGGTGTGGCAAGCCACTCGGCTTCCGGTAAGCCCGCGGCATCGTCCTCGGCAGTGAAGCGGGCGATCGACAAGGCTGCCTCGACGGTGGCTTTGAGCGATGCTGGCGAGAAATCCGAGGTCGAGGCGTGCCCGCGCCGTTTGCCGAGATAGACGGTGACGCCGATCCCTTTGTCACGGTTGAATTCGATGGTGTCGACCGCGCCTTTGCGGACGGTGACGGATTGGCCGATGCCTTCGGAGACATCGGTTTCGCAGGCGGAGGCGCCGAGCCGCTCGGCATGGCGCAACACATCGGCGGCCAGTTCGCGCAAGTCGTCGGCGGAAAAGGAAAACTCTGACATGGGATAATTAAAGTGAAAACTATAATCTTACCCGTGGACACACTCGAAAAACCCAGCAAGAGCGCGATCAAGCGCGCAATGACCGAGCTGCAAGATCTCGGCGAGCAATTGGTCGCCCTCTCGGCCGAGCAGTTGAAGAAAATCGAACTGCCCGAAGACCTGCGCGATGCCGTGCGGGATGCGCAGCGTTTCACCCAGCACGAGGCACGCCGCCGTCAGCTGCAGTACATCGGCCGGCTGATGCGCAATCTCGATGCCGAGCCGATTCGCGCGGCGCTCGACGACATCCGGGGCGTCTCCGCCGTCGCCAACGCGCGCCAGCACGCGCTCGAACGCCTGCGCGCGCGCTTTCTCGCCGATGAAAAAGTGATCGGCGAAATCGCAGCGACACACCCGGATGCCGATCTCCAAAAGCTGCGCCAGCTGCGCCGCAATGCACTCAAGGAACAGGAATTGGGTAAACCCCCGCGCGCTTTTCGCGAACTCTTCCGCGTATTGAGGGAACTCGATGGACAATGAATTGTTGATCGGCCTGGTGTCGATTTCCGACCGGGCCTCCTCCGGCGTCTATGAGGACAAAGGGATACCGGCGCTCAAGGAGTGGTTCTCTGCGGCGCTTGCATCCCCCTGGCGCATGGAAAGCCGGCTGATTCCCGACGAGCAAGCCGTGATCGAAGCCACGCTGATCGAACTGTGCGACGAGGTGGGGTGCCACCTAGTGCTCACCACCGGCGGTACCGGTCCGGCGCCGCGCGATGTGACGCCCGAGGCCACACTCGCGGTGGCGCACAAGGTGATGCCGGGCTTTGGCGAGCAAATGCGCGCGGTGAGCCTCAAATACGTGCCGACCGCGATCCTCTCGCGGCAGGTCGGGGTGATTCGCGGCAAGAGCCTGATCCTCAACCTGCCGGGTCAGCCCAAGGCGATCAAGGAAACACTCGACGGCGTTTTCGCCGCCGTGCCCTATTGCATCGACCTGATCGGCGGGCCGTACATCGAAACGAATGAGGCCGTGGTCAAGGCGTTCCGGCCCAAGTCTGCAATAAAGCCAGCCCCCAATTGACGCCAAAGCCGGTGGTGTCGGTCGCCACCGCGCCCAGTCCCCCCTGGCAGCTCGCCGCGGAGAGATCCACGTGCAGCCAAGGCGTTTGGCCGACGAAGCGGGAGAGGAAGCGCGCCGCGAGGATGTGATCGGCCTCGCCCTCGAGCGTACATTGCTTGATGTCGGCCACCTTCGATTCGAGCGCCGCCTCGTAATCCTCGTCCTGCGGGAAGATGCAGACGCGCTCGCCGCTTTCCCGTCCCGCACGCACCGCCTGCCCGGCGAGTTCGTCGCTCGTGGCGAAGACGCCCGCATAGCGCGTGCCGAGCGCGGTGATCATGCTGCCGGTGAGGGTGGCGAAGTCGATCATCAGCTGCGGTTGGCGCTTCGCCGCCAGCGCCAGGGTGTCGGCGAGCACCATGCGTCCCTCGGCGTCGGTATGCACGACCTCGATCGTCGTGCCGTCGATCGCCTTGACGATGTCGCCCTGCGCGTAGGCCGTCGGCGAAATGTGGTTCCTGGCGATGGCCAGCCAGCAGTCGATGGCGATCGGCAGCGAAAGTTCCGCCGCAGCGCAGAGAAGGGCGAGCGCGACTGCCGAGCCGGCCATGTCCTCGTGCATGCCGGCCATGTATTTCGCCGGCTTGAGATTGTGCCCGCCGGTATCGAAGCAGATACCCTTGCCGACCAGTGCAACGCGTCTCATGGCCTTCTTCGGACGCCAGGCAAGATGCACGATCGCGGCGCCGCCGCCGTCGCCATCGGAGCCCTGCGCCACGGCGCAGAATGCGCCGGCGCCCATTTTCTTGAGCTTCTTGAAATCGAATTCCTCGATGTCGAAGCCCTGTTCCTTGGCGAGCTGCCGCAGCCGCGCGCGGTAGTGCGAAGGGTCGAGCCGGTTGGGTGGGAGCGCCGTGAGCGCGCGCGCCAACAGGTTCGCCCGCGCTGCGGCGAGACAAAAGTCGGCGCTGGCGGGACGGCACGGCAAGACGATTTCGGCGAGCGGCTTGGGCGCCTTCTTCTTCTGCTGCGGCAGCGGCACGCCATTCACCAGCGCGACATAGAGCGCATCGGCAAGCGCATCGTCAGCGACGCTAAGCGGCACGATGGCCAGCGTTTTAGGCGACTCTTCCAAGAGCGGCATGATGGCCTTGCGCAGGCCGGTGAGCCGCTCGAAGCGCGACTTTTCCGGGGCGCAGGCGAAGAGCGCCGCGCGCGTGCCGTCGGGCAGATCGGCGGCAAGCGGCGTCTTGGTAAGCTCCGCCGCTTTCATTCCTTTCCGTTTGAGGAGACTTTCCCAGAACCTGCCGTCGGGCAAGTCGGCCGGCAGCGTTTTGCCGGCGGGAATCAGGATCAGGCGGTGTTGGCCGCGTGGCGTGGCGGCGATGGAAAGCTTGGGCAATGCAATCATGAGGGGCTCCGTATAATCAGTCGGATTATGCGTCAATACCTCGATCTCATGCGGCATGTGCTCGAACACGGGCACGCGAAGTCTGATCGCACCGGCACCGGCACCCGGTCGGTGTTCGGTTGGCAGATGCGCTTCGATTTGTCAGCGGGCTTTCCGCTGTTGACGACGAAGAAGCTGCACCTGCGCTCGATCATCCACGAGCTCCTTTGGTTCCTGCGCGGCGACACCAACATCGCCTACCTCAAGGAAAACAAGGTGACCATTTGGGACGAGTGGGCCGATGCCAACGGCGATCTGGGTCCCGTCTATGGCCACCAGTGGCGCCACTGGCCGGGACGTGATGGCCAGGAGATCGACCAGATCGCGCAACTCATCGAGGGACTGAAGAAGAACCCGGATTCACGCCGCCACATCGTCACGGCGTGGAACCCGGCCGATGTGGACCGGATGGCGCTGCCGCCCTGTCATGCGTTGTTCCAGTTCTACGTCGCCGACGGGAAGCTCTCCTGCCAGCTCTACCAGAGGAGCGCCGACATCTTCCTCGGCGTGCCTTTCAACATCGCCTCCTATGCGCTCCTGACGATGATGGTCGCGCAAGTGTGCGGTTATCGGCCAGGGGAATTCATCCATACGCTGGGCGATGCGCATCTTTACAGCAATCACCTTGAGCAGGCCCGGTTGCAGCTGACACGCGAGCCTCGCCCGCTGCCGACGATGAATCTCAATCCGGCGGTGAAGGACATCTTCGCCTTCCGCTTCGAGGACTTCACGCTCGAAGGCTACGACCCGCATCCGCATATCCCGGCGCCGGTGGCGGTTTGAAAGATTTTCTTGCTGGACATCGGTCGATCAGGGGCTTATAGTTGGTCATATCTTGGCCTAGGAGCAAGACTATGATCACGATCAATACTCACGAAGCGAAGGCCAAGCTTTCCGAATATCTCGCGGCGGTCGAAGCCGGCGAAATCGTGCAAATCTGCCGCCGCAACGTGCCGATCGCCCAGTTGGTGCCGCTGCCGAAAGTCAATAGCGAGCCGCGCCCAATCGGCCTGGGGCCGAGCGAAGAGGGTTATGAGATTCCGGATGGCTTTTTCGCGCCTTTGCCAGAAGACCTCTTGGCATCGTTCAACGGAGAGCTCTCGGACCGTCTGCTCAAGGATCTCGACGAGAGCGTCCTCAAAGCGGCCGAGCCGGCGACCCGCTCTTACGGCAAATGAGGTTGCTGCTCGATACCTGTGCCTTCATCTGGATCGCCAGCAACCCGGGGCGCGTTTCGCAAACGGCGCGCACGCTGTTTTCCCGCCCTGGCGCCGGCGTGTGGTTGTCGGCGGTATCCGCCTGGGAAATCGCCATCAAGCACAGGCTCGGCCGGCTGCGGCTGCCGGGCGGCATGTTGCCCTGGCCCTATGTGCAGGAGGCTTGCCGTCGGCATCGCATCGACCTTTTGCCGCTGACGGCGGAAGCGAGCGCGCTGCTCGACAAGTTGCCCGAGATTCACCGCGACCCCTTCGACCGCATGCTGGTTTGCCAGGCGATCGCCGAGCAGATGACGATTCTGACGCCGGATCCATCGATCGCTCAGTATCCGGTAATGACGCAGTGGTGAGCATGCCGGCATGAAGCTGATCGGCGACATCGGCGGGACCAAGGTGCTGATGGCGCTCGTCGATGAGCGCGGCGTGATTCGTCAGCGGTGCCGTCTCGCCAGCGCCGAGTTTGCGCGTTTCGATGATCTGCTGGCCGCGTATCTGCGTGACATCGACGCCCCCATCGAGGAAGGGTGTCTCGCCGTGGCCGGCCCGGTAGCCGACGATGGACGCTCGGCGAAGGTGACCAACCTGCCATGGACGATCGATGGCGCTGCTTTGGAAACCCGCTTTGGTCTGGGGCCACTGTGGCTGATCAACGACTTTGCCGCGGTCGCCCATGGCGTCACGGCGCTGAAGTCAGAGCAGACGTGCCTCTTGCAGGCAGGCGAGCCACACGAGGAGGGCGTGAAACTGGTTCTCGGCGCCGGCACCGGGCTGGGGATGGCGATCATCGCTGGCGGCCGCATTTTGCCCAGCGAAGGGGGGCACATCGGCTTTGCGCCAGCGGACGAGACGCAATGGCAGGTGTGGCGCGCGCTGCAGACCGAGTACGGCCGTGTCACGGCAGAGCGCGTGATTTCCGGACCGGGACTGGCGAACATCCACCGCATCCTCGCCGGCGAGTCGCTCGACCCGGCGGCGGTCGTCGCGCGGGCGCGACAAAACGACGCGGCAGCGCAGCGCTCGCTCGAAGTGTTTTTTTCCGCCTACGGCGCCTTTGCCGGTGACATGGCGCTGGCAGTGCTTGCGCACGGGGGTGTGTTCCTCGCTGGTGGCGTGACGCAGCATCTTTTGTCCGAGCTGAGCACCAGCGGTTTTCTTGCCGCTTTCAACGACAAAGCCGAGCATGCGGAATTGGTGCGCCGCATGCCCGTCTCGGTAGTGACGGCCCCGGATATTGGTTTGCAGGGGGCGGCCGCCGCCTTGCGAAGCGGCGCGTTTCGTTGACCGTTGTCAACATTCCGTCACATGCAAGGTGTATAAGGGTGGATTTTGACAAGTCGATGACACATCATCCAGCGAGGAGACCCAAGCCATGGCTACATCCACCAAAACGACCGACGAGCCGGTAAAGAAGACCGGCAGCACCCGCAGCAAGCCGAAGACCACCGTGAAGTCTGGAGATACGGCCAAGGCCACTGCTGCAAAGAAGTCAGCGGCGGCGAAGACCACCGCAGGGAAAAAGACTGCGAAACCGAAGACACCAGCCGCGAAGCGAGCCGATGTCGCTCCGGCAGCCGCGCAACCGCCAGCGATGCCCGAGCTGACGCCAGAGCAACGGAGGCTGTATGTCGAAGTGGCGGCCTATTACATCGCCGAGCGCCGCGGTTTCCAAGGCGGTAGCCAGATGGACGACTGGGTGCAGGCCGAGGCCGAAATCGATCGCCTGCTGCGCGAAGGGATTCTCAAGCCATAATACCCACCCTGGGCAACTGCTCCCGCCCGCCAGAGGGAGTGCGCCCATGGCGCAACAAGACAAACGATGCAGCGGGCTTGCCAGGGAAAGGACAACAGGGAGTGATTTATGCAACACGATTTGCCTCTCAACGACTCGCATGCGCCGCATGGTCGTTTCGTCAGTCATCTGACCCGCTCGACCTACGCGATCATCCTCGCCGGCGGTCGCGGCAGCCGGCTGATGCAGCTCACCGACTGGCGCGCGAAGCCCGCCGTGCCTTTCGGCGGTAAATTCCGCATCATCGATTTCACGCTGTCGAACTGTGTGAATTCCGGCATCCGCCGCATCGGCGTGGCGACGCAATACAAGGCGCAAAGCCTGATCCGCCATCTGCAGCGCGGCTGGAGCTTCCTCGACGGCCGCTTCGACGAGTTCATCGACTTGCTGCCCGCCCAGCAGCAGATCAGCGAGGACTGGTATCAGGGCACGGCGGATGCGGTGTTCCAGAACATCGACCTGTTGCGCCGCAACGAGCCGAAATATGTGCTGATCCTCTCGGGCGACCACATCTACAAGATGGATTACGGCCGCTTGCTCGCGCAGCATGTGCAGACCGAGGCCGATCTGACCATCGCCTGCATGGACGTGCCGATCGAGGAGGCGAGCGCCTTCGGCGTGATGGGCGTCAATGAGGAGCGCCGTATCGTCAGCTTCATCGAGAAGCCGAAGCAGCCGGCCTCGATCCCTGGTCGGCCGGACCGCGCGCTGGTCAACATGGGCGTGTATGTCTTCAACGCCGCCTTTCTCTACGAGCAGTTGATCCGCGATGCCGACGATCCGCATTCCGACCACGATTTCGGCAAGAACGTCATCCCGCACATCATCGGCCGTTACCGGGCCTTTGCCCACGACTTCGTCGAAAGTTGCGTCGGCATCCCGGAAAGTGGCGTGCCTTATTGGCGTGACGTCGGTACGGTGGATGCTTACTGGGAGGCGAACATTGAGCTCACCAAGGTGTCACCCGAGCTCAACATGTATGACGAAGACTGGCCGATCTGGACCTATCAGGAGCAGCTGCCGCCAGCCAAGTTCGTCTTCGACGACGAGGGGCGCCGCGGCATGGCGATCGACTCGCTGGTCTCTGGCGGCGACATCATCAGCGGCGCCGTGGTGCGGCGATCGCTGCTGTTCTCGCGCGTGTTCGTGCACAGCTGGGCGCAGGTCGAAGACTCGGTGATCCTGCCGAATGCCGAAATCGGTCGCCACTGCAAGATCCGCCGCGCGGTGATCGACAAGAACTGCAAGGTGCCCGAGGGCATGGTGATCGGCTATGACCCGGAAGAAGACCGCAAGCGTTTCCACGTCACGCCGAAGGGGATCTGCCTGGTGACGCCGGAAATGCTCGGGCAGAGAATCCACCATATTCGCTGATTACGCGGGCAAAGATCCGTCTTTCACCCTGCTGCGGCAGACCTTTGGCAGGGGAAACGTAAAATCGCCGCCACCACTCGAAAAAAACGGATAACGACATGGCTGGTACCTTGTTCCAACTCGAAATCAATCCCAAGCTCCCGCCACGCCTCGCGCGCCTCGAGGAGCTTGCCAACAACCTCTGGTACAGCTGGGATCGGCCCACGCGCACCTTGTTCGCGCGTCTCGGCAGCAAGCTATGGGGTGCGGTCGGCCATAGTCCAAAGGCCTTTCTCAAACGCGTCGACCAGCGCCGGCTCGAAGAAGCGGCGGAAGACCCGGTGTTTCTCGGTGCGCTCGCCCATGTGCTGTCGGCCTACGATACTTATCACGACAACCTGCGCCGCGAGCAGGGGCATCAGCTGCCGGATGGGGCGCTGATCGCCTATTTCTGCGCCGAATTCGGTTTTCATGAGAGCCTGCCGATCTATTCCGGCGGTCTGGGCATCCTCGCCGGTGACCATTGCAAGACGGCGAGCGACATGAACCTGCCCTTCGTCGGCGTCGGCCTGCTCTACCGCCAAGGCTATTTCCTGCAGAGCATCGACGGCGAGGGGCGTCAGCACGCCCTTTACAACGACGCCGACTTCGACGATCTGCCGGTCACCCCGGTCGCCGGGCCCGGGGGGGGCGACCTGAAGGTGGCCGTGCGACTGCCGGGCCGCGATGTGTGGGCCAAGGTCTGGAAAGTGCGCGTCGGTCACGTTTCGCTCTATCTGCTCGATACCGATCTCGAGGAGAACTCGCCTCACGACCGCGATATCACCCACCAGCTCTATGGCGGCGATCGCACCACACGCATCGAGCAGGAGATCGTGCTCGGCATGGGCGGCGTGCGCGCGCTCGCCGCGCTGGGGCTCAAGCCGACCGTCTGGCACATCAACGAAGGCCATGCTGCCTTTCTGGTGCTCGAGCGCATGCGCGACCTGATCCGGACCGGTCTCGATTTCGACGCGGCGCTCGAGGCAGTCGCCAGCAATACGGTGTTCACCACCCATACGCCGGTGCCGGCCGGACACGATCATTTCGCCGACGAGATGATCCGCCGGTATTTCGAGGAGTGCTGCCACGACATGGGTTGCGAAGTCGGCAGCCTGCTGGCGCTGGGGCGCATCGACGACACGCCAGAATTCAATATGACCGGCCTGGCGATCCGCGGCTCACGTTTCCAGAACGGTGTGTCGCGCATCCATGGAGACGTCTCAGCGGAAATCTGCCGCAAGCTGTGGCCGCAGATCGAAGTGGACGAAAATCCGATGGACTACGTCACCAACGGCGTACATGTGCCCACCTTTCTGTCCGACCATTGGCACGATACTTTCGATCGCGTGCTGAGCCCGGCCTGGCGACAGCGACTCACCGATGCGCAGACCTGGGCGCAGGTGCATGCGATTCCCGATCACACTTTCTGGAGCATCCGCCAGTCGATCAAGGCGGAGATGCTCTACTTGGTACGTCATCGGATCACCGAGCAATACACGCGCAACCAGTGTTCGCAGGCGCACATCGATCGACTGCTGCAGCTCGCCGATGCGGAAAACCCCAACGTACTGACGATCGGCTTCGCACGCCGCTTTGCCACCTACAAGCGCGCCACGCTCTTGTTCCGCGATTTGGAGCTGTTGCGACGCCTGATCTGCAATCCGGAGCGGCCGGTGCTGTTCATCTTCGCCGGCAAGGCGCATCCGGCCGACCAGCCCGGTCAGGCATTGATCCGGCGCGTCCATGAAGTGGCACAGATGCCGGAATTCGAAGGCCACATCCTGCTCGTCGAAGGTTACGACCTGCGCTTGGCGCGCCGTCTCGTCTCGGGCGTCGATGTCTGGTTGAACAACCCTGTCTATCCGCTCGAGGCCTCCGGCACCTCCGGCATGAAAGCAGCGATGAACGGCGTCATCAACCTGTCGGTGCTCGACGGCTGGTGGGGCGAAGGTTTCCACCAGGATGAGAATGGCGCCAATGGTTGGGCGATCAAGCCTGCCTCGCGAACGCTCGACGAGGAGCGGCGCGATCAGGAAGAAGGCCGCTCGCTCTACGAGACCCTGCAGGACAAGGTGATCCCGCTCTATTACGCGCGCGGTCCGATGGGCTATTCGCCCGGCTGGGTCGCGATGGCCAAGCGTTCGATCGCGACGATCACGCCGCGCTTCAATTCCCAGCGCATGGTCGGTGAGTATCTGCACAAGTTCTATGCGCCCGCCGACCAACAGTGGCGCAGGAAGAGCGCCGACGATTATGCTGCCGCGCGCACGCTGGCAGCCTGGAAGCAGAAAGTGCGCCTGGCTTGGCCAAAAGTCCGGCTACGGCGCCTCGACACGCCGGTGAAGCGTATCCCCTATGGCGCCAGCCTGCACTTCGAACTGGCCGTGCATCTCGATGGTCTGGCGCCGCAGGACGTGGCGGTGGAATTGCTGCTGTCGCGTCCCGGCACCGACAGCCGCACGCGGCCGCCGCGCAAGCTATTGCTTGAATACCGCGGCCCGGGTGAGCATGGCGACAGCATCTTCGCGCTCGATTTCACGCCCGACGTGTGCGGTAAGCTCGATTATCGGCTGCGTGTCTATCCCCATCACGAGCTGCTCACCCATCCCTTCGAGATGGGCATGATGCTGTGGCTGTGAGCGTGCAATGACGCCGATCCTGAACACCCCCGCCTGGAAGCATGTCGAGCGCCATGCGCATGGGCTGCGCGACGTACATCTGCGCGACCTGTTCGCGCATGACCCGACGCGCTTCGCGCGCTTGTCGGTGCGCTGGAAGGACTGGCTGCTCGATCTGTCCAAGCAGCGCATCACACCGGATACGCTGCCACTCCTCGCCGATCTGTGGCATGCCGCCGACGTGCCGGGCTGGATTGCCAGGATGCGCGCTGGAGAGCCGATCAACCACACCGAGAACCGCGCGGTGTTGCACATCGCCCTGCGCAATCTCGGACCGGATGCGGCACCGATCCGTGTCGCCGGCCAAGACGTGATGCCCGATGTGCTCGCGGTGCTGGAGAAGATGCGCAGGTTCTGCACCGCCGTGCATGCCGGTCAATGGCGCGGCGCCACCGGCGAGCCGATCACCGATGTGGTGAATATCGGCATCGGCGGTTCCGATCTCGGTCCGCGCATGGCGACGCAGGCGCTTGCCGCCTTTCGCATGCCGCATCTGCGTGTGCATTACGTCGCCAACCTCGATGGCGCCGATCTGGCCACGACGCTGGCCGGTCTCGATCCGCGCACCACGCTGTTCATCATTGCCAGCAAGACTTTCACGACCCAGGAGACGATGCAGAACGCCGTTTCGGCGCGCAACTGGCTCAGCGGCGCGTTGGGCGCTGCGGCGGTGGGGCGCCACTTCGTCGCGGTGTCGACCGCGCTCGACAAGGTGGCTGCCTTCGGCATCGATCCACAGAATGCCTTTGCATTCTGGGGCTGGGTCGGCGGACGCTTCTCGCTGTGGTCGGCGATCGGTCTGCCGTTGGCGCTGGCGATCGGCTTCGAGCGCTTCGAAGCGCTGCTGGCCGGCGCGCGGGCGATGGACGAGCACTTCTTCACCGCGCCGCCGCTCGAAAACCTGCCGGCGCTGTTGGCGCTGATCGAGTTGTGGAATGCCGATTTCATCGGCCTGCAGACGCGCGCGCTGCTGCCCTACAGCCAGTCGCTCGGTTTGTTGCCGCGCTATCTGCAACAGCTCGAGATGGAAAGCCTCGGCAAGCAGATCGACCGCGACGGCAAGCCGGTCGGCTGCCCGACGCTGCCGATCGTCTGGGGCGAGCCGGGTACCAACGGCCAGCATGCCTTCTATCAGCTCCTGCATCAGGGCGGACGCGCGCTCTCCTGCGAGTTCATCGTCTGTCGCACGCCCGACTATCCGCTCCCCGGCCATCACGAGAAGCTGCTCGCCAACTGCTTCGCGCAGAGCGCCGCGCTGATGAAGGGCAAGACCGAAGCCGAGGCACGCGCGGAGCTCTTGGCCGCCGGCGCCCCCGCGCCCGACTTCCTGGCGCCTTACAAGATCTTCCCCGGCAATCAGCCTTCGACGACGCTCTTGCTGCCGCGGCTCGATCCCTTCACCCTCGGCGCGCTGATCGCGATGTACGAGCACAAGGTGTTTACGCTCGGCGTGCTCTGGCATCTCGACGCTTTCGACCAGTGGGGTGTCGAGTATGGCAAGCAGATCGCCAATTCCCTGTTGCCGATGATCGAGGGCAAGGCAGAGATCGAGGGTGTCGACAGCTCCACCGCGGGCCTGATCGCCGCATGCCGGCCATGAAGATCCTGTTCGTCACTCCCGAGATCGCCCCCTGGGTCAAGACCGGCGGCCTGGGCGACGTCGCGGCGGCGCTGCCCCCCGCGCTGGTGCAGGCCGGCTGCGACGTGCGTGTGCTGGTGCCGCACTATCCGGCGCTCGCCGCGGCGTTTCCCGATGCACGGCCGGTCATCCGTCTGCCTGCATTCGGCGGCCAGCTGCCGGCCTCAGAGCTGTTCCTCGTGCAAGCTGCCGGCACTCCATCGCTCTTGCTGCTCGATTGCCCCGCGCTCTTCGACCGGCCGGGCAATCCTTATCTCGGTCCCGAGGGCCGCGACTGGCTCGACAACCATCTGCGCTTCGGGCTGCTTTCGAGGGTTGCGGCGCGGCTGGCCGGCAATGCCTCGCCGCTCGACTGGCGTCCCGACATCCTCCACTGCAACGACTGGCAGACCGGGCTTGGGCCTTACTATCTGCGTTTTTACGAGCCGGGCGGTGCCGCCTCGGTGATGACGATCCACAACCTCGCCTTCCAGGGAGTATTTGCCGCCCAGCGGCTCGACGATCTTGGGCTGACGGGCAAGGACTGGCACATCGACGGCGTCGAGTATTACGGCCATCTGTCCTTTCTCAAGGCCGGCCTGCGCCATGCCGACTGGCTCACGACCGTGAGTCCGACCTATGCACGCGAGATCCAGAGCGAAGCGGAAGGCATGGGGCTAGCGGGCCTCCTGCGCAGCCGCGCTGCACAGCTCACGGGCATCCTCAACGGCATCGATACCGAAGTCTGGAATCCGGCGACCGATATCCACCTGCCGGCGCATTACGACCGCGAACATCTCGCCGGCAAGGCGCAATGCAAGCGCGCTGTGCAACGCGAACTCGGCCTGGCGGAACACGATGATCGCCCGCTCTTTGGCGTGGTGAGCCGGCTGACGCATCAGAAGGGCCTCGATCTGGTGGCCGCGATCGGGGATGCCCTCGTCGCCCTAGCGGCGCAACTGGTCGTGCTGGGCAGCGGCGACAAGACGCTGGAAGAGGCCTTCGCCGCGCTGGCGGAGCGCCATCCGGGCCAGGTCGCGGTGCGCATCGGCTTCAGTGAGCCTCTCGCGCATCGTATCGAGGCGGGCGCGGACTGTTTCCTGATGCCCTCGCGTTTCGAGCCCTGCGGCCTGAATCAGATGTACAGCCTCGCCTATGGCACACCCCCCCTGGTGCGCGCCACCGGCGGACTGGCCGACACGGTGACCGATTGCACGCCCGAAACACTCGCTGCGGGCAGCGCGAACGGTTTCGTCTGCGGGCCGGCGACGGCCGAGGCGTTGTTCGATACGGTGTGCCGTGCGGTCGCCTGCTGGCAAGATGAGCAGAACTGGCGCGCATTGCAGCAAAACGGCATGGGATGCGACTTCGGCTGGGCACAGCCGGCGCAACGGTATCTCGATCTCTATCGGAGCCTGCGTCCGCAATGATCGTCATTGTCGCCGCCGTGGCGAAAAACGGCGTGATCGGCAAAGAGAATGCCTTGCCTTGGCGTCTGCCGGAAGACATGGCGCATTTCAAGGCGCTCACCCTGGGACACACGGTGATCATGGGCCGCAAGACCTGGGAATCGCTGCCGCCGAAGTTCCGGCCGCTGCCGAACCGGCGCAACGTCGTCGTCACGCGCAACGTCGACTATGCGGCGCCCGGCGCGGAGGTCGTCCATTCGCTGGATGAAGCCGTGAAACTCGGCGCTGGCGGGACGGCATTCGTGATCGGCGGCGCCGAGCTCTACGCTCATGCCCTGCCGCTCGCCGATCGGCTGGAGCTCACCGAGATCGATGCCGACATCGAAGGCGATGCGTACTTTCCTGCCCTCGACCGTGCCGAATGGCGCGAGATAGGGCGTGTCGCTGGCCGCTCGGCAAACGGACTGGCTTACGCCTTCGTCACTTACGAGCGGACACAGTCGACGTAATAGCCGTTGCCGTTTTCCTTGACGAGGCCGTGGATGTCGGTCTCGAAACCGGGGAAACGGGCATTGAACTCGCGGGCGAATTTCAGGTAGCGCACGATCGTCGCGTTGAAGCGTTCGCCCGGGATCAAGAGGGGAATGCCCGGCGGATAGGGCGTGAGCAGCACCGCAGTGATGCGACCTTCGAGCGCGTCGATCGGCACGCGCTCGATCTCGCGGTGCGCCATCTTGGCGAAAGCATCGGCCGGGCGCATTGCCGGTACCATGTCGGACAGATACATCTCGGTGGTCAGTCGGGCAATGTCGTTGGCCTTGTAGACGCCATGGATTTGCGCGCAGAGGTCCTTGAGACCGATGCGCTCGTAGCGCGGATATTTGGCGACGAACTCGGGCAGCACTTTCCACAGTGGCTGGTTCTTGTCGAAATCATCCTTGAATTGCTGCAGCTCGGTCACCATCGTGTTCCAGCGGCCCTTGGTGATGCCGATGGTGAACATGATGAAGAATGAATAGAGGCCGCACTTCTCGACGATCACGCCATGTTCGGCGAGATACTTGGTGACGATCGCCGCAGGAATGCCCCAGTCGGCGAAATCGCCATCGACATCGAGCCCCGGCGTGATCACCGTGGCCTTGATCGGGTCGAGCAGGTTGAAGCCCTTGGCGAGCTTGCCGAAGCCATGCCAGCGCTCGCCGGGTTTGAGCATCCAGGCTTCGCGTTCCTCAATGCCTTCCTCGGAGAGGTCTTTCGGTCCCCAGACGGTAAACCACCAGTCGCTACCGAATTCTTTTTCCACCTTACGCATCGCGCGGCGGAAATCGAGCGCCTCTTTGATCGATTCCTCGACCAGGGCGGTGCCGCCGGGCTCTTCCATCATCGCCGCGGCGACATCGCAGGAAGCGATGATCGCGTATTGCGGCGAGGTCGAGGTGTGCATCAGATAGGCTTCGTTGAAGACGTCGCGGTCGAGCTTGTGGTGTTCGGCGTCCTGGACGAGGATTTGCGAAGCCTGCGAGAGGCCGGCGAGCAGCTTGTGCGTCGATTGGGTGGAGAACACCATCGACTCCTTGCAGCGCGGACGATTGGCGCCGATCGCGTGATAGTCGCCATAGAACTCGTGGAAGGCGGCGTGTGGCAGCCACGCCTCGTCGAAGTGCAGCGTGTCGATCTTGCCGTCAAGCATTTCCTTGATCTCCTCGACGTTGTAGAGGATGCCGTCGTAGGTGCTCTGGGTGATCGTCAGCACCCGCGGCTTGCCCTCGACCTGCGAAGCGAACGGGTGGGCGGCGATCTTCTTCTGGATATTCTTCCATTCGAACTCGCTCTTCGGGATCGGCCCGATGATGCCGTAGTTGTTGCGCGTCGGCATCAGGAACACGGGGATCGCCCCGGTCATGATGATCGCATGGAGCACCGACTTGTGACAGTTGCGGTCGACGATCACCACGTCGCCGGGGGCGACGGTCGAGTGCCAGACGATCTTGTTCGAGGTCGAGGTGCCGTTGGTGACGAAATAAAGATGGTCGGCATTGAAGATACGCGCCGCGTTGCGCTCGGAGGCCGCCACCGGACCGGTGTGGTCGAGCAGCTGGCCGAGCTCCTCGACGGCATTGCAGACATCGGCCCTGAGCATGTTCTCGCCGAAGAACTGGTGGAACATCTGACCGACCGGCGATTTCAGGAAGGCGACGCCGCCAGAGTGGCCAGGACAGTGCCAGGAATAGGAGCCGTCGGCGGCATAGTGCGTCAGTGCGCGGAAGAAGGGCGGCGGCAGCGCGTCGAGGTAGGCGCGCGCCTCGCGCACCACATAGCGGGCGATGAACTCCGGCGTGTCCTCATACATGTGGATGAAGCCGTGGAGCTCTCGCAGCACGTCGTTCGGAATGTGCCGTGAGGTGCGCGTCTCGCCATGCAGGAAGATCGGAATCTCGGCGTTGCGGAAGCGGATCTCGGAGACGAAGGCTCTCAGTTCGGCGATGGTTTTCTCCGCCTCGTTGGCGAGCTCCTCGTCGTCGATCGACAGGATGAAGGCCGAGGCGCGGCTCTGCTGCTGGGCGAAGGAGGCGAGATCACCATAACTGGTGACGCCGAGCACATCGAGCCCCTCTTTTTCGATCGCCTCGGCCAACACGCGGATACCGAGCCCCGAGGCGTTCTCCGAGCGGAAGTCCTCGTCGATGATGATGACCGGAAAATGAAAACGCATCTGGATTCTCTCCTGAAAAGCAAAGACCCGCCCCGGGCAGCCGGCGGCGGGTCATCGATGTCAGAGTGCGGGTGCGCGCTAGGCCTAGATCTTTGGCAGGGTGACGCCGACCTGCCCCTGGTATTTCCCGCCGCGGTCGCGGTAGGAGGTTTCGCAGATCTCGTCGGATTCGAAGAAGATCACCTGGGCGCAGCCTTCACCAGCATAGATTTTGGCGGGCAGCGGGGTGGTGTTGGAGAACTCGAGCGTCACATAGCCTTCCCATTCCGGCTCGAACGGCGTGACGTTGACGATGATGCCGCAGCGCGCATAGGTGCTCTTGCCAAGGCAAATGGTCAGGACGCTCCTCGGGATGCGGAAATACTCGACGGTGCGGGCCAGCGCGAAGGAGTTGGGCGGGATCACGCAATAGCCCTTGCCCGAGACCTCGACGAAGGAATCGGGATCGAAGGCCTTGGGGTCGACGATGGTGTGGTTGATATTGGTGAACACGCGGAATTCGTCCGCACAGCGGATGTCGTAACCGTAGCTGGAAGTGCCGTAGGAGACGATCTTCTGGCCATCCACTTCGCGCACCAGTTCAGGAGAAAACGGCTCGATCATGCCGTACTCCCGCGCCATGCGGCGAATCCATTTGTCCGACTTGATGGCCATTGCGGCGACTCCTTCAAATGACAGCGCCCCGGCGGGCGGGGCGCGGCACATTACACCACAAAAGAGCGGGAAAATCAGGTGTTCTGTACGACGATGGTCGGGAATTTCGACGAATGATCCTTGGCCTGCTCGGCGATCTTGACGCCGATGCGCCGCGCGATGGTGCGGTAGATCTCGGCGACGCGGCCATTCGGGTCGGCGACGACGGTGGGATGGCCGGAGTCGACCTGCTCGCGGATGTTCTTGTCGAGCGGCAGGGCGCCGAGGAATTCCACTTCGTAGTCCTCGCACATCTTCTTGCCGCCGCCTTCGCCGAAGATATGCTCCTCATGGCCACACTTTGAGCAAATATGGATGCTCATGTTCTCGACGATGCCCAGGATTGGGATGCCGACCTTCTCGAACATCTTGAGGCCCTTCCTGGCATCGAGCAGCGCGATGTCCTGCGGCGTGGTGACGATCACCGCGCCGGTGACCGGCACCTGCTGGGCCAGGGTGAGCTGGATGTCGCCGGTGCCCGGCGGCAGATCGACGACCAGATAGTCGAGATCTTTCCAGTTGGTGTCGCCGAGGAGCTGGTTGAGCGCCTGGGTGACCATCGGGCCGCGCCAGACCATCGGCGTTTCCGGGTCGATCAGGAAGCCGATCGACATCGCCTGGATGCCGTGAGCCATCATCGGCTCGAGCTTGCGGCCATCGGTCGATTCCGGCTGGCTGTCCGGGATGCCGAGCATCTGCGGCTGCGAGGGACCGTAGATATCGGCGTCGAGCAGGCCGACATTGGCGCCTTCGGCGGCGAGCGCCAGAGCGAGGTTGACGGCGGTGGTCGACTTGCCCACTCCGCCCTTGCCCGAGGCGACGGCGATGATGTTCTTCACGCCGGGAATCAGCTTCACGCCTTTCTGCACCGCATGCGAGACGATCTTCTGATAGACGTTGGCGGAGACGTTGCCGACACCCGGCACGGTCTTGATCGCATCGATGACCATCTTGCGGATCGGGTCGATCTGGCTCTTGGCCGGATAGCCGAGCTCGACGTCGAGCGAGACGTCGTTGCCGTCGATCTTGATGTTCTTGGCGCTCCGGGTGCTGACGAGATCCTTGCCTGTATTGGGGTCGATGACCGACTTGAGGGCTTCCTGAATGGCTTCTACGCTGAGGGACATGGGGGGCTCCGAATGTTTGATCAGTTTAGTCTAATATTACCGCAGGCAGCGGGGAGATGAGGGCGTTTGCTAGAATTTCCAGTCTTCCGCCGTGGAACCCGCAAACATGAGCTCCCGCCAGATTCTCGTCACCTCCGCCCTGCCGTACGCCAACGGCGCCATCCATCTCGGCCACCTCGTCGAATACATCCAGACCGACATCTGGGTGCGCTTCCAGAAGATGCGCGGCCACGAGTGTTGGTATGTCTGCGCCGACGATACGCACGGCACGCCGATCATGCTGCGCGCGGAGAAGGAAGGCATTGCGCCGGAGCAGCTCATCGCCCGCGTCCATGGCGAGCATCTGCGCGATTTCACCGGCTTTCACATCGCCTTCGACAACTATTACACCACGCACTCCGAGGAGACGCGCTTCTATTCGGAAGACATCTACCGCAAGCTCAAGGCGGCCGGACTGATCGAGGTGCGCGCGATCGAGCAGTATTACGATCCGGTGAAGAACATGTTCCTGCCCGACCGCTTCATCAAGGGCGAGTGCCCGAAGTGTGGGGCCAAGGATCAGTATGGCGACTCCTGCGAGGCCTGCGGCGCGGCCTATGCGCCGACCGACCTGATCAATCCCTATTCCGCCGTCTCCGGCGCGAAGCCCGTACTCAAGTCGTCCGATCATTATTTCTTCAAGCTCTCCGACCCGCGCTGCCAAACTTTCCTGCGCGAATGGACGCGCAAGGGCAGCCTGCAAACCGAGGCCGCCAACAAGCTCGCCGAATGGCTGGGAGCGGAGGGTGAGAACAAGCTCACGGACTGGGACATTTCGCGCGATGCGCCTTATTTCGGCTTCGAGATTCCGGATGCGCCGGGCAAATACTTCTACGTCTGGCTCGACGCGCCGATTGGTTACATGGGCTCGTTCAAGAACCTCTGCACGAAAATGGGACTCGATTTCGACGCCTACTGGAAGCCCGATTCAAAAGCCGAGCTCTACCACTTCATCGGCAAGGACATCCTCTACTTTCATGCGCTGTTCTGGCCGGCCGAGCTGAAATTCGCCGGCTATCGCACGCCGACCAACGTCTTCGCCCATGGCTTCTTGACCGTCGATGGCGCGAAGATGTCGAAGTCGCGCGGCACCTTCATCACCGCCGAGAGCTATCTCAAGCAGGGTCTCAGCCCCGAGTGGCTGCGCTACTACTTCGCCGCGAAACTGAACGGCACGATGGAGGACATCGACCTCAACCTCGAGGATTTCGTTTCCCGCGTCAATGCCGATCTGATCGGCAAGTTCATCAACATCGCCAGCCGCGCCGCCGGCTTCATCACCAAGCAATTCGGCGGCCGCCTGCTCGACGAGCCCTTCCAGGAGCGCTTCATGGGCAGCCTGCCCGAGCTGATGCTCGCGGCCGAGGAGATCGCCAGCCATTACGAGGCGCGCGATTTCGCCCGCGCCGTGCGGCGCATCATGGCACTCGCCGACCAGGTCAATCAGTACGTCGATCATCACCAGCCGTGGAAACTGGCGAAGCAGGGAGGCAGGGAACGCGAACTGCACGTGGTATGCACGATGCTGATCAACGCCTTCCGGCTGCTGACGCTGTATCTGAAGCCCGTGCTGCCGAAGCTGGCCAAGCAGGCCGAGGAATTCCTCAACGTCGCGCCGCTCACCTGGCACGATGCGGCGCATCTGCTGCCGCCGGCGCATCTGATCAACCCTTACGAGCACCTGATGACGCGCATCGAGATGAAACAGATCGACGCCCTCTTGGCAGCCAACCGGGAGACGCTCGCGCCCGCCGCCGACGCCCATTCGCCGCAACGCCACGCCCAGCACCAGGTCGGGGAAAAGCCCGCCGAGGCGGCGCAGATCGGCATCGAGGATTTCGCCAAGGTCGACCTACGCATCGCGCGCATCGCCGATGCCTCCCATGTCGAAGGGGCGGAAAAGCTCATCAGGCTCACGCTCGATCTCGGTCCGCTGGGCACCCGGCAGGTGTTCGCCGGCATCAAATCGGCCTACGATCCGGCCCAGCTGATTGGGCGCCTGACGGTGATGGTCGCCAACCTCGCGCCGCGCAAGATGAAGTTCGGTGTCTCCGAAGGCATGGTGCTCGCCGCCTCCGATCCGACCGGCGAACATCCCGGCCTGTTCCTGCTCTCGCCCGATGCCGGCGCGTTCCCGGGCATGCAGGTGAAATGAGCCGCGAAATCCGGCATCTCGTCATCACCGGCCGCGTGCAGGGTGTCGCCTACCGCGCCAGCATGGCGCGCGAGGCGGAGCGGCTGGGGGTTACCGGCTGGGTGAGGAATCGCAGTGACGGCAGCGTCGAGGCGATGGTGGCTGGCACCGCCGAGCAGGTCGCCGCGATCATGAACTGGGCGCGCCGCGGGCCGCCCGCAGCGCAAGTCGATCACGTCGCCGTGGAGCTGGGCGAGGGGGAATTTTCCGGCTTCGAGCTGCGCGCCTCGCTGTAAAAAATCGGCGCTGGCGGTAAATGGAAACGTCCCGCCGGGTGCCGACTTGTTTCTTAGAGTCGGCGCCGGCGGGACGGCACCTTGGCGGTGGTCGGCTACTGATAGACCACGCGGACGTTTTCGGGCTGGAGCCAGTCGGTGAGATCAGCGAGCAGACGGTCGTCGAGGCGCACCCGCCAGTCCGCGGGCAGCGTCAGTTCGGCTTCGGCTGCCTGATTTCGATAATGGAGGCGCACCGGACAGGCGGCCTCCTGGGCGCGGTAAGGCGCGAGCAGCGTGCGCAGGCGGGCCGCAGTGTCGATGTTCGTCTGGCCACTCATTTGGCCATTAAGCGACAGCCGGAGCATACGCGCATAACGCCCACGCGCTTCGGCGAGCGTCATCATATCGTCGGCGACGACGCGCAGGCCGCCACTGAAATCGTCGCGGCTCACCTTGCCGTCGACGATCAGCAGTTCGTCTTCCTTGATCTTGGCACGGGCGGTTTCCCACAGCTCGTTGAATACCGAGACTTCGACCTGTGCGCTGGCATCGTCGAGCGTCACATAGGCCATCTTGCCGCGCCGCGACATCTGCGTGCGTATGCCGACGACGATCCCGGCCAAGAGCTGCGCTTCACGCGCCGGCACGAGCTCGGCCAGACGCCGCGGTGCGAATGCGGCGATTTCGCCGGCATGGGCATTGAACGGATGGCCGGAGAAGAAGAAGCCTAACGCCTGTTTCTCGTTGAGCAGCCGTTCGCGCTCGCTCCAGCGCGGCACGTCGACGTAATGCACTTCACTGGTCTGGCTGCCGTCGGCGAGATCGAAGAGCCCGCCCTGATGGGCGTTTCTTTCAGCCTGGTCGGCGGCTTCGAGTGCGCGTCCGACCGAGGCGAGCAGCTTGGCGCGATGGTCGTCGAGGCTATCGAACGCGCCGGCCTTGATCAGCGCCTCGATGACGCGGCGATTGACGATGCGCCGGTCGATGCGGCGGCAGAAGTCGAACAGATCGACGAAGGGGCCGGATTCGCGCGCCTTGAGGATCGCCGCCAGCGCCGCTTCGCCGGTGCCCTTGATCGCGCCGAGGCCGTAGCGGATGGTGTGCGCGTCGACTGGTGTAAAGCGCACGGTGCCGGTATTGATGTCCGGTGGCAGGAAGCTGATGCCGTTGTCGCGTGCGTCGTTGTAGAAGAATTGCACCTTGTCGGTGTCGGCCATTTCCGAGGACAGCGTCGCGGCCATGAAGGCCGCCGGATGATGGCATTTGAGCCAGGCGGTCTGGTAGGCGACCAGCGAGTAGGCGGCGGCGTGCGACTTGTTGAAGCCGTAGCCGGCGAACTTCTCCATCGTGTCGAAGATTTCGTTCGCCTTCGTTTCGTCGATGTCGTTTTGCGCGCAGCCGGCGACGAAGATCGCGCGTTGCTTGGCCATCTCCTCGGGCTTTTTCTTGCCCATCGCGCGGCGCAACAGGTCGGCGCCGCCGAGCGTGTAATTGGCGGCCACCTGTGCGGTCTGCATCACCTGCTCCTGGTAGATCATGATGCCGTAGGTCGGCTTTAAGACCTTTTCCAGGCAGGGGTGCGGATAAACGACGCGCTCGCGGCCGTGTTTGCGGGCGATGAAGCTCGGGATGAAATCCATCGGCCCCGGTCGGTAGAGTGCATTCAGGGCGATCAGGTCTTCGATGCAGTCGGGCCGCGCCTGCAGCAGCGTCTCCTTCATGCCGCGCGATTCGAACTGGAACACTGCCGTGGTGTTGGCGGTCTTGAAGATCTTGTCGTAAGTCTCCTGGTCGTCGAGCGGCAGCCGGTCGAGTTTCACCTCGACGCCTTCCACTTCCTTCACGAAGCGCACCGCCTCAGCGAGAATGGTTAGCGTGCGCAAGCCGAGGAAGTCGAACTTGACCAGGCCCGCCTTTTCGACATCGTCCTTGTCGAACTGGCTGACGGTGACGACATGCTCGGCGCCGCCGTCTGCCGAGTAGAGCGGACAGAAATCGGTGAGTTTGCCTGGCGCGATCAGCACGCCGCCCGCGTGCATGCCGACATTGCGCGTCAGGCCTTCGAGCTTCTCGGCCAGCGCCCACAGTTCGGCGAGCTCCTCTTCCTGCGCCAGCCGCTCGTTGATCTGTGGTTCCTTTTCGCGCGCGTCCTTCAGCGTGATGCCCAGTTCGTTGGGGATCAGCTTGGCGAACTGGTCGACGAAATTGAAACCGAGGTCGAGCACGCGGCCGACGTCGCGGATCACCGCCTTGGCCGCCATGGTGCCGAACGTGGCGATCTGGCTCACCGCGTGCTGGCCATATTTGCTCCGCACATAATCGATCACCCGGTCGCGGCCGTCCTGGCAGAAATCGATGTCGAAGTCCGGCATCGAGACGCGCTCGGGGTTCAAAAAACGCTCGAACAGCAGGTCGTAACGCAGCGGATCGAGGTCGGTGATGCCCAAGGCATAGGCGACCAGGGAGCCGGCGCCCGAGCCGCGCCCGGGGCCGACCGGCACGCCGTTGTTCTTGCCCCAGTTGATGAAGTCGGCAACGATCAGGAAGTAGCCCGGAAAGCCCATCTGCACGATGGTCTGGATCTCGAATTCGAGCCGCGTGCCGTATTGCGAGCGCCGAGTTTCGCGCTCGACCGGATCAGGATAGAGCTGTTCGAGGCGTCGTTCCAGGCCGGCGCGCGCCATCCGGGCGAGATAGTCTTCGACCGATTCGCCCTGCGGCGTCGGGAATTTCGGCAGGAAGCTCTTGCCCAGCGGCACGGAAAGATTGCAGCGCTGCGCGATCGCGATGCTGTTTTCCAATGCTTCCGGCAGATCGGCGAACAGCTCGGCCATCTCCGCCTGCGTCTTGAAATACTGTGCCGGGTGATAGAGCCGCGGGCGACGGCGATCACCCATCACATAGCCTTCCGCGATGCACACGCGCGCCTCGTGGGCCCGGAAGTCGTCCGGGTCGAGGAACTGCACCGGATGCGTCGCGACCACGGGCAAGCCGAGCTGCGCGCCGAGCTGCAGCGTCGCGGCGATCAGGCTTTCCTGGGCAGGGTTATCGCGGCTGCCGTCGGGACGCTGGATTTCGAGATAGAAGGCGTCGGGAAACAGCGTGGCCCAATGCCGGGCACAGGCAACCGCCTTGTCGAACTTGCCGGCGGCGAGCCATTGGCCGGTATCGCCGAATTGGGCGCCGGAAAGCGCGATCAAGCCGGTGTTGTCGCCATTGAACAGCGCAAGCGGAATCTCGGCGCGGCCATGACGGCGCGGGCGCAGATAGGCGGCGGTGATGAGTTCGCACAAGCGCAGATAGCCGGCGCGGTTTTTGGCCAACAACAGTAGCCGGGAGGCCATCGGCTGCGTCGGATCGGGCGCCGAACCTTCCTCCTCGGCGATCCAGACATCACAGCCGATGATGGGCTTGATGCCGGCCGCGCGCGCCGCCGTGTAGAACTTGACCATGCCAAACAGGTTGGCGAGGTCGGTGAGCGCCAAGGCCGGCATGCCATCCGCCACCGCGCGTTTCACTGCGTCGTCGAGGCGGGTCAGGCCGTCGGTGATCGAGAATTCGCTATGAAGGCGAAGATGAACGAAACGGGGAGGATGGGCGGGGGCGGACATCGCCCCGGATTTTACGCTTTGGCCCAGATCAGCAAGCCTTGCGCATCGAGATCGAGATCCATTGCCCAAAGCTTGCGGATTTCTTCATCGGCAAGCGTCGTGCCGTGGCGGCGCGCTTCGGCGCAGAGGTAATCGGCGAGCTTCGCCATCAGGCGGGCGTGGGCATTCTCCTCCCCTTCCCGCAGCGTTTCTTTCGTCAGCCGCACGCAGTCGTCGATGCGCCGCAGGAGCTGCTCGGCCAGCGGCCGCGGCGGGGCGATGCGCGAGAAGTGGGTGAGATAGACCGCCTCGGGTGCGAGCGCGATCATGCGTTCGACCGAATCGCGCCAGTCGACCGGATCGAACTGCGACGGCGTCGGACAGGGAAAGACGAAATGCCGGCCATCGGGCGCATCCATCTCGCGGTAGGCGATGCCGAAAGTGTCGCCGGTGAAGATGCCGTTCGCGGCGCGATCGTGGATGAAGACGTGGTGCTTCGCGTGGCCGGGGGAGTCGTAGAGCGCGAGCTCACGCTGGCCCAGGCTGAGCACCATGCCGTCGGTGGTTTCGATGACGCGATCGGCCGGCACGGGGATCAGCGTGCCATAGAGGCGCTGCGCGTTTTCCTTGCCATAGACCTCCTCGGTGGCGGCCATCAGTTTCGTCGGGTCGATCATGTGGCGCGCGCCGCGGGGATGGACGACGAATTGCGCGTTCGGAAAGGCCTGCATGTAGGCGCCCGAGCCGCCGGCATGATCGAGATGGATGTGGGTGACGATCACGTAGTCGACCGCCTCGGGTGTCAGGCCCAGTTCGGCGAGCGCCCGTTGGGCGCGCGGCAGGGAAGCGTTCGAGCCATTGTCGATGAAGGCGGCACGGCCGTGATCGACGACGAGATGCACGGCGGCGAGCTGGTGGCGCACATAACCGGCATCGAAAGCATAGATGCCATTCTGATAGTCGAGCAGTTGAAATTCCATGGCGTACGAAAGTCGGCGTTGGCGGGACGGCAGGTAAAAAGCGATTATGCCAGCCCAGGATTACCGGCGACGCCGATGAGCCGGGGTGAGTTGAGCTTGCGCGGCGTCACGGTCTTCTTCTCGCGCAGCCAGCGGGCGACGACTTCCCAGATCGGCTCTCCACTCGCGCCTTCCATGACCGGCGCCCAGCCGGCAACCTTGTATTTTTTGTTCGGATCGAGCGGTTCGCCCTTCAAGCGCATGTCCTGGATGCGCCTGCCCATTTTCTCGTTTGGGGCACAGGCGTAGGTGAGTCCGCCGACGCGCACCATGTCGCCGCCTTGCTGTTTATAGGGATCGGGGTTGAACAGGTTGTCGCAGACATCTTCGAGGATGTCCTTGATCTGCGCGCCGGTCATCTCGGTCAATGTCGAGTAAGGGTAGGTGATCGCCGTCTGGTCCATCACGTGCTCGAAGGTGATCGGTTCACCTGGCAGGATCGTCGTGCCCCAGCGGAAGCCCGGCGAGAAGGCGAGATCGGCCCCCTTCACCTCCATCATCGCATCGAGGATCAGCTGATCCCACGAGCCGTTGAAATTGCCGCGTCGGTAGAGCAATCCTTCCGTGACGGCGAGTTTTTCCTCGAGCTTGGCAAGATGCGGCGCGCGGATCTTGTCGATCAGCGCCGTCATTTCCGCATCCGCCGGCAACAGGTTCGAAAACACCGGCAACAGCTTGTAGCGAAAATCGCTGACCTTGCCGTTCTTGACCTCGAAATCGAGCACGCCGAGGAACTTGCCGTTCGAGCCCGCATTGGTGACCAGCGTGACACCGCCGGCATTTTTCACCTTGACCGGCTGCGGCACACCATCGTGCGTGTGGCCGCCCAAAATCGCATCGATGCCGGTGACACGGCTGGCCAGCTTCAGGTCGACGTCCATGCCATTGTGCGAGAGCACGACGACGACTTGAGCGCCGGCGGCACGCGCTTCATCGACCACCTTCTGCATCTCTTCGTCCTGGATGCCGAAACTCCATTCCGGCACCATGTAGCGCGGGTTGGCGATCGGCGTGTAGGGAAAGGACTGGCCGATCACGGCGACTTTCACGCCGTTCATCTCGCGCAAGGCATAGGGCTTGAAGACCGGATCGCCGAAGTCGGCGGTCTTCACGTTCTGGGCGACGAAATCGATCTTGCCGGCGAAATCCTTCTCGACGACTTCTTTGACGCGCTTGTCGCCATAGGTGAATTCCCAGTGGCCGGTCATCACATCGACGCCCAAGAGCTTGCAGGCATCGACCATGTCCTGCCCCTTGCTCCACAAGGCCGTGGCGGAACCCTGCCAGGTATCGCCGCCATCGAGCAGCAGCGCCCCGGGGCGGCTGGCCTTCAACTGCTTGACGAGAGTCGCCAGATGTGCAAAACCGCCGACCTTGCCATAAGTCTTCGCGGCTTGGATGAAATCGAGGTAGGTGAAAGCATGTGACTCACGCGTACCGGGCCGGATGCCATAGGCTTTCAAGAGCTTTTCGCCGACCAGATGTGGGGTTTTGCCCTGCATGCTACCGACGCCGAGATTGACGTCCGGTTCGCGGAACCAGATCGGCAGCAGTTGCGCGTGGCAGTCGGTGAAATGCAGGAAATGCACGTTGCCGAAACGCGGCAGGTCGTAGAACCTCTCGCCGCCCTGGCCGGCCAGCAAGGCGCGGGAATCCAGCATGAAGCCGGCGGCGGAAGCGGCGGCAAGAATCTGCATGAACTCGCGACGGTTCATGGACATCAGAGTTTCTCCTTGGAAAAAGGAAAGGCCCGGCCGGGCCTCTCCAGACGGCTACTTATTGACCGGCGATTCTGGATCGAGCAACAACGCGACCAAGTCCTTGATCTGCTCGGGCGAAAGCGCCTCGACACGGCCAAAGCGCGGCATCTCGGAACAGAGGTTGTAGGCCTTCGCGTTGTAGATCTTCGAATAGACGTATTTCTGCATCTCCGGCGTGTTGCCGCGCTGCTTGCCGAAACCGAGCAGGCTGGGACCCACCGTGCCGTAGGCCACTTCTTTCGGGCCGATCTGGTGGCAGTTGTAGCAATTGCCGCCGACCGGCAGGCCCGGCTTGTCGCTCCAGGTGAAGCCGCGACCGCTCTGCGCCAGTTTCTCGCCTTTTTTCCAGTCGCCCATCAGCTTGCCGTCGGCCGGCCATTTGACGCTGGCCAGCTGGTCGGCTTCGAGCACCTTGGTGATCGCCTCGGGCGGCTTGTTACCGGTGCGGTTGCAGATGGCCTGCACGCCGTCTTCGGCGAGACGATCCAAGCCGGCCTGGCCGCGCGGCTTGAAGTCTTTCTGGATCATCGCAATCGCCTTGGCGCGATAGTCGGCGTCGGCCTGGGCGGGCAAGGTGGCGACCAGGAAGGGTGCGGCCGCCAGTGCGGCAAAAACGATATTCTGGTTCATGTCTTTTCTCCTCGATCGAGTCAGCGCTTGATGCCGGGGCCCTTGTAGATCACGCCGTTGGCATTGGCGGTCAGATAGGTCAAGAGGGCGGTGACGGTATCCGAAACGTATTTCGGCTCGGGGAAGCGCTGCTGACGGAAGCAGTCGTTCATGCGCCACTGCAGGGTGAGGGCCACACCGCCGGTCATGCGCCAGGCGGGCCAGCCCATCACCGCCTTGGTGGCGCCCTCTTTGCTATTGATGTTCGGCAGATCCTGCATGCGGATGCGCTTGCCATCGGAACCGTGACAGGTGCTGCAGGCAAAGTCATAGGGACCGGCGCGGTAATGAGCGACCTCCTTGCCGATTTCATAGATTTCGCGCACCTTGGGGTCTTGCAGGTTCACCGCAAAGGGCTTGCCGCGCGAGTGTCCCGCGACATACATCACGAGATTCGTGATGTCCGGCGCGCTTGCATCGTTGGCGCTTTGAAACGGCTTCTTGGCGATGTCTTCGAACTTGAAACCCTGTTTCTCGACCATGCACCAGACGATGCGCCGCTCGGCATCCATCACCGCGTCGGCGTCCTGAAAGTAGCGCGGCATCTGCACATAGGCCCCTTCGAGCTTGCCTATGCCGAGCCCCAGATCGCAGCTTTGAGCCAGGGAAACGTTCTTTGGCCCGCGCTTCGCTTTCCAGAGCTCTTCACCCTTGAGCTCGTTGAGCTCGGCGGGGTTGCTGTCTTCCATTTCGGCACGGAATTTTTCGAATTCCTTGGCTGCCTTGGCGTGGTCGATTTCGTCCGTCGTTTGCGCGCCAAGACTGCCGGCGACGGCGAAGGCGCAGAGTGCGCCCAGGGTACGCAGGGTTTTCATTTTTTCCTCCTTTGGGGTGCGAGCCATTCGGGCATTACGCCACGGTTGCCTCATCGGTTCTGGAATCGCCTTTGTTGTCTTTCCAGGAGACGGTGACTTTGTCGCCGGCTTTGGCGCCCTTGACCTTGAAGCCGAGGACGGGGTTGCGGGAGACGGAGCCGGCGAGCTGGCCGGAGACGACGGGCTTGCCATTCAAGGCGACGGAGACGAGCTGGATGTGATGGGCGGGGATGGTTTTGCCGTCGTTGTCCTTGCGCTGGCCGGTTTCCATGGGGTGGGACATGAGGACGCGGATTTCGCAGACATCGCCCTTCATCTGGGCGCGGATTTTCATTGGATCAGCCATGGTGGGATTCCTTTTCTGAAAGAAGACGCGAAGCCGTGCTCAACCGCCGCAGCCGCCGACGGTGACCTTGACTTCTTTCTGGGCGGTGTAGGTTTTGCCGTCGGCCTTGGCGATGGCGATGATGGCGCTGGTTTCGGCGACCTTGAGGCGCACCGAGACGTCGGCCAGGGCGCCATTCGAGAACTCGAAGAGGGCGGCGAGCGGGAAGGGGTTTTTCTTCACCAGGATGGCGATCGACGAGGTGTTGGGGATGTTGCTGACGACATCGACGGGGACGACGGCGCCGTTTTCGGCGATGTCGGGGGCCTTCATGACGAGGGCGGGATTGGCGGCGGCGCCGTCGGCGCCGATAGTTTTCAGGGCGACGTCGAGGTCCTTGGCGCCGAAGGCGGCGGCGTTCCATTCATTGGCATAAGCCAGCGTCGGCTTGAGCATCCCGGTGGCCAGCAGGCCAGCGAGCACGCCCGTCGCCCCCGCCCCCTTCAGCACCGTCCTGCGAATCAGATCCATAGGGTAGGTCTCCTCTGTGTGGTTTGAAATCAAGATTGCACGTAACGCCAACCCTGGGTCAGGCGGGCAGACAATTCGCTTTCGGCGGATACCGCTTCCTCGACGCCGGGCAGCAGATTCACTTCGAGGCCACGCTCCTGCATGCGCGCGATCGCCTCGCGACAGGCGACCAGGCGCAGGTTTGCATGCTGGCGGCGCAGCGCCTCGATGCGATCAGCATAGGGCGAACCACCTTGCCGCAACAGATGCAGCCCCGGCCCGTTGGCGAGGAACTCGACACGGAATGGGCGGCCTTGGATGTCCCGAGCCGAAGCAAGCTGCTCGGCCATGCGTAGCGCCGCTTCCATGCGCGCCGGTTCGTCGGAAAACAGGTGCAGCACGACTCGGCCGCCTTCGGCACGAATCGCTTCGATCTGGCGGTCGAATTGCCGCTCGGCGTCGAAACGGTCATTGGCAAACCAACCGGAAACGACGCCGACCGCGACGAACAGCGACGCCGCCAGCGCATGCGGCCAGCCTCCCGGCTCCATTTTGCCGCCTTGCCCTGCCTTTTCGTCCTTGCGACGGGGCAGTGGATAGGCGCCGCGCACCATCTGCTTGAGCTGCCACAGCTCGCAGGCGCGCGCGCGCAGCGCACTATCGATGGCGATCCGTTCCTGGATCGCCGCGCGTTCGGTGGCGTCGAGCTCGTTGTCGATGTAGGCGCCGAGGATTTCGTCGGAGATGTCCATCCTAGCCTCTCAATCGATGCACAACGGCGGTTGTCGTCCGTGTCGCTTGCGGCTCGCGCAGGGCTTCGCGCAGACTGGCGCGGGCGCGCGACAGACGACTCATCACGGTGCCGATCGGGATTTGCAGGATCGTTGCCACCTCGGCATAGGAAAACTCTTCGAGATCGACGAGGGTGATCACTTCGCGCTGCCCGGGGGGCAGATTCCCGACGGCTGCCCGCACGCGGCGGACGACTTCGTTTTTCAGACAATCCTCTTCGGGGCAGTCGACAGAGGGCAGCTCGCGTTCTTCGAGGGTGTCGATGTCGAGGGTTTCTTTTCCTGCACGCAGGTGATCGTGCCAGCAGTTTGCCAGGATGCTGCACAGCCAGGCATGCACCGCCTCCTGATCGCGCAGCTGGGCGTGGCGGGAAAGCGCCTTGGCGAGCGTTTCCTGCACCAGATCATCGGCCAGCGCACGGTTGCGGCACCAGGAATGCGCCAGGCGCCACAAACGGCAACGACTGGCTTCGAGCTTGGCCTCGAATTGACGCGAGCGGCCGATGAAGGGGAACAGACTCACTGGCTCATTCCTCGAAAAGAGATTCGCTGGTTAAGACGGAGAATTGCGGCGGTTTATTCCACGGCCCAAAAAAATGGGGGAGCCTTGCAACTCCCCGCGGGTCATCGATCGGGCATACGCTTACGCCACGGTTGCCTCATCGGTTCTGGAATCGCCTTTGTTGTCTTTCCAGGAGACGGTGACTTTGTCGCCGGCTTTGGCGCCCTTGACCTTGAAGCCGAGGACGGGGTTGCGGGAGACGGAGCCGGCGAGCTGGCCGGAGACGACGGGCTTGCCATTCAAGGCGACGGAGACGAGCTGGATGTGATGGGCGGGGATGGTTTTGCCGTCGTTGTCCTTGCGCTGGCCGGTTTCCATGGGGTGGGACATGAGGACGCGGATTTCGCAGACATCGCCCTTCATCTGGGCACGGATTTTCATTGGATCAGCCATGGTGGGATTCCTTTTCTGAAAGAAGACGCGAAGCCGTGCTCAACCGCCGCAGCCGCCGACGGTGACCTTGACTTCTTTCTGGGCGGTGTAGGTTTTGCCGTCGGCCTTGGCGATGGCGATGATGGCGCTGGTTTCGGCGACCTTGAGGCGCACCGAGACGTCGGCCAGGGCGCCATTCGAGAACTCGAAGAGGGCGGCGAGCGGGAAGGGATTTTTCTTCACCAGGATGGCGATCGACGAGGTGTTGGGGATGTTGCTGACGACATCGACGGGGACGACGGCGCCGTTTTCGGCGATGTCGGGGGCCTTCATGACGAGGGCGGGATTGGTGGCGGCGCCGTCGGCGCCGATGGTTTTCAGGGCGACGTCGAGGTCCTTGGCGCCGAAGGCGGCGGCGTTCCATTCATTGGCATAGGCCAGCGTCGGCTTGAGCATCCCGCTGGCCAGCAGGCCAGCGAGCACGCCCGTCGCCCCCGCCCCCTTCAGCACCGTCCTGCGAATCAGATCCATCTGTGAGTCTCCTTGGTCGATAGTTGAAACATCAAATCTCGCGCATCATGCGCCAGTATTGGAATTTCATCGTCGCAGCCGCTCCTGCGATGATCGCCACGAGCGTCAGAATCGAGCCGAGTGCCAACGTCGAGACCCCGGTGATACCCTGACCGATCGTGCAGCCCATTGATAATACCCCGCCGATGCCCATCAGTACCGCACCGATCGCGTGGTTGAGAAAATCGCCCACCGAAACGAACCACTCGATGCGGAAGCCGCGCGAGAGCATCGCCCAGAGGAAGGAGCCGAAAATCACACCGAACAGTGCAACGATGCCGAAATTGATCAATGAAACGTCACCCGGGTTCATCAGGTAGCGTGCGGCATCGCCCATCGGGCTGATGAAGGTGAACGATTGGGTTTCGACCCGTAGCGGCTTGCTTTCGGCAAAGTCGGCCCATTCTTTCCATTCGGCGCCCATCGGCCCCCCTGTGACATACCAGCCGGCGATGACGATCAGGCCGATGCCGATCCCCGCCAAAACGTTGTCGCGGTTGGTGCGGAAATCGCGCGCGGCAAAAGCGAAGGCGATCAGGGCAAAGGCCACGATCAGGCCGGCAACGGTATTGCCCAGGCCGGTGAGTTCGCCGAGCGTCTGGCTCTGGAAGCCGCGTGCCGCGAGGTCGATCGTGGTTGGCGCAATCCAGCGTCCGAACACGTCGTTGTAGAAGTTCGTCCACAGCATCGCATAGGCGCACAATGCGGCAATGACGATGACGACCAGTGATTTGAGATTGCCCGCGCCGATACGCACCGCGGTCTTGTTGCCGCAGCCGGAAGCCAGCGTCATACCGATGCCGAACATGAAGCCGCCCAGCAAGTAACGTAGCCAGGCAAACTGGCTCGTGCGGTAAGGCGGGAAGGTGCCGCTGGCGAGATTCAGTTTACCCATCGCTTCGAGCACGACGACGCCGAGCATCGCGACGGCACCGGCAAGCAGCCAGGCGCGCAGGCGACCGGTGTCGCCCATGTTGACCCAATCGGAGACGGCGCCCATGGTGCAAAAGTTGGTTTTGTTGGCCAACATGCCCAGCACCGTTGCCAAGGCAAAAGCGATCAGCAGCACCTGATGATGGATCGTGAATTCCACGTTTCGATCTCCTCCAGTCTTGTTTCTGCCAACAGGTTGCGCAATGAATGAGGCAAGGACGCGAAGCACCATTCGTTGCACAGACTCTGCCGCACATCTCGTTGCCGCGTGTTACGGAAGCCGCACACGCGGAGCCGATGGTTTTTGGGCCGGATTGTAACGACTTTAGCGATAGCGTGTCGGATCGGGTACGCCTGCGGCCGCGAAGCCGGCGCGGCGCAGGCGGCAGGAATCGCAGACGCCGCAGGCACGGCCCTGTTCATCCGCCTGATAGCAGGAGACCGTCAGCGCGTAATCGACACCAAGCGCCACGCCGCGGCGGATGATCTCGGCCTTGGACAGAGCGATCAATGGCGCATGGATCTTCAGCGCCCGGCCTTCGACGGCCGCCTTGGTGGCGAGATTGGCCAAGCGCTCGAACGCCTCGATGAACGCCGGGCGGCAATCGGGATAGCCGGAATAATCGACTGCATTCACGCCGACGAAGATGTCCTGCGCGCCGAGGATTTCCGCCCAGCCGAGCGCGAGCGACAGCATGATGGTGTTGCGCGCCGGCACATAGGTGACGGGAATGCCCGGCTGGACACCCCCGGTCGGCACAGCGATCGATGGATCGGTGAGCGCCGAGCCGCCAAACTGGCCGATGTCGAGATGCACGACGCGGTGTTCGCTGGCGCCCAGCGCCGCTGCGACGCGCGCCGCGGCCGCCAGTTCGGCATGGTGACGTTGGCCGTAATCGACCGACAGGCAATGACAGGCGTATCCCTCGCTTTGCGCGATCGCAAGGCAGGTGGCGGAATCCAGGCCGCCGGAAAGCAAAACCACCGCAGGTTTAGCGGCCACGCTCGGCTCCCCAGAGCACTTTGTGCAATTGCAGCTGGAAGCGCACCGGCAGACGGTCGGCGAGAATCCATTCGGCCAGCTGTGCGGGCGGCAGACGGTCCGCCACCGGCGAGAACAGCACCGGGCAGACGGCGAGGTGCCGTCCTGCCAGCGCCGATTTTTCATGCCGTCCCGCGAGGACGTCCTTTGCCCAGTCGTAATCGGCGCGTGAGGCGAGCACGAATTTCACCTCGTCGCTTGGCCGCAAGTGAGCGAGATTTTCCCAGCGATTCTTGTCGACCTCGCCGGAGCCGGGCGCCTTGATGTCGACGATGCGGGAGACGCGCGCATCGACGGCGGAGATGTCGAGCGCCCCCGAGGTTTCCAATGACACCGAGTAGCCGGCATCGCACAGCGCGTTGAGCAGGGAGTGACAGGCGGATTGCGCGAGCGGCTCGCCGCCCGTGACGCAGACCGTCGGGCATTCGAATGCGGCGACGCGTTCGAGGATCCCGGCCAATGACAGCGTCTCGCCACCGGAGAAGGCATAGGCTGTGTCGCACCAAACACAGCGCAGCGGACAGCCCGTCAGGCGGATGAAAACGGTGGGCAGGCCGACGCGTGTCGATTCGCCCTGCAGGGAATGGAAGATCTCGCTGACGCGCAGCGTGGGGACGGCGGTCACCGTTTTTTCGGCGCGAGGGTCTTGAGCCGGGTGCGGCCGTTGTCGGCCGCCGGGCTGGTCGGGTATTTCTGGATCAGCGCTTCGAGCGTCTGGATCGCGCCCTTGACATCCTTCGCCTCGACCTGGGCATTGGCGCGCGCCAGCAGCGCATCGGGCGCCTTCGGGTCGTTCGGCCAGTTCGCGGGCACCTTGCCGTAGAGTTCGGCGGCCTTGTCGAACTGGCGCTGCTGATAGAGGCTGGAAGCCAGCCAGTAGGTCGCGTTCGGCAGCAGCGAGGATTTCGGATAGGTGGCGACGAAGCCTTCGAAGGCTGCTTGGGCTTCCTTGTACTTGCCGCCGCGGAACAGGCTCAACGCGGTCTCGAAATCGCGCATCTCGGCCTGCGGATCGGCGGGCTTCTGGGGAGCTGGCGCCGCGCCGTCCTGCGGCGCGACTGCCGGGGCGGCGGCTGCGCTTTCGAGCTTGCGCAGACGGGCGTCGAGATCGACGTAGAAGTCCTGCTGGCGCTTGTGGGCGGCCTCAAGGCTATTGGTCAGCACCTCGACCTGGCCGGTCAAACGCGCGACGTCGGCGCGCAGCGCCTCGAGCTGGTTGGCGAAATCGAGCTGATTCTTCGCCAGTGCCTCGACGCGCTGGCGCACGGTTTCGAGTGACTGGGTCGTCTCGGCGCGCAGCTCGCGGATCTGGCGGCGCGCCTCGTCGTCATCGAACATGCCGGCGCGGGCGCCCAAGGGCAGCGCCAGTGTCAAACAAATCAGGAAAACGGTTTTTTTCATGCAAGAAACCTCTGTTTGACGCCGCGAGCGGGATGGGATGCAAGGCGCACGGAGCGCAGCGACCGAGACATACCTGATAGGTAGGCGAGGGAGCGAGCACCGCGCAACGCAGCAGACCGCCCGCACAGCCAGTCAGGCAGAGGTTTCATTTCAGAACTCGCCGGAATAAAGCATGTCACCGCGGCGATTCTGCGCCCAGCAGGATTCGGTGGCTTCGGTGCACACCGGCTTTTCCTCGCCGAGGCTGACGGCTTCGAGCTGTGACTCCTTGACGCCGAGCAGCATCAGCGCCTTCTTCACCGCTTCGGCGCGCTTTTGTCCCAGCGCCAGGTTGTATTCGCGGCTGCCGCGCTCGTCGGCATTGCCCTGGATCAGCATCTTCATCTGCGGGTTCTTGATCAGGAACTGGGCATGATGATTGAGCAGCGACTGATACTCGTCCTTGACGACGTAGCTGTCGAAATCGAAGTAGATGCTGCGCTTGGCGAGCGGGCTCTTCGGATCCTTCAAGGCGGCGAGCGAGTAGGGATCGGTGCTCGCCGTGTCGACCGGCGAGGTGGAAGAGACGGGGCCAGGCGTGCGGCTTTCGACGCCGGCGGCGGCTTGTTCGGGAGCGGGCGGCTGGCTACCGCAGCCAGCGAGCAGGGCAAGGGTGACGAGAGAGGCGGCGAGCATTGAAATGCGCATGGCGGTTTCCTTGACTTAAGTGAGAGCTTTACTTGTTGGTGAAGGGGCCCCAGGCAGGCTCGCGGACATCCGCGGCCTGCACCGAGAGGCGTTGTTTGACGCGGCCATCGACCGACACCGCGGCAAGCACGCCGCGCCCGCCGACTTCGGTGGCGAACAGGATCATGCGGCCGTTGGGGGCGAAGCTCGGCGATTCGTCCTTCGCGGTGTCGGTGAGCACCTGCACCTGGCGGCTGGCGAGATCCATCACCGCGACGCGGAAGCGGCCGCCATCGCGGGTAACGAAGGCGAGCGTCTTGCCGTCGGGCGATAGGCGTGGCGTGACGTTGTAGCTGCCGTCGAAGGTGATGCGCTGGGCCGCACCGCCGGCGACCGGCTGGCGGTAGATCTGCGGGCTGCCGCCGCGATCGGAGGTGAAGTAGATGAATTCGCCATCGGGCGAAAACTGCGGCTCGGTGTCGATGCCCGACGAGGAGGACAGCCGCGTGACGCCGCTGCCGTCGGCATTGACGAGGTAGAGCTGCGAATTGCCGTCCTTGGTCAGCACGACGGCGAGCTTCCTGCCATCCGGCGACCAGGCGGGCGCCGAATTGGAGCCCTTGAAGTTGGCGGCGACGTGACGCTTGCCGGTGGCGAGATCATGCACGTAGATGACCGGTTTCTTGGCCTCGAAGGAAACGTAGGCGAGCTTGCTGCCGTCGGGCGACCAGGCCGGCGAGATGATCGGCTCGCGGGAGGCCAGCGCGGGCTGAGGATTGTTGCCATCGGCATCGGCGATCTGCAGCTCGTAGCGGCCGGCGCTCTTCACCACGTAGGCGATGCGTGTCGAGAAGATGCCGCGTTCGCCGGTGAGTTTCTCGTAGATCGTGTCGGCGATGCGGTGCGCGGTGGCGCGAATCTGGCTCGTGGTGTGCGTCAGTGCCAGGCCGTCGATCGCGGCCTGCTTCTGGATGTCGTAGAGGCGGAAGCGCGTTTCATACCGGCCATCGGGGAGGCTCACGAGGCTGCCGGCGGCGAGCGCATCGGCGCCACGGCTTTTCCAGTCGGGGAAGTTCGGCGGCGTGTTTTCGTCCAAGACGCTGCCGGCCGTATTGACGAGATTGAAGCGGCCGCTTCTTTCGAGGTCGGCGCGGATCACCGAGGTCAATGCCTGGGCGACGACGCGTTCGCCGGCAAAGTCGCTGATCGCGATCGGCAGGCGGCTTGCGCCCGCGCCGGTGATCTCGATGGAAAGCTGGGCCTGGGCCAGCATCGCGGCGCCGGCGAACAGCAGAGCTGCGGCCAGTCGGGAAATGAGTGGTTTCATGATCTTGCGATTATACGCGCGGGGCAGAGGGTCATTCTTCCAGAGGCCTAAAGCGCAGCTCCAGCGTGCGGCTGAACAGTTCCTTTTGCGCCGGCGTGGGCAACGGGCTGGACTTGCGGATCGCGCGCTCGGTGGCGGCATCCCAGGCCGGATTGCCGGAGGATTTCTTCAGCCGTACGTCGAGCACTTCGCCGCTCGGCAACTGGGTGACCTCGAAGATCGCCTCGGGATTGCCTTTCACGTCGGCCGGCAGCACGATGTTGCCGCGCACCTTGCCGCGGATCTTCGCGATGTAGTCGGCCATCGCATTCGACTGCGCGGCGCTTGCCTGCTGGGCCTTGAGCGCGGCGAGCTCCTTCGCCGCCTCCCGGGCGGCGGCTTCGGCGGTCTTGCGCTTCTCGGTTTCCATGAGCTCGCGCTCGAGCTGTTCCTTGAAGGGATCCTTGGGCGGCTCTGCCTTCGGTTCGGGCTTGGGCTCGGGTTTCGGCGGCGGCTTGGGTTTCTCTTTTTGGGCGATGTCCGGTTTGGGCGGTGGCTTCACCGGTTCCGGTTTGGCGACAGGCTTGGGCTCTGACTGCGGCTTGGGTTGCGGTTTCGGTTCGGGCTCCGGCTGCGGTGCGGGTTTGGGCTCCGGCGCGGAAGTCGGCGCTGGTGGGACGGCACGCACCAGATCGACCGCGACCACTTCGGTTTTTTTCGTCTGCCAGTGGATGCCATAGACGATCAGCAGGATCAGCACGACATGGATCAGCACCGCGAGGACGAAGGCGATGCGCTTGCCGGGAACCTTGCGAGGCTGGGTGCGGAAGTCGTTCATTTGCCTCTGGTCTGGACGAGCAGGCCGATCTTGGCGACCTGGGCGCGTTGCAGTTCATCCATCACATCGAGCACCGCCGCATATTTCGTGTTACGGTCGGCGGCGATCAGCACCGGCTGATCGGGGTTCTTTTCCTGCGCCTGCCGGATGCGCTCGGCCAGTTCCAGCCGCCCGACGCTGACCGTGGCCCCGCCCAGGGCGCGGTCTCTCATCTCCATCGCGCCGTCGGCCTTGACGATGATTTCGAGCGGCTCGACCGGTGGCGCGGCCGCCTTGCCGACGGAGGGTAGCTCGATCGCGGCGGGCTGGATCATCGGCGCAGTGACCATGAAGATGATCAACAGCACCAGCATCACGTCGATGTAGGGCACGACGTTGATCTCGTGTTTGAGACGTCTTTGTCGCATCACTTCATCTGCCGTTGCAGGATGTTCGAAAACTCTTCCATGAAGCTTTCGAAGCGCACCGCGAGCCGGTCGGTGTCATGCGCGAAACGGTTGTAGGCCACCACGGCGGGAATCGCGGCGAACAGACCGATCGCGGTGGCCACCAGCGCCTCGGCGATGCCGGGAGCGACGGCGGCGAGTGTCGCCGTCTGCATGCTGGAAAGGCCGCGGAACGAGTGCATGATGCCCCACACCGTGCCGAACAGGCCGACATAAGGCGATACCGAGCCAGCCGAAGCGAGGAAGGCCAGATGCGCTTCGAGGTCATCCACTTCGCGTTGGTAGGTGGCGCGCATCGCGCGGCGCACGCCGTCGATCGCGGTGGCGGGGTCGAGCAGCTTTTGTCCGCGCAACTTGGTGAATTCGCGGAAGCCAGCGGCGAAGATGCGTTCCATGGCGCCGTTGTGCTGCGGGTCGCCGATCGCCTCCTGATACAGCGTGTTCAGATCGCCGCCGCTCCAGAAGTCGCGCTCGAATTGGTCGGTCTTGCGCCGCGCGTCGCGCAGCTGAAACCATTTGCGGAAGATCCAGTACCAGGACATGACGGAAACATAGGTGAGCACCGCCATCACCAGCTTGACGATCAGGCTGGCGTTGGTGATCAATTCGACGATGGCGAGATCCTGAGTGACGTTCATGATGTCTGTGTTGATCGGATGCTTTCGAAAAGCGGTGCCGGCAGCGCGGTGGCGCGCCCACGGCCGAGGTCCAGGCAGGCGACGCGCACCTTGGCGGTGAGGAGCGTCTCCTTGCCCCGCCGGATCGATTGTGCGAAGGTGACTTGCGCGCGGCCCAGCGCTTCGACCGCGGTGGCGACGACGAGTTCATCGTCGAGCCGCGCCGGTTTGAGATACTCGGCAGAAAAGGAGCGGACCGCGAAGGCGATGCCCGTTTCTCGCGCAAGCAGGCGCTGTTCGAAGCCAAGCTGACGGAGGAACTCGGTGCGGCCGCGTTCGAGATATTTGAGGTAGTTGGCGTAATACACCACGCCGCCGGCGTCGGTGTCCTCGTAATAGACACGCACGGGCAGATGGCTAATCATCCCAGATTGTCCATTAGACCAGGCTGATGCGTCATGAGCATGCGAAACCATCATTTCATCGCCCTACACGGCGGGTCTCAAACTGCGGGCGGCATCTTCGCGCCCCCGCTCCTCGCCAATAGACACCGTTATTGGCTCGTCGCGGGGACGCAAATCTGCTCGCCCTCGCCATCGATACCCGCTCGCGTTCCAATGGACAATCTGGGATCATTCCTTGTCCCATAACTCGTGATTGGGCTGGCCGGGCGCGACCAGGCCGAAGTGCCGCCAGATGCTCGCCGTCGCCATGCGGCCACGCGGCGTGCGCTGCAGATAGCCCTGCTGGATCAGATACGGCTCCAGCACGTCCTCGATCGTGTCGCGCGCCTCGCCGATCGCGGCGGCGAGGTTATCGACCCCGACCGGTCCGCCGCCGAATTTTTCCAGCACCGCAGCCAAGAGCTTCCGGTCCATCACATCGAGGCCCAGCTGATCGACGTCGAGCATGGTCAGTGCCGCGTCGGCGATCTCGCGCGTGATCGCGCCGTCGTGTTTCACTTCCGCGAAGTCGCGCACGCGCCGCAGCAGCCGGTTGGCGATGCGCGGCGTGCCGCGCGAACGGCGCGCGATCTCCAGCGCGCCTTCCGCGGCGATCGTGCAGTTCAGCAGCTGCGCCGAACGGCGCACGATCAGGGCGAGCTCCTCGGGGCTGTAGAACTCCAGCCGCGCGACGATGCCGAAGCGATCGCGCAATGGGTTGGTCAACATGCCGGCACGCGTGGTGGCGCCGACCAGCGTGAAGGGCGGCAGATCGAGCTTCACCGAGCGCGCCGCCGGCCCTTCGCCGATCATGATGTCGATCTGGAAGTCTTCCAGCGCCGGATAGAGGATTTCCTCGACCACCGGCGAGAGGCGGTGGATCTCGTCGATGAACAGCACGTCGTGCGGTTCGAGGTTGGTCAAGATCGCAGCGAGGTCGCCGGCGCGCTCCAGCACCGGCCCGGAGGTCTGGCGCAGATTGACGCCCAGCTCATGCGCGATGATGTGCGCGAGCGTGGTCTTGCCCAGGCCCGGTGGGCCGAACAGCAGCACGTGGTCGAGCGCCTCGCCACGCTTTTTCGCGGCGCCGATGAAGATGTCCAGCTGCTCGCGGATCTTTGCCTGGCCGACGTATTCGGCCAGCCGTTTCGGTCGCAGCGCGCGTTCGATGGCATCTTCCTGCGGCGAGGCGCTGGCAGGCGCGATCAGGCGCTGGTGGAGCTGATCGGTTTCGATCATGACGCCTGTGCCGGCTGGGAAAGCCAGCTCTCGAAAAGCATCACCCCCAGGGCCAGGATCACCGGGCCGAGGAAGATGCCGACGAAGCCAAAGGCGAGCACGCCGCCGAAGACGCCCAGGGCGACCAACAGAATCGGCAGGCTGGCGGTGCGGCTGATCAGGATCGGCTTGATGAAGTTGTCAACGCTGCTGATCACCGCCAGCCCCCAGACGACCATGAAAATCGCCCAACCCGTTTCACCCTGGCTGTAGAGCCACCAGGCGGCGCCGCCCCAGATCAAGGGGGGACCGACCGGAATCATCGACAGGAAAAAGGTCGCCGCGGCCAACAGCAACGCCGCCGGCACGCCGGCGATGAGAAAGCCGATCAAGGCCACCAGCGCCTGGGCGACGGCGGTACCGACGATGCCGACCATCACGCCCATGATCGTGGTGCGTGCCAGGAGCAGCATGCGGTCGCCGAGGTCGCCGCCGATCTTGCGCGCGAAGAGTGCGAGACGGCTGGCGAGCCGATGGCCGTCGCGGTAGAAGAAGAAGGCGATCAGGACGACCAGCGTCAGTTCCAGCAGGCCCTGACCGATCAGCGTCGCGGAAGCGGTCAGAACCTTGCGCGTCGGCTCGAAGAGCTGCTTGCCGAGCTGGGTCAGTTCCGCGTGGCTGCTGGCGAGCTTGCGCCAGTAGGCATCGAACGGTTCACCGACCAGCGGCAGGCCGGCAAGCCACCCCGGCGGCGCGTAATCGCCGGCCTCGAACCACGGCCGCAGGATGCCGATCAGCTGTGCGACGGCATCGGCGATGGTCGCGGCGAGATAGGACATCGGCAACAGCACCGCAGTGGCGAGCACCAACGTGGCCAAGAGCGCGGCCAGCGTGCTGCGGCCCTTGAGGCGGGATTCGAACCAGGCGAACATCGGCCAGGTGGTGAGACACAGGATCGCGGCGAACAGCAGGGCAGCCAGAAACGGCGCCAGCACCCAGACCGTGCCGACGATGATCAGTGCGGCGAGCGCGATCCGGGCATGGGCGCGGGTGGTTTCATTCATGCACCGATTCTACCCCTCGCCGTCTCATCCCTTCGCCAGGGCTTTGAGCGCAGCGCGGATGCCCTCGGCCACGCCGATGTCGGGGGGGAGGCCTTGCATCGCGCCAAGCGCCTCGCGTTCGTTGTATCCCAGCGCGAGCAAGGCGTTCAAGATGTCGCTCGCCGCATCCTGAGCGGCCAGGGGTGCTGTGCCGCCAGCGCCGAGTTTCGCGGCCGGAGCGATCGTGGGCAGCTTGCCTTTCAGTTCGAGTAGCAGCCGTTCGGCGGTTTTCTTGCCGATGCCCGGAATCTTCACGATGCGCCCGGCCTCCTGCAGCGCCACCGCTTGCGCCAGTTCCGACACCGAGAGCCCGGAGAGCACCGCCAGCGCGATGCGCGCGCCGATGCCGGAGATTTTGATCAACTGGCGGAATGTGGCCCGCTCGGGCTCGGTGAGGAAGCCGAACAGGAGATGCGCATCCTCGCGCACCACGAGATGGGTGACGAGCACGACCGGCTCGCCGAGGTTCGGCAGGTTGTAGAAGGTGCTCATCGGCACCTCGAGCTCGTAGCCGACGCCGCCGACATCGATGAGGATTTGCGGCGGATTTTTTTCCAGCAAGATGCCGGCGATGCGACCGATCATACGAGACGACCCTTCCTCACGCGCAAGCCGCGTGTGGTGATGTTACCGAGTCCCTGCCCGCCATGCGCGTGGCAGATCGCACAGGCCAATGCGTCGGCAGCATCCTTCGAGGGTTCGCCCGGCAGCTGCAAGAGGCGCATCACCATGTGGCCGACCTGTTCCTTCGCCGCCTTGCCGTGACCCACCACCGCCTGCTTGATCTGCAGCGCGGTGTATTCGGCCACCGGCAGATGGGCCGCCACCAGCGCGGCGATCGCCGCGCCGCGCGCCTCGCCCAGCCGCAGCGTCGATTGCGGATTGACATTGACGAACACCTTTTCGATCGCCGCTTCGGATGGTTGCCAGGTGGCGATCACTTCGCCGATGCCGTCGATCAGCGACTTGAGCCGCTGCGGCAGCGGATCGGTCTCAACGCTCTTGACGCAGCCGCTGGCGACATAGGCGAGCTTCTGCCCGGTCTTGTCGATGATGCCGAAACCGGTGATGCGTAAGCCCGGATCGATGCCGAGGATACGGAGCGTTGTCACGAAAGTCGGCGCTGGCGCGACGGCACCTGGGCGCTTATTCGTCCATCACCGCCGTGGTGTAGACCTCCTGCACGTCGTCGAGGTCTTCGAGGGCGTCGAGGAGCTTCTGCATCTTGGCGGCATCTTCGCCGGCGAGCACGGTCTCGGCCAGCGGCTTCATCGTCACCTCGGCATATTCGGCCTTGAAGCCGGCGGCTTCGAGCGCTTCCTTGACGGCGAGGAAATCGGCAGGCGGGGTGATCACCTCGATCGAGCCGTCGTCGTTGGTCAGCACATCCTCGGCACCGGCCTCGATCGCGGCATCCATCAGCTTCGCCTCGTCGGTGCCGGGTGCGAAGACGAGCTGGCCGCAGTGCTTGAACTGGAAGGCGACACAGCCGTCGGTGCCCATGTTGCCGCCGTATTTGCTGAAAGCATGGCGTACCGCGGCGACGGTGCGCGTCTTGTTGTCGGTCATGCAATCGACCATCACCGCCGCACCGCCGATGCCATAGCCCTCGTAACGCACTTCGCTGTAATCGACGCCTTCGAGTTCGCCGGTGCCCTTCTTGATCGCGTTCTCGATCTTGTCTTTCGGCATGTTGACCGATTTTGCTTTTTCGATCGCCAGGCGCAGACGCGGGTTGAACGAGGGGTCGCCGCCGCCCAGCTTGGCGGCGACGGTGATTTCCTTGGCGACGCGCGAAAAGGCCGCGCCGCGCTTTTCATCCTGGCGGCCCTTGCGATGCTGGATATTGGCCCATTTGGAATGTCCGGCCATAGTGTGAGTTCCTGTGGAGAATTGCGGAAATGACGCCGGCCCTTTGCAGGGCCGGGAGACGGAGCCTATTTTAAGGCAGGCGCAGAGTTACGGGTGTTGCCGGGGCTTCACGTCGACGATCTCGGTGATCGGCAGATTGGCGATGTCGCGCAGCTTCTCCATCCGCGCGCCTTCCTGCTCGAGCAGCGTGCCGACCTGCGAGAAGCTCGACGGCACGAAGACCTCACGACCTTCCGGGGCGCGGCGGCGTACGCCGAACGATACCCGCGCCCGTTCTTCCACCGGCAGTTTGCCGATCAGGTTCTTGGTGACCCAGATGCTGCCGTGGCGGGCGAAGTCGGAGATGCGCGCGGCCTGGTTGATCGTGTCGCCGAGCACGACGAATTCGACGCTGGTCGGCGACTGGTAGGTGCCGAGCCATTCCTGGCCTTCGTTGATGCCGGTGTTCAAGTACAGCTCGTTGAACCATTGCTTGCGAATCTGCCAGGACTTCGACAGGCGCTGGATCTCGCGGCGGATCTCGATCGCGCAGTCGAGCGCGTTGGCCAGATAGTTGCTGTCCGGCTGCGGAAAGAAGTAGTACACCATGCCATCGCCGACATGTTTGCCGTAGGTGCCTTTGTATTTGCGGAAAGTCGGCGCCAGCGTGCGCCAGATTTCGTTGATCAGCTCGAAATACTCTTCGGGTGGCAGCTCTGAACAGATCTTCACCGAACCTTGCAGATCGGCGACCAGCACCGCCAGATCGGTCAGTACCGGCAGCCGTTTCCGAAGCAGACCGCGGATCACTTCGTCACGGCGCGCCAGCAGCTTGAGCATTTCGTCGGCGGGTTCTGCTTCCGGCACCAGGACGATGAAGATGCCTTCGCGGAAAAAAGACGCGAAGGCGGTGTGGAAACGTTCCTTGCCACTGCCGTCGGCTTCCGGCAGCAGCACAGTCGTTTGCACGACGGGTTGAACGGGTGCGGCTTCGGTTTCGAGATAGGCCGCTTGCAAGCGGGCATAGCTCACCGGATCGAGGCCGCGGCACAGATTGCCGAAGGATTCCGGGCCGAGCCGCGACTTGGCGATCGCGATGTGGAAGCCGAGCAGGCTGCCCCATTCGTTACGACTCACCGGCAGCAGGCGGAACAGGTTGCGCTGGTCACTGGTCTGGGGAAGTTCGAGGTGATCGTGGAACAGCACGTGCTGGCCGGCCGGGTTGATCCACATCAGCTCGAAGCCGTGGTTGATCATGTACGCTGGATGCGTGATGTCGTCGAGCGTCAGATGCAATGGTGCGTCCGCTATACCGGCCGGTTTGAAGCTTGCGGGGCGCGGCGCAGTGCCGCCTTCTAGGCGATCGATGATTTGGGCCATGCTCAAGCCCTCCTGTTTGAGACGACGTATCTCCTCGATGCGGGCGGCGTCGGGAAAAGTATTCATGATGCTTGCTGGCGAGTCATGGGGCTACAATCGTCATGCGGCATTGAGTCAATGGGTGCTATCGTAAATAAATAACGGCAACATTTGAAGTCTTTTTTCAGTTTATTTTTGCAAGCTGTTGTTTTAGCGCACTTGTAGGGTACTTGTCTCGGCGCCGTCTGGCTAGCCCGGCAGTTTTTCGGATCAATCGACGTATCTCATTGAAACTATGAGCAAATCCTTGCCAATCGCCAAGGCGGGCGCAACCGAGCTTTGCCTGCTATCCAATCTCGCCAACCGACACGGCCTCATCACCGGCGCCACCGGTACCGGCAAGACCGTCACTTTGCAGCGTATGGCCGAACAGTTCTCAGCGATCGGCGTGCCGGTCTTCCTGGCCGACGTCAAGGGCGATCTTTCCGGTCTCGGGGCCCCCGGGACGCTTTCCGACAAGCTGCAAAAGCGTCTCGACATGCTGGAGATCAAGGACTGGCAGCCGCGTGCAAGCCCGGTGGTGTTCTGGGATGTCTTTGGCGAACAGGGCCATCCGGTGCGCGCGACGGTGTCCGACATGGGGCCGCTCTTGTTCTCGCGCTTGCTCGGTCTCAACGAGACGCAGGAAGGCGTGCTGCAGATCGTCTTCCGCATCGCCGACGAAAACGGCCTGCTGCTGCTCGATCTCAAGGACCTGCGTGCGATGGTGCAATGGGTCGGCGACAACGCGGCAGAATTCAAGACGCGCTACGGCAACATCTCGGCGGCCTCGATCGGCGCGATCCAGCGCGGGCTGCTCAGTCTCGAGGAACAAGGGGGGGACAAGTTCTTCGGCGAGCCGATGCTCGACATCAACGACCTGATGCAGACGCAGGATGGGCGTGGCGTGGTGAACATCCTTGCCGCCGACCGGCTGATGAATGCGCCGAAGGTCTATGCCACCTTCCTGCTCTGGCTTTTGGCCGAGCTGTTCGAACAGCTGCCCGAGGTGGGCGACCTGGACAAGCCCAAACTCGTGTTCTTCTTCGACGAGGCGCACTTGCTGTTCGACGAGGCGCCGCCGGCGCTCGTCGACAAGGTGGAGCAGGTGGTGCGGCTGATCCGTTCGAAGGGTGTGGGCGTCTATTTCGTCACGCAGAATCCTCTCGATGTCCCGGACAAGGTGCTCGGCCAGCTCGGCAATCGCGTGCAACACGCGCTGCGCGCTTTCACGCCGCGCGACCAGAAGGCAGTGCAGACGGCGGCGCAGACTTTGCGTGCCAATCCGAAATTCAGCGCCGAGCAGGCGATCACCGAGTTGGGGGTCGGCGAGGCGCTGGTCTCTTTCCTCGATGAAAAGGGCACGCCTGCCGTCGTCGAGCGCGCCTGGATCCTGCCACCGGCATCGCGCATCGGGCCGCTGACCCCGAACGAGCGCCAGCAGGTGATCCGCTCCTCGCTGGTCTATGGCCACTATGAAAAGATCGTCGATCGCGAGTCGGCCTACGAGATCCTGCAATCCCGCGCTGGCGGAGGCGCCGCGGCTGGCGGGGCGACGCCAGTGAAAGTCGGCGCTGGCGGCACGGCACCTCAGCCCCCGGCGGCCGAAGGGGGCGGTTTCCTCAGCGAAATCCTGTTCGGCCGCACCGGCCCGCGCGGCGGCCAGACCGATGGCCTGGTGCAGGCCGCGGCGAAGAGTGTGACGCGCACCATCGCCAGCCAGGTCGGCCGCGAGCTGGTGCGCGGCGTGCTCGGCTCCCTGCTCGGCGGCAGCAGGCGGCGTTGAATCCCGGACTGCGGGAATGCGGATTTGCCGCGGACGGCCGGGGCAGCCGGGCGCGTGATAATCTCTGCAGCCTCGAGGGAGGGTGACATGCACGTCAGATCATGGGTGGCCGCATCGCTGCTGGTGTGCGCTTTCATTGGCCATGTCCATGCGCAGAGCGATGCGCCGGCATTCTCATTGCGCGGCTTCGGCACCCTGGGTCTGGCGCGATCCTCTTCCGACCAGGCGGAATTCGTGCGCGACTTGTCGCAGCCTGTCGGCATCAAGAACGGGCAATGGTCAGGCAGGATCGACAGCATTTTCGGCCTGCAGGCGAGCTGGCGTGTGACGACCGAACTCGAACTGGTCGGGCAAGCCGTTAGCCGGCTGCATTACGATCGCAGCCATAACCCCGAACTGATGTGGGCGTTCGCGAAATGGGAGCCCGATCCGCGCCTTGCGTTGCGCCTTGGACGCATCGGCGCGGACTTCATGATGCTCGCCGACTCGAGGCTGGTCGGCTATTCCTACCTGACGGTACGGCCGCCGGCGGATTTCTTCGGCCCGCTGTTCTTTTCTCATTTCGACGGTGCCGATGCCGCCGTTACGCTGCCGGCAGCCGGGGGTCTTGCACACCTCAAGGCCTTCGCCGGTCGGACGCACGAAAAGGCTGCTGGGGGGCTTGGGGTTTGGGATACCAGCGGCTCGCCGGTTGCCGGTCTGGTGTTCGACTACACCCGCGGTCCCTGGCAGTTGCGCGCGCAGGCGGCGCGCATCCGGTTCGCGGCGGACATGAACACCGGCTTTCTCGAAGCACCGCTGTTGGCCAGCGGGTTTCCTGAGGCGGCGGCTTCGCTGCAGACGAAAGACAAGACCACGCGTTATCTCTCTGCCGGCTTGGTCTACGACCGTGGGCCGCTGCTGGTGCAAGGCATGCTGAACCGCATCCGCCACGAGGCCCAGGTTTTCGAGGATTCCCATGCGGGCTATGTATTGGCGGCCTATCGACTTGGACGGGTTACCCCGTTCGTCGGGATGTCCCGTTGGAAGTCGAAATCCCGTGACGATCTGCCCGCCGTCCCGGTTCCGGTGCTGGGCGACTACTACCGCCTGTTCATGGCGGGTGGGGCGGTGGATCGCACCACCTATACGCTCGGGGTGCGCTGGGACTTCCAGAGAGACATGGCGTTCAAGCTGCAATGGGATACCGTGCGTGCCGGCGCTGGGGCCAGCTTCTCGTTTCCCAATGCCAATCCCGCCTGGGATGGCAAGACCGAAGTGCTCAGTGTCACATTGGATTTCGTGTTCTGATGATGCGTGTCCTGCTCGCCATGATCTTCTCGGCCTTCGTTTGGGGCGCTGCGGAAGCAAGGGCCGAGCTGGTGGTCGTCGTCAATCCACAAAGTGGCATCGAGCGGCTTGGTGAGGATGATGTCATCAACATCTTCCTTGGTCGTTACCGGCGTCTGCCTTCCGGCCTCGCCGCCGAACCGGTGGACATCGCGGATGGTTCTTCATTGCGCGCCCGCTTCTATCGAAGCCTCGTCAACAAGAGCCTGCCCGAAATCAATGCCTACTGGGCGCGGCTCGTCTTTTCCGGCAAGACACGGCCGCCACACACAGTCGGCAGCGTCGAAGAGGCCTTGCGATTCGTCGCCAGCCAGCCGGGCGGACTGGCATATCTCGAGCGCGCCCAGGTCGATCGGCGCGTGAAGATCGTCTTCGAGCTGGCGGAATAGGCGATGGCGGATGGTAAGGGATATTGGCGGCAGGGCATCCTCGCCCGCGGCTTGCTGTCCGTCGTCGGCATCGCATTGCTGGTCGGCGTGATCGCCACCTTGCTGGCGCGCCAGACGATCGACGCGCGCCTGCATGATGAAGCCATGACCCGGCTGACCGAACTGGTCGATACGGTCGAGAGCACCGCCGCGGTGGCCTGTTTCGCCAATGACGAGCAGTTGGCCAACGAAGTCGCACAAGGTCTGTTGCGCAATAGCGATGTGATGAGGGTGATCATTCTTGGCCGGGATGGTGAGCTGGTGATGGTCGATCGCGAGGTGGCACGGGAAACCATGGGCGAACCCCTGCTCGTCCAGCGGAAACTCCGGTCACCGTTCAAATCCGCCGAGACGATCGGCGAAATCCGTCTCGAAGCCGATCGCGCGCTGATCGATACACGCATCGCGCAGGAGCTCTGGCTGGTGAGTCTGTTGCTCGTCAGCCAATTGCTGGCGCTGATCATGACGGTAGCCGTTGCCTTGTATTGGTGGGTTCTGCGACCGATCAAGGCGACTTCCGACCGCTTGCACCATCTCGACGCTGCGGGCGGCGAACGCCTGCCCATCCCGGAGGGTCACGAAACCACCGAGATCGGTCGTCTCGTCACCGACATCAACGAATTGACCGCGCAGCTGGTGGTCACCCTGGAACAGGAGCGCCTGTTGCGACGCCAACATGAAATCGATCAGCGCAAATATCGCAATCTGTTCGACAACGCCAGCTCGGGCATTTTCGTCGCAGATCGCGAAGGACGGCTTGTCTCCTGCAATCGCGCTTTCTGCGGACTGGCTGGTTTGCCAACGAGAAACGATGCGAAAGGGTGCTGGCTGACCGATGCAAGGTGGGATGCGCCCGGTGAGCTGTTGGCCATACTCCGCGCCTGTCTGGACGCACCGCCCGAAACCGAGCCCTATGCGGACGATTACCTGATCCGCGACCGCCGAGGGGAGGAACGCTGGCTGCATGTGATGATGGTGCCGCTTGGTGATGGCAACGTGCAGGGGACGGTCACCGATGTGACGCAGCGCAAGCGGGAAGAACTGGCGGCGCGGCGCCTGGCCGTTACCGACGCGCTGACGGGTTTCCCCAATCGGGCCGGTCTGCAACGCAGCCTCGCCGATCTCGACCCGGATGGCGAGCCGTTTGCGCTGGTGATGGTCGATCTCGACGACTTCAAGCAGATCAACGATGCGCTCGGCTTCCCCACGGGCGATGCGTTGTTGATCGCTGTCGCCGCTCGTCTGCGCGAGCTGCTTGGCGAAAGGGATCGCGTGGCACGCATCGGCAGTGACGAATTTGCGTTGCTATTGGCAGGCGTCAGCGACAGGCAGGCGATAACTACGCGTCTGGAGCAGTTGATCGGCCGGCTGAAACAGCCCTACGAAATCAGGCTGCACAACGACCGCCAAACCATGGAGATAGGAGTCAGCATCGGAGCCGCCTTGTTCCCGGCCGATGGCTGTGACGTCCAGCAATTGCTGCGCGCAGCGGAGCTTGCCCTGAACAGCGCACGCACGACGGGTGAATGCAGCTGGAAGCTATTTGATCCTGCCTTACAGACGGAGGCCGAGCATCGGCGCCGGCTCGAGGACGATCTGCGCGCTGCCGTGGCTGGACGCGAGTTGCAACTGGCCTATCAGCCGATCGTCGAATTGGCGACGGGGATGATCATTGGTGCCGAGGCGTTGTTGCGCTGGCCCCATCCACAGCGTGGCATGGTGCCGCCGGACGTTTTCATTCCCCTCGCCGAGGAGATCGGTCTGATAGGCGTCATCGGGCTGGAGGTAGTCGATGCGGTCTGCCGCCAGCTGGCGCACTGGCGGCAGGCTGGACATGTGCTGTATTGTTCTCTCAACGTTTCGGCGCGCCAGATCCCCGATGCACTGCCCCCCGCGCACCTGCTCGAACTGCTCAGCCGACACGCCGTGCCACCGTCCAGTCTGGCGCTCGAGATCACCGAGAGCCTGCTGATGCGTGATGTCACGGTCGCCCAGAGGTGGATCGAAAGCTTGCGTGTGGCTGGAGTGCGTATCTTCCTCGATGATTTCGGCACGGGCTTTTCATCGCTGTCCTATCTCAAACGCTTTCCGCTCGATACGGTCAAGATCGACAAATCGTTCATCCGCGATCTCCATGACGACCGCAACGACCGCGGGCTCGTCGAGGCGATCATCGCGATGGCAGAAACGCTGGGTCTGCATGTCGTCGCCGAAGGTATCGAAGATGCACGGCAACTCGCATTATTGAAGGAAATGCGCTGTCGTTATGGCCAAGGCTATCTTTTCGCCCGTCCCATGGCCGCAGAAGATTTTGCGGCAATGCTGGCGTCGGAACGGGCCAAATCTGGAGGCGCGTGACGCATGGCCGACTTGCGCAATCTCGTCGCTGCCTTACCGATTCTGTTCTGCGCCACGCCGGGATCGGCGGCGGAAGTTTCGGAACATGATTACTTCGGCGAGCTGCCGATCGTCCTGACGGTCAGCCGCCTCGCTCAGCCGCTCAACGAGACACCGGGCGCCGTCACGGTGATCGAGCGCGAGATGATCCGGCGTTCCGGAGCGCGCGAACTGGCCGATCTATTGCGGTTGGTACCCGGTTATCTGGCATCGGGTTACAACGGCGCCAACCCGACCGCTTCCTATCATGTGCCGCTCGATGATTACGGTGTTCGCAACCTCGTGCTGATCGATGGTCGTCCGGTCTATTCGGCCTATTATCTGGGTGGCACGGCCGACGGGATGATGGGCGTACTGCTCGAGGATGTGGAACGCATCGAGGTGCTGCGGGGCTCGAATTCGGCTGCCTACGGGGCGAACGCGATGTTCGGTGTCATCAACGTCATCACCCGTCATGCCCAGGATACGCATGGTTTGGAAGCGTCCGTCAGCACAGGCGGCGGCGCGATCCGCGACAACTATGCGCGCATTGGTTGGGGCGGCCCCGCCGCCAGTTTTCGTCTCAGCACCGGACGGCGCAGCGACAGTGGCTATGCCAATCTCTATGATGACAAGACCATCAGCCAGCTGCATTTCCGCGCTGACCTGCGCCCCGCACCCGATCAGGAGCTGCTGTTTTCCGCCGGGGTAGTCGATCGCTCCAGCGGCGAAGGTTTTGCCGATCAGCCAGGCAATCCACCGCGTACCAGAAGTTGGCAAAACATTCACCTGCTCGGCCAATGGCGGCAGCAGTCCGGGGCGGGTGAGGAGCTCAAGCTGACCGCCAGCTTCAACGAGGAAACGCTGCGTGAGCGTTTCACCTATCCCTATGACGCGAGCGTCATCGTCAGCGGCGATGGCTACGGTCGGCGCGTCAATCTCGAACTGCAGCAGCAAACCCAGATCGGGAAACAGCTGCGTGCCGTGTGGGGCGCCGGTTACCGTTATGAGGATGCCGTCTCGCGGCCGCTTTACAACACCGACGATCCGGTGGCGCTCCATGAGGAACGCCTGTTCGGCAACCTCGAATGGCGCCCGCATCCGCATTGGTTGATCAATGCCGGTGGCTTTGCCGCTCACCACAGCCGCATCGGCGGCTACTTCTCGCCACGCCTGATGGCCAATTATCTGGTCACGTCACAGCATACGCTGCGTTTCGGCATGACCAGCGCCGTGCGGACGCCGACCCTGTTCGAGCTGGCCAGCGATGTGCGTTTTTATCCGCAGGATGTTGTCAGGCTGTCGGGGGCGGGCAAGATGCTCGAAGCCCTGCTCGCCTCGGCGCACCAGCCTTTCCTGCTCTATAAGGCAAGCGGAGAGGCCCGACCGGAACGACTCAGGGTGATCGAGTTCGGCTATTTCGGCAACCTGAGCGAGCAGCGGATGACCCTTGATGTGCGAGCCTATCTGGAAAAGATGGAGGATCTGCTTGCCAAGGATCGCCGTGCTAACGTCGCCTGGTATGTTACGCCAGCCAACCCGTTCGGCATTCCAGCCGGCGTGGCCATCCCGGTGCAGGATTTTCGCAATACGTCGGGCTTCCGCACCCGCGGCATCGAGTATCAGTTGCGCTGGAAACCCTTCCAGACGACGGAAATCTGGTTGAACCAGTCTTTCCAGCATCTGCATTGGGAAGAAGTCGGCAACCGGCCCTTCCCGCCCAGCCAAGCCACAACGATCGCCTGGTTCCAGCAGTTGCCAGCTGCATGGGATTTCACAGTCATCTATCAATCGCTCGGCAGTCATTCTTGGGGCGCCGGGTCGGATCCCCTACCGGCCCAGCAGCGCCTCGATGCCCGTCTGGCCAAGCAATTCGCGCTCGGCACGACACGTTTGGAAGCAGCGCTAGCCATCCAGGCGGCGAATGGTAGTCTGCCTGTATATGCGCCCGATAGCGAGATGAGACTCGAGCGCCGCATCTGGGGCACATTGCGTATTGCATTTTGAGCGATAATGACACACGCTTTTCGCTTCGTTAAAAAAAATGACATTCGGGGAGATGCCAAAGAAAGCCGTTGCCATGCTTGCCTTGCTGTTCTCTCTGCCGGGGCTCGCCGGCGGGAGTGATGGCATTCGCCAGCTGCTGGCATTGAGTTTGGAGGAGCAGATGGCCATCACGGTGAAGATTGCCAGTCAGACGGAGCAGTCGATGGCCGAGGCTCCCGCGGTGGTGTCGGTGATCACCGCCGACGATCTGCGCGCCACCGGCGCGACCAATCTGATGGAAATCCTGCAGAGCGTGCCGGGCGTGTATGTGAAAACCAATCTGTTCGGCGCCAAACCGCTGCTCTCCATGCGCGGTGCTTCCGGCGTCAATGTGCTGCTGATGATCAACGGCGCGCCGGCCAAGGATCTGGTTTGGTCGCCCGGCATCTTCTGGAAGGGTGTGCCGGCGAACATGATCGAGCGTATCGAGATCATCCGCGGTCCCGGCTCGGCGCTGTTCGGCGCGGATGCCGCGGCGGGCGTGATCAACGTGATCACCAAAACTGCCGGGAAAATTCCCGGTGGCGAGGCCGGGGTCCGGGTCGGCAGCGATGACAGCTGGGCGGGCTGGCTGCAGCAGGGAGGGGAGTGGAACGGCTTCGACATCGCCTTCACTGCCGATCTGTCCGCTACCGATGGCTATTCACCCTGGATTGCCCGCGACAAGCTGGGGGCCGCCGGGAATGCTTACGTTGGCCATGACGATGCCGATCTGCATCTGTCGATCGCCCGGCAGCATTGGCGTTTGCTGGTCGATCACACGCGCCACGAGAACGTCGGCATCGGCCTCACCGGCGGCGCCGTGCTCGATCCGCTGACGAGAGCGCGGGACCGTCAGTCGAGCCTGGCCCTGCTTTATCGCAATGATGCGCTGAGCACCGATTGGGGTGTGTCGGGTGAGGCGCGTTATCGTGATCTCGCCTATGACTCTGGCAATGGTTTCTGGGAGAAGCCGCCGGGCCCGGGCGAGTTGCGCAATGCGCTCTCTGTCGCCGAGCGCCGTTTCAATGTCGAAGGGGTGGTGCATTATCGCGGGCTGCGTGATCAGCTGATCCAGTTGGGTGCTGGGCACGTCTGGCAGACGCCCTATGACGTCAGCCAAACCCTGAACGGCGTGGCGGGCGTGTTCGTACCCGAGAAAACGCGTCGCAATGCTTATTTTTTTGCTCAGGATATCTGGCATCTCGCGCCGGATTGGGAGCTGACGGCCGGCGCGCGTTACGACCGTTATTCCGATTTCGGCAGTACGCTCAATCCGCGCCTGGCGCTGGTCTGGCAGAGCAGCCCGCGGCTGACCACCAAACTGATGTATGGGCGGGCGTTCAGGGCGCCTTCGTATCTCGAGCTGTATTCGCAGACGGCAGCCAATGCGGCCAACCCCGATCTGCGGCCGGAACGCTCGCGCACGGTCGAGTTGTCGTTCACTTGGCGCGCCAGTCGCGCTCTGAATCTCGGCATGAATGTCTATCGCTTCGTGCGCAGCGACGTCATCGCGCCGGAAGCGCAGCCGCCCTATCGCTTCGCGAATCTGGGCCGTTATGCCAGCAACGGCGTCGAGCTGGAAGCGCAGTGGCAGGTGGGTCGCTACCTGCGACTGAGCGGCAATGTGAGTCAAATGCAGCTCGGCGCCGTCGATGATCCGCTGCGCGATCTGGCCATCCCGCGACGCCAAGCCTACCTGCGTGCCGACTGGGCGATCGCACCGAAGTGGCACTGGAATCTCCAGGCCCACTGGTTCGATCGGCGCCCCTTGCCCGCCAATGATCCGCGCACGCCGCTGGGCAGCAAACTCTGGTTGTCGACCAGTCTGCGCTACTTCCATGGCAGCGACTGGGAATTCGCCGCCACCCTCCGCAACCTGGCGGACCGCGACCTGCGTGAATATTCGAGTCGTGCGCTGGTGGACAATCTTCCCTTGCCCGGCCGCAGTTTCGCAGCCGAACTCCGCTACAAGTTCTGATCTGCGCCATGGGCCGCTTGCTCCTCCGCTTCCTCCTGCTGTGCCTGGTCACTATGACTTTGGTATCAGAGGCACTGGCTGCACCCCTCGTCTGGGTGGTGTTGGCCGAGAGCGGCGGTGTGCATCTGGAAACCGCGAACGACCTGAAGGCGGCTCTGGCCGAAACCGCTGATGTGCGCGTCGATCGCGCCACGGAGCTCTTTGCCGGCAGAGGCGCAAGACCGGACCTGATCGTCACCGTGGGCACGGCTGCCCTCGACGGCGCACTCGAACAATTACCGAAGAAGGATGCCGGCTGGTCGAAAATTCCGCTCATCGCCACACTCGTACCGCAGTCGATCGTCGAGGCGCGACGGGCGATCGTCGGCGCGCGTCCATTCACTGCCGTCGTACTCGATCAGCCCCTCTCGCGCCAACTCGCACTGATCCGGCGTGCGTTGCCGGAAAGCCAGCGGGTCGGCGTGGTACCCGGGCCGCAGACGCGGGCCTATCTGGCGCAGCTCGAAAAGGAAACGCGGGCCCATGGACTGCAACTGATCGTCGGGCCCGAAGTGCGTGCGCCGGAGGAGATCTATCCGTCTTTGAAGGAAGTGCTGGTGCGTGCCGATGTCGTGCTGGCGCTGCCGGAGCCGCTGGTCTATAACGCCGGGACGTTACAGAACATTCTGCTCACCACTTACCGCGCGCGGGTGCCGCTGGTCGCATTCTCATCGGCCTACGTCAAGGCCGGCGCATTGCTGGCCGTCTATTCGTCACCATCACAGGTGGCACGGCAAACCGCCCAAGTCTTACGCGACTGGCTGGCAGAGCGCAGGCTCCCACCGATCGTTTTTATTCGCGAATTCACGGTCGTCGCCAACGACAGGGTGGCGGCTTCGCTTGGCTTGCCTCCCTTCGATGTCGATGAGATCGCCGCTGACCTGCGTCGGCTGGAGGCGGGTCGATGACGCGCTCGACCCTGAGCTTCCGTGTGCGTCTGCTGCTTGGGTCGGTTTTGCCCGCCTTGATCATGGTGCTGCTGTTGGGTGCGGTGTTTTTCGATCGCTATCAGAACGATCTGGAATCGGTTTTCCAGGAGCGCGGTTATGCCGTTGCCCATCAAATCGGCGCTGCCGCCGAATATGCGTTGTTTAGCGGTAGCCACGACACCTTGGGCCGCCTGGCCGATGTCGCCCGGCAGAGCGATCCGACGATCGTGGTGGTCACCGTGTTCGACGCCACCGGTCGTCAGGTCGCCCATTCCGGTGCGGTGCCGCTTCACCGTTTGCCCCTCATCAATTCGCCGCAGGTATACAGGGGCGATCGTGTGACGGCGCTACAAACGCCGGTGTTCCAAACCATCCTGCAGTTGCAGGACGAGCTTTCCGACGTACGGCCACCGGAGCAGAAAATCGTCGGCTACATCGCCGTGGAAATCGCCCGCGATGCGCTCGAAGCGCGCAAGCGCGAAATGCTGGAAATCACCCTGGCCATCATGCTGGGCGGACTCTTGCTGGCGAGCTGGCTGTCGCTACGCATCGCCCACGGCGTGCTCACTACACTGGACACGGCACAGAAGGCGCTCAGACGGCAGATGGAAACCGCAGAGCTGCTGGCGCGCACCGATGCGCTGACAGGGCTGGCCAACCGGCGCGCCTTCGACGAGGTGGCGCAGCAGGAAATCCAACGCGCCCAGCGCTATGGGACGCCGCTGACCCTCGTGCTGGCCGATCTCGATCATTTCAAGGCGATCAACGACAGCCACGGTCACGATGTCGGCGATTGCGTGTTACAGGACTTTGCGCGCATCCTGGCCGGATCGGTGCGCAACGTCGATCTGGTCGGCCGCTGGGGTGGTGAGGAGTTCGCCATCCTGATGCCGGGGACCGACTTAACGGAGGCCACGCAAGCAGCAGAGCGCATGCGCAGACAGGTCGAACAGGCACAGTTGTGTATCGAGGAGACAACGTGCCGCTATACGGCGAGCTTTGGTGTCGCCGCGTTCCGTGCCGACATGCCGACGCTGGCCTCATTACTCGGTCGTGCCGACATGGCGTTGTATCGGGCCAAGCGCCTGGGGCGCAACCGCGTCGAGGTCGGCTAGCCAGCCAATCCCAGCCAGCGCAGGATCTCCAGCGTGAGCCCCGCCTGGTTCAGCGTGTAAAAGTGCAGCCCCGGGGCTCCAAGAGCGAGCAGGCGATCACACAGCTCGGTGACCACATCGAGGCCGAAGGCGCGGATCGAGTCGGTGTCATCGCCGAAGCTTTCGAATTTCTTGCGCATCCAGCGCGGGATCTCGGCGCCGCTCGCGTCGGCGAAACGGGCGAGCTTGGCAAAGCTGCCGATCGGCATGATGCCCGGCACGATCGGGATCGTGATGCCCAGCGCGCGCGCCTCGCTGACGAAATGAGCGTAGGCATCGGCGTTGTAGAAGAACTGCGTGATCGCCGAGTTGGCGCCTGCCTCGACCTTGCGCTTGAAATTCAGCAGGTCTTCGCGCGGGCTCTTCGCCTGCGGATGCCATTCCGGGTAGGCGGCGACCTCGATATGGAACCAGTCACCGGTCTCTTGGCGGATGAAGGCGACGAGCTCGTTGGCATAGCGAAATTCGCCGACATCGGCCATGCCGGAAGGCAGATCACCGCGCAGGGCGACGATACGGCGAATGCCGTGATCACGGTAGTCATGCAGGATCTTGCGGATGTTCTCGCGTGTCGAGCCGATGCAGGAAAGGTGCGGGCAGGCAGCGATGCCTTCGGCGGCGATTTCCATGATGATGTCGAAGGTGCGCTCGCGCGTCGAGCCGCCGGCGCCATAAGTGACGGAGAAGAAGCTCGGCGCCAGCGCGGCGAGCCGGGCGCGCGTCGCACGCAATTTTTCGAGACCCTCTGCCGTTTGCGGTGGGAAGAATTCGCAGGAGATTTCAGGTTTCATGACGGGCATGGAGAAAGAATTCACGGTTGCCGTCGCCGCCGGTGATCGGGCTGGCGAACCAATCGAGCACGGCAAGGTGGTGGGCCGCGCAGCAGGCGGTGAGCTTGTCGCGCACCGCAGGGTAGAGGGAGCCGTCGCTGACGATGCCGCCCTTGCCGATGTGTTCGGGCCCGACCTCGAACTGGGGTTTCACGAGCAGCAGCATCTCGCCGTGCGGCGCGAGGAAGGGCGGCAGTTGCGGAAGGATCAGGGTGAGCGAGATGAAGGAGACATCGGCGACGATCAGGTCGAAGTGCCGTCCTGCCAGCGCCGAGTTTGCGAGCGCGCGCGCGTTGATCCCCTCGTGGGCTTCGACGCGCGGATCACGAGCAAGCCGCGGGTGCAACTGGCTGTGGCCGACGTCGATGCCGACCACCTTCGCCGCGCCGTGCTGCAAGAGGCAGTCGGTGAAGCCGCCCGTCGATTGGCCGATGTCGAGGCAGGTCTTGCCGGCGACGACGATGTGGGTGCGGTCGAGCGCGCCGGCGAGCTTGATGCCGCCGCGTGAGACGTATTCGGCCTCGGCTGCGGGGGCGAGAGTGAGCACCGCACTTTCCGGCAATAGCTGCGCCGGCTTGGTGATCGCCTCACCAGCGAGGCTGACCCGACCAAGCTCGATCAGCCGCTGCGCCGCGGTGCGCGAGGGCGCAAGGCCCTGCCGCACCAGCAGGGCATCGGCGCGCAGGCCAGCATGCTGGACGGCCGGACGCACGGTGGGCTTTCTCGACCGCGCCGCACGGGCATGAAACGAGTTCATGCTCATCGCGGGATCAGTACCGGTAGTGCTCCGCCTTGTACGGTCCCTCGACCGGCACGCCGATGTAGGCGGCCTGCTCGGGCGTGAGTGTGGTCAATTGCGCGTTCAGTTTCTTGAGCTGCAGTCGGGCCACCTTCTCGTCCAGATGCTTGGGCAGCGTATAGACACCGACCGGGTATTGCCCGGCCTTGGTGAATAGCTCGATCTGCGCCAGCGTCTGGTTGGCGAACGAGGAGCTCATCACATAGGACGGGTGGCCGGTGGCGCAACCGAGATTCACGAGCCGCCCCTTGGCGAGCAGGATGATGCGGCGGCCATCCGGGAAGATCACGTGATCGACCTGGGGCTTGATTTCCTCCCAGCGGTATTTTTCGAGCGAGGCGACGTCGATCTCGTTGTCGAAGTGGCCGATGTTGCAGACGATCGCCTGATCTTTCATCTTGATCATGTGATCATGCGTGATCACATGCCAGTTGCCGGTGGCGGTGACGAAGATGTCGGCCTTGTCGCAGGCGTAGTCCATCGTCACGACGCGGTAGCCTTCCATCGCCGCCTGCAGCGCGCAGATCGGGTCTATCTCGGTGACCCACACCTGGGCGGAAAGCGCCCGCAAGGCCTGCGCCGAGCCCTTGCCGACATCGCCATAGCCGCACACCACCGCGATCTTGCCGGCGATCATTACGTCGGTGGCGCGCTTGATGCCATCGACCAGCGATTCGCGGCAGCCGTAGAGGTTGTCGAACTTCGACTTGGTGACCGAGTCGTTGACGTTGATCGCCGGCACTTTCAGCTCGCCTTTGGCGTGCATCTGATATAGGCGATGCACGCCGGTGGTGGTCTCCTCCGTGATTCCCTTGATCTTTGCCAGGCGCGTCGAATACCAGGTCGGCTCCTTGGCGAGCTTCGCCTTGATCGCCGCGAAGAGGATGCGCTCTTCTTCGGAAGAAGGCTGGGACAGCACGGCAGGATCTTTTTCCGCCTTGGCGCCCAGATGCAAAAGCAACGTCGCGTCACCACCATCGTCGAGGATCATGTTGGAATGGCCGCCGTCGGGCCATTCGAAGATGCGATGGGTGAATTCCCAATATTCTTCGAGCGTTTCGCCCTTCTTGGCAAAGACGCTGACGCCGTCCTGCGCGATCGCGGCGGCGGCGTGATCCTGGGTCGAAAAGATGTTGCACGAGGCCCAACGCACTTCGGCGCCCAGCGCGGTGAGCGTCTCGATCAGCACCGCGGTCTGGATCGTCATGTGCAGGCTGCCGGAGATGCGTGCACCCTTGAGCGGTTGGCTGGCGGCGTATTCCTCGCGGATCGCCATCAGCCCCGGCATCTCGGTTTCGGCGATCTTGATTTCCTTGCGGCCCCAGTCGGCAAGATTGATGTCGGCGACGACATAGTCGGCATGGTGGGTCATAGTCACACTCCATTCAAGTCAATGAATGGGCGCCGTTACTATGTCCGCCGCGGCGAGCCTGACGATCGGGAACGATCGCTGCAGCGCCCCTCGCCGCGGTGGAAGGATTTTACAGCCCGGCGTCGTTGCGCAACGCAGCGGCCTTGTTTTGTCTTCGGCCGGTGCTACGCACCTTAACATCGCAAGCGATGTTAGCCTTCGACGAAGCACAGATCAGCGCCTCCGGCGTGGCCTTACAGGCCAGCGTCAGCGCGTAGCGCTGCCGCCTTATCTGTGCTTTCCCAGGTGAATTCCGGCTCGTCGCGGCCGAAGTGACCATAAGCGGCAGTCTTCTCATAGATCGGGCGCAGCAGATTCAGCATCGTGACGATGGCCTTCGGTCGCAGATCGAAGTGTTTTTTCACCAACTCGGCGATCGTCGTGTCGGAGACCTTGCCGGTGCCGAAGGTGGTGACCCACACCGAGGTCGGATGGGCGACGCCGATCGCGTAGGAGACCTGCACCATGCAGCGCGTGGCCAGGCCGGCTGCGACGATGTTCTTCGCCACATAACGACCGGCATAGGCGGCCGAGCGGTCGACCTTCGACGGATCCTTGCCGGAGAAGGCGCCGCCGCCATGCGGGCAGGCGCCGCCGTAGGTATCGACGATGATCTTGCGGCCGGTGAGCCCGGAGTCGCCCTGCGGCCCGCCGATGACGAAGCGGCCGGTCGGATTGACGAGATACTTGATCTCCCCCTTCACGAGGGCCGATGGCAGCACCGGCTTGATGATCTCCTCGATCACCGCCTCGCGGATCGCCTCGAGCGGCATCTCCGGCGCATGCTGGGTGGAGAGCACCACGGTGTCGATCGCATCCGGCTTGCCATCGACATAGCGCACCGTGACCTGCGACTTCGCGTCGGGCCGCAGCCAGGGGAGCCGCCCGTCTTTGCGCAGCATCGCCTGGCGTTCGACGAGCCGGTGCGAGAGATAGATCGGCAAGGGCATCAGTGCCGGGGTTTCGTCGCAGGCATAGCCGAACATCAGGCCCTGGTCGCCGGCGCCCTGGTCGAGGTTGTCATCGTAGGCGGCGTTCACGCCGCGGGCGATGTCGGGCGACTGCTTGTCGTAGGCGACCAGCACCGCGCAGCCCTTGTAGTCGATGCCGTATTCGGAATTGTCGTAGCCGATACGCTTGATGGTGTTGCGCACGACCGTCTGGTAATCGACGTTCGCGCTGGTGGTGATCTCGCCGGCCAGCAGCACCAGACCGGTGGTGCATAGCGTCTCGGCGGCGACGCGCGAATGTGGATCCTGGGCGAGGATCGCGTCGAGGATCGCATCCGAGATCTGGTCGGCGACCTTGTCCGGGTGTCCTTCGGACACCGATTCCGAGGTGAAGAGATAAGCGTTGCTCATGGAAGGCTCCTTGTCATCCCCTGACTAGTCCCGTCGGACCGGCTCTGGGGATAGGAGCTGGCGACGCTTTAGCAGTATTTGTAGGCCGCCCTGCAAGTTGTCCCGGTCACAGGATGTGACGCCTTAACTCGGCGGAGGTCGCGGATAATAGCGTTTTTTTGCGCGGCGTCAAACCGCATTTCCCCCGTGGCTTTCCTGTTCCGTCTGCTTTCCCGCCTGCCGCTGTCGCTGCTGCACCTGCTCGGCACCCTGCTGGGCTGGCTGGTCTATGGCCTGTCGCCGACTTATCGGCGTCATCTGCGTGAGAACATCACCCTGGCCGGCTGCAGTGACGCACTCGGCACGGCGGTGGCCGAGGCAGGCAAGACCGTGCTGGAACTGCCCAAACTCTGGCTGCGGCCACAAGCCGAGGTCATCGCCCGCGTCATCCGGGTGAGCGGCTGGGAACTGGTCGAGCAGGCATGGCGCGCGGGCCGCGGCATCTTGTTCTTGACGCCGCATCTGGGCTGCTTCGAGATCACCGCGCAGTATTACGCGCGCTTTGCGCCGATCACCGTGCTCTACCGCCCACCCAAGCAGCCTTGGCTGGCTCCTTTGATCGAGCAAGGGCGCGGCGCGAGCCTCAAGCTCGCGCCAGCCGACGTGAGCGGGGTGCGCAAGCTCATCAAGGCGCTCAAAGCCGGGGAGGCAGTCGGCATGCTGCCCGACCAGGCGCCAGGTGTGGGCGAGGGCGAATGGGCGCCGTTCTTCGGTCGTCCGGCCTGGACGATGACGCTGGCGCCACGGCTTGCCCGCAGTGGCGCGACGGTGATCCTCGCCTGGGCCGAGCGCCTGCCCCATGGTGCCGGCTATCACCTGCATCTGTCGAAGCCTGCGACCGACGTCACCACGCCGGCGGATGTCAATCGCGAGATCGAGCGCCTCGTGCGGCTCTGCCCCGGCCAGTATCTGTGGGGCTACAACCGTTACAAGGTGCCGCGCGGAGTGCCGGCGCCATGATCCGACTGCTTGCGCTCTTGATGCGGCTCCTCACCTGGCTGCCGTTTCCTTTGCTGGCGGCCTGCGGCCGCGGCCTGGGCCGCCTGCTCTATCTTTTCGGACGCGAGCGGCGACGGGTGACGCTGATCAATCTCGGCCTGTGTTTCCCGCAGCTCACCGAGGCGGAAAAGTCGGCGCTGGCGAGACGTCACTTTGCCTTGTTCGGCCGCAGTTTCCTCGAACGCGGCATGCTGTGGTGGTCCTCGGCCGAGCGCATCCGCCGGCGGGTGAAACTCGAAGGGCGGGAGCATCTCGATGCGCTGAAGGGCCGGCCGGTGATCCTGCTGGTGCCGCATTTCCTCGGCTTGGATGCCGCCTGGACGCGGCTGTCGATGGAATACGACATGTCCGGCATCTACGCCAAGCAGAAGAATCCGGTCTTCAACGCCCTGCTCTACGAGGGACGCGCGCGTTTCGGCAAGCCGCTGATGCTCTCGCGACAGGATGGCACGCGCCGCGGCATCAAGGCGATCCAGTCCGGCTATCCGTTCTTCTACCTGCCGGATCTCGACTATGGGCCCCGCGATGCGATCTTCGTGCCGTTTTTCGGCGTGCCGGCGGCGACCATCACCGGCCTGTCGCGACTGGCGCGGCTGACCGGCGCGACGGTGCTGCCGGTGATCGCGCGCATGACCGATGAGGGCTACCGGGTCAGCATCGGCGCGCCGTGGCGGGATTTCCCCGGCGAGAGCATCGAGAGCGATACGCGGCGCATGAACGCCTTCATCGAAGCCGAGGTCATGACGATGCCGGAGCAGTATTACTGGCTGCACAAGCGCTTCAAGACCCGCCCGCCCGGGGAAAAACGGCCGTATTGAACCGCTATTGCCAAAAGCCCGAGGCGACGTGATGGCGTATGCTTGCCCGATGAAGATCCGCTTCACCAAAATGCAGGGGCTGGGCAACGACTTCGTCGTGCTCGATGCCGTGCGCCAGAACTTCGTGCCGACGCCTGCGCAGGCGAGGTGGCTCGCCGACCGGCATTTCGGCGTCGGCTGTGACCAGATCCTCGTCGTCGAGCGGCCGACGCGTGAGGATGCCGACTTCCGTTACCGCATCTTCAATGCCGACGGCAGCGAGGTCGAGCAATGTGGCAACGGCGCGCGCTGCTTCGTGCGCTTCGTCCATGAGCAGGGGCTGACCGACAAGCGGGAGATCCGCGTCGAGACCCAGGCGGGCATCATCGTGCCGCGACTCGAAGACGACGGCGAAGTCACGGTGGAGATGGGCGTGCCGAACTTCCAGCCGGCCGAGATTCCTTTTCTCACCGATAGCGACGCGCTGGTGCAGACCCTCGAATTCGCCGGCCGCTCTGCGGCGATCACCGCCGTCTCGATGGGTAATCCGCATGCCGTGCAGGTCGTCGACAACGTCGCTTCCGCGCCGGTGGCGCGCGATGGCCCGCTGATCGAGGCGCATCCGCGCTTCCCCAAGCGCGTCAATGCCGGCTTCATGGAAGTCGTCGACCGCCACCACATTCGTCTGCGCGTCTATGAACGGGGCGCCGGCGAGACGCTCGCTTGCGGCACCGGGGCCTGTGCTGCGGTAGTGGTGGGCATCCGGCGCAATCTCCTCGATTCGCCGGTGTGCGTGGTCACGCGTGGCGGCGAGCTGACCGTTGCCTGGGACGGCATGGGCCAACCAGTACGCATGACCGGACCCGCCGTCACCGTGTTCACCGGCGAACTCGAATTGCCCAAGGAGCTTGCATGAACTTCGCTGCCAAGGATGTCGCCCAGTACCTGAAGGACCATCCGGACTTCTTCAACCAGTATGCGGAGCTGCTCGCGCAGATCAGCATTCCCGATCCGCACGGCGGGCGTGCGGTGTCGATCACCGAACGGCAGATCGGCGCCTTGCGCGACCAGGTCCGGCGGCTCGAGGGCAAGCTCGCCGAACTGCTGCGTTTCGGCGAGGAGAACGACGTGCTGTCGACGAAGACGCACCGGCTGGCGGTCGCGCTGGCGCGTTCCGGCGACAGCGCGAGCGTGTTTCTGGTGCTGTATGCCCACCTGGGCGGCAGTTTTGCGATTCCCCATGTCGCGGTGCGCCTGTGGGACATGCCGGGCGATCCGGAAGCGCTGGAGTTCCTGCCGGTCAGCGCCGAGGCAAAAGCGTATGTGAAGGGGCTCAAGCGCCCCTACTGCGGCGCCGGCAGCGGCGCGGACGTCGAAGACTGGTTCGGTGAGGATGGCCAAGAGGTGCGCTCGCTCGCCATCGTCCCCTTGCGCGACGAGGAGAACACCTTTGGTCTGTTGGCGCTCGGCAGCGAAGAGCTCGAGCGTTTCTATCCAGAGATGGGCACGCTCTATCTCGAACGCATCGGCGAGCTGGCTTCCGCTGCGCTGATGCGCACGCTGGCGGGATGAGCCAGACGGCAGTCGAACGCTTCCTCGCCGAGCTTGCCCACCAGCGCGGCCTGAGTCCCCACACGCTGGCCGCTTACCGGCGCGATCTCGCCATGCTCGCCGCGGGCAGCGAGGGGGCGGCCCTCGAAACCCTGCAGGCCCACGATCTCAAACGCCAGGCGATGCGCCTGCATGGCCGGGGCTTGTCGCCGCGCTCCGTGGCGCGCACGCTGTCGGCCTGGCGTGCGTTCTACCGCTGGCTGGCACGGCGAGGTGCGATCGCGGCAGATCCCTGCGCAGGTCTCAAAGCGCCGAAACGCCCGCGAGCCTTGCCGAAAGCCTTGCGCCCGGAACAGACGGACGCGTTGCTCGATCACGTGGCCGATGACGATGTGCTCAGCTGCCGTGATCGGGCGATGTTCGAATTGTTCTACTCCTCGGGGCTGCGGCTCGCCGAACTCGTCTCGCTCGATGTCTCCGCCAGTCTCGATCTGACGGCGGGCGAGGTGACGGTGACCGGCAAGCGCGGCAAGACACGCACCGTGCCGGTCGGCAGCCAAGCCATCGCAGCGCTCAAGGACTGGCTCGATCGACGCTCGCAAGTCGCGGCCAGCGATGAACCGGCGCTGTTCGTCAGCCGGCGCGGCCGACGGCTCACCCCTCGCGCCGTCGAGCTGCGCCTCGCGCAATGGGCGCGGCGAAGCGGGCTTGGGCAACACGTCCATCCCCACATGCTGCGCCACTCGTTCGCCAGCCACGTGCTGCAATCCTCGGGTGACTTACGCGCGGTGCAGGAGATGCTCGGCCACGCGAGCATCGCCACGACGCAGATCTACACGCATCTGGATTTCCAGCATCTGGCGAAAATTTACGATGCGGCGCATCCGCGCGCCCACAAGAAATGACGGCTACACTGATCCTCCACCCTGGCAAGGAACGTTCGCTTCTCAAGCGTCACCCGTGGATTTTCGACACCTCGGTGGCGCGGCTTGCGGGCCAGGCGCGGCCGGGCGATACCGTCATCGTCGCCGATTCCCACGGCAAGCCGCTGGCGAAGGCGGCCTTCAGCCCGCAATCGAAAATCCGCGCGCGGGTCTGGAGCTTCGATCCGGATGCGCCGATCGATCATGCTTTTTTCAAGCGGCGCATCGCCCAAGCCGTTCTTCGCCGCGCCGCGCTGCCCGAGCTCGCCGGCCAGCAGGGGCTGCGACTCATTCATGCCGAATCCGACGGTCTGCCGGGCGTCATGGCCGATCGCTATGGCGACACGGTGGTGCTGCAGCTCACCAGCGCCGGGGCCGAGAAGTGGCGCGATGCGATCATTGCCGGCCTCGTCCAGGCCACCGGCTGCGCGCGCCTCTACGAGCGTTCGGATTCCGAGGTGCGAGGACTCGAAGGATTAGAGCCGGCGACCGGCTGGCGGTTCGGCGAAGCACCGGCCGGCGAGATCGTCATCGAGGAACATGGCGTCAGGATGGCCGTCGACATCATTGCCGGCCACAAGACCGGTTTCTATCTCGACCAGCGCGAGAACCGGCGGCTGTTGGCCGAACTCTCGCACGGCAAGCGGGTCCTCAACTGCTTTTGCTACACCGGCGGGTTTTCGTTGCAGGCGCTCGCCGGCGGCGCAACGCAGGTCTTGTCGATCGACAGCTCACAGCCCGCACTCGAGCGCGCGGCAGCGAATCTCGCTTTGAACCCTGGCCTCGAGGCCGCGCGCGCACAATGGCATTGCGCCAACGTCTTCGACGAGCTGAGAAAGCTCAAAAGCGCGGGCGAGACTTTCGACCTCATCGTGCTCGATCCGCCCAAGTTTGCGCCCTCGGCGGCGCATGCCGAACGGGCGGCGCGCGCCTACAAGGACATCAATCTGCTCGGCTGCAAGCTGCTCGCACCAGGGGGCCTTTTGATGACCTACTCGTGCTCCGGCGGCATCGGGGTGGAGCTCTTCCAGAAGATCGTCGCTGCTGCGGCCTTGGACGCCGGCCGCACGGCGCGCATCGTCAAACGACTGCAAGGCGCGGCCGATCATCCCATCGACCTTGCCTTCCCCGAAGGGGAATACCTCAAGGGGCTGTTGCTACAGATTGATTGAGGTGCCGTTCCGCCAGCGCCGACTTTTACTTCTTCGGTTCCACATACGGCGCGACCTTGTCGACCTCGAGCCGGTAGCCGGCCACCCCCCAGGGGGTTTCATTGCGTTGCACCTTGAACGTGCCAGACACCCACAGCGGCGCCATCATCTTCACGCCCGCAAGGGGCTTGGCCGACCTGGCGTGGATGATCTGGTTGGCTGGCGGCGGCGGTGAATGGATGCAGGCGCCGAAATAGGGCACGAGCAGGAATTCGCTGACCTTGTCGCCGACCCGTTCCAGGGGCAGCGCAAAGCCGGCGATGCGCCCCTTCCTGCCATCGAGCGACGGTTCGGCCGGCGCATCGTCCCATTCGCGCTTGAGCGCTTCCAGCGCTTCCATCGCGCGCGGGTCGGAATCCTGCAATTTCGAGAAGTCGATCCCCTTGAATTTTGCAGCCGGGTCCCAGCCTTTGGGCACCAGCGCTTCCCATTTGATCTCCGGCCAAGGCTCGGCGGCCTGGAGTGCGGCGGCGGCCAAGAGGCAGGCGAGAAAAAATGCTTTGCGCATCGCTTCAGTTTCTTGGTGTGAGTCCATCGGCAAGCGACATGCGCCAGGCGCGCAAGCCGGGCGCGAGGCTGGCGATGAGGCCGGTGGCAAGGATCGCGGCAAACAGCCCCCATTCGCTGGCTGCCGGCGGACGCAAACTGAGCGTGATGCCGAAATGCGTCTGCATGAGCGGCGCGAAGAGAGCGATGCCGGCGGCGAGCAGTGCGCAGCCGATGAGCGCGCCGAGCAGGGTCACGGCCAGCCCCTCGACGAGGAGCATCAGGAAGACGTCGCCGGCGCCGGCGCCGAGGCTGCGCAGGATCGCCAGCTCGCGCCGGCGCTCGTTGAGTCCCGCCAGCAGCGTGGCGGCAAGGCCGGCGAGCCCCACCAGCACGACCAGTGCCGAGACGGCGAAGAGGCTTTGTTCGACGATGCCGAGCGTTTGCCACAGCTCGTCGAGCGCCACGCCGGGCATCACGGCCAGGAGCGGCTCGCCACGATAATTGTTGATGAAGCGCTGCATGCGGAAGACCTCCGCGCGGCTTTTGAGACCGATCAGCGCCGCGGTGATCTCCTTAGGTTTGAGATCGAACTTCTTCACGTATTCGGCGGGGATCGATACTCCCGGCAAGGGGGCGCCGCCCGCCCAGTCGAGATGGATCGCGCTGATCGCTTCGAGACTGACATGGATGCTGCGATCGACCGGCGTGCCGGTCGGCGCGAGGATGCCGACGACTCTGAAAGGCTTGTCGGCATGCTCGGGCCCGAGTTCGGCCATGCCATGCGTGAGCGTGATGCGATCATCGAGCCGGTAGCCAAGCGAACGCGCGACTTCGCTGCCGAGCACGGCCTCGAACACTTTGGCAAACGGCCTGCCGGCGGCAAAGGCGAGCGCGCGGCCGTCGGCGTAGCGGAAATGCTCGAAATACCCGGCCGTCGTGCCGACGACCGGAAAGCCGCGGTGACCGTCGCCGAGCGAGATCGGCACGGCCCAGTCCACCGCGGGGTGCGAGGCGATCGCCGCGAAGCTGTCCCAGCGGATGTTGTGGGTCGCCGCGCCCGAATGGAACACCGCATAGAGCATCAGCTGCACCGCGCCGGTGCGTGCGCCGACGACGAGGTCGACGCCAGAGATCGATTGCGCGAAGCTCGCACGCGCATCGAGCCGCACGCGTTCGACGGCGAGCAGCACCGCCGAGGAAAGCGCGATGGCAAACAGTGCAATGGCAAGCGTCAGCTTGCGCGCCCAGGCGCTTTGCAAGGCGAGCCGCACGATGGCCTTCATGCCGCCACCTCCTGGGCTGCGCGGTTGATGTCGGCGAGGGCGACGATGCGGTCGAAATGCGCGGCGAGCCGCACATCGTGGCTGACGAAGACGAGCGTGGCTGCGGCATGCGCGACTTCGGCAAGCAGCAAATCGATGAAGGCTTGTTGGCGCGCCGCGTCGAGCGCCGAGGTCGGCTCGTCACAAATGACGATCTCAGGTCGGCCGATCAGCGCGCGCGCCGCAGCCACCCGCTGCTGCTGGCCGACCGAGAGTTCCGCAGCGGGTTTCTCCCACAGCGCCGGCGCGAGATCGAGCTCGGTGAGCAGCCTTTTCGCGGTGGCGCGCGGGTCGAAAGCCCGCGCGCGCCGGCCTGCGGAAAAGGTGCAGGGGAGGAGCACGTTGTCGAGGGCTGAGAGCCACGGCAGCAGGTTGAACTGCTGGAAGACGAAGCCGATGTGTTCGGCGCGGAAAGCATCGCGCCGGCGGCTGGAAAGCTGGCAGATGTCCTGGCCCAAAAGCTCGATGCGGCCCTGCTTGGGCAGCACCACGCCGCCGATCAGGTTGAGCAGCGTGCTCTTGCCGGAGCCCGAGGGCCCGTGCAGGAACACCCGCTCGCCGGCTTGGATGCTGAAAGCGGCGATGTCGAGACAAGCGATGGGCTGCTTGGGCCAGCCAAAAACGAGATCGGTGATCGAAAGGGCGTTCACGCCTTCTTAGCTTACCAGGCCAGCACGGGAGCCTTCGGTGTCAGCCGCTGCGCGCCTTGGCCGGCCGGTCCGACGCGCTGCGCTTCGAGTCGGTAAAGGCGCGGCATTGCCTTGAACAGCGTCGTTTCGATCTCTTTGAGGGCGGTGGGGTTGCTGCAGCGGAACCGATAGCGCGCCTCGATGTCGGCATGCTCACCGCCGTCGAACTTCGGCATCTCGACCGCGACTTCCTGGACGACGCAGCCCGCGGCGGCAGGAAAGTGCCACAGCGTTGCGGTGTCTTTAAGCGTTTTCTCGGCGTTGGCCAACGCGGCTTTTTCCTTTTCGTTCCTCGGCGCGCGCTCGAAGCCGACGGCGGCGTCGAGCGGCAGTTCGAGTTCGAGGGTCACGCTGTCCTTGTCGAGCACGGCATCGAGGCGCCCTTCGCCATGCACATGCTTGTGCTGGGCAAAGGCGGGTAGGGCGAAAGTCAATGCAGCAAGTACGGGAAGAACTTTGGGCATCAGAAGCTCCTTCAGTGTGAATGCGTACTGGAAAAGACGACGATCGCGATACCGGCGGCGAGCAGCAGGCCATGCCAGCCGAGGCCCTGCTGCTCGCGTTTCAGGCGCGGCATCAGGTCGGCGACGGCGATGTAGAGGAAGCTCGCCGCGGCGAGCGTCAGGATGTGCGGCACCCATTCGAGCGCCCGCTCCAGCGCCCAATAGCCGATGACTCCGCCGAACAGCGAGGCGAGACTCGAGACGCCATTCCAGAACAGCGCCCGCGCGCGCTGCCAGCCGGCGGCGAGCAGGATCGCGAAGTCGCCGGCTTCCTGCGGCACTTCGTGGGCGATGATGGCGAGCGTCGTCGCCCAGCCGAGCTTCGGGTCGGCAAGGAAGGCGGCGGCGATCAACAGGCCATCGGTGAAGTTGTGGAAGCCATCGCCGACGAGGATCGAGAGCGTGCCGTCGTCGAGGCGCATGTGATGATGGCTGTGCGTGTGGTCTTCGCAGTGACTGGCGTCGGGATGGGCATCGTTGCCATGCGCGTGGCGCCAGAGGGCAAACTTTTCCAGCGCGAAGAAACCGAGGATGCCGGCCAGAAGCAACGGGAATGCCTCGTGCGGCGTGAGCCCCGCTTCGAGCACTTCGGGCATCAGGTGCAGCGTCGCCGTGGCGAGCAGGATGCCGGTCGAGAAGCTCACGGTGTAGCCGAGCCAGCGCCGTGGCAGCCCGAACATCACCAGGGCGGCGGCGAATACCGAGAGCAGGCCGCCGAGGAGGCAGCCGGCGACGATCTGGGTGAGGAGGGGAAGTGTCATGGCAGCGAATTGAAGCATGATCCTGCGCCAAATGCAACACTGTTGCATTTGTGGGCGGCTTGTGGTTTGATGCGCGCATGGGTGCAAGAACGCTTCCCCCGACTTCTGCAGCGCTGTTGCGCGCCGTGGGCATCAAGGTGACCCAGCCGCGGCTTGCGGTGCTCGATGCCTTGCGCGCGGCCGCCCGGCCGATGAGCCATGCCGAGCTCGAGGCGCTATTGGGCGAGATTGACCGCGTCACGCTCTACCGCATCCTCGATGCCTTTGCCCAGCATGGTCTGGCGAGCAAGGCCGCCGATGCGCGCGGCGTGTTCCGTTTCGCCGCCACCGACGCTCCGCGGCGGCATGACGATCACGTGCATTTCCGCTGCCAGGCCTGTGGGGGAGTGTTCTGCCTCGAGGCGCCGCGCCCGCCGGCGCCGAAGCTGCCGCCGGGCTTCAAACTCGACGAAGCGGAATTCGATCTGCGCGGCACCTGCGCCGCTTGCGCGAAAGGGGCTCGATGAGCCGCTTGCTGCGCCTGTTGCTGCTGGTCGCCGCCTTGCTCTGGGCGCAATTCGCGCTCGCCGAGCATGGCATCGCGCATGCGCTGGAGGGGCATGACGAGACCTGCATCGAATGCCTGGCGCTGCCGGGTTTCGCCGCGCTGCCGGCCGCGCCGGTGGTCTTGCCGGCGGCGGCTGCCCAGTGCGCGGCGCAAACGGGTGCCGTCCTGCCAGCGCCGAGTTTCGCTTCCCCGCTGCCTTTTCGTTCGCGCGCACCCCCTGATCTCCTCAGCCGCTGAAGTTTCTTTCCGCTTCAAACGCTTTTAGGAGATTGACGATGGACCGCAACACCTTGCGGGCGCTGGCTTCGGCCTGCGCCCTGATACCCTTGACCGCACCCGCCGCGGACGATCTGCAGGCGCTGCGCGAGGAGATCGCGCAGCTGAAAAAAACCTATGAGGCGCGCATCGCCGCGTTGGAAGCGAAACTGAAACAGGTGGAAAGCCCACCCGCGCCGGCTATCCAATCCAGCAGTCCGGTGACTTCGAAGAACGCCTTCAATCCGCAGCTCTCGCTGATCCTCGACGGCGTCTATTTCCGCGACAACAAAAAAGGCGCCAGCGTTGAGATGTTCGACATGATCGACGGCATCAATCACAGCCACGGTCATCAGGGGCATGCTCATGGCCAGCTCGAACGCGGCTTCAATCTGCGCGAAACCGAGCTCGCCTTCTCGGCGACGGTCAGCCCGCATTTCGATGCCTGGGCGATGATGACGGTCAGCGACCAAGGTGATGTCGCGCTCGAAGAAGCCTACTTCGATACCCGCAGCCTGCCCTCTGGCCTGACAGTGCGCGCCGGCAAGTTCCTCTCCGGCATTGGCTATCTCAATGCCCAGCATCCGCATCAATGGGACTTCGTCGACCAGAACCTCGCTTATCGCACGCTGCTCGGCGAACATGGTCTGAGCGATACGGGCTTGCGCCTCTCCTGGCTGCCGAAGACCGGCAGCTGGTATACGCAGCTGGGCCTGGAACTTCTGCAGGGCAAGGAGCAGACCTTCGCGACGAGCGGGTTGGCCACGCCGACGAGTCGTGAGGATGGTGCGCCACTGGCGGCAACGAGCGCCGGCGCGCTTGCGGCGCAAAAAGCCGGGCCGCGTTTGACGACGCTCTATGCCAAGCTCGGGCCCGATCTCGGTGCGAATCACGCGCTGCAATTCGGCGGCTGGCTTGCGCATGCGCGCCAGCATCAGGAAGTGCATGACCACACGCTCGAAGATCCGGCAAGCCCCGTTCAAGCCCTCGAAGGCAAGGGCCGCGCCTGGGGCCTCGATGCGGTGTGGAAATACGCTGCCGGCGGCTACGGCGGCCAGGGCGATTTCAAGCTGGTCGGCGAATATCTGCGGCTTCACAAGAACTTGAAGATCGCTTTCGATGAGGGCGGCACTCAGGTGGGTGAAAAGCGTGACTTCGTGCAGGACGGCTTGGTGCTGCAGGGTGTCTATGGCTTCTTGCCCCACTGGCAGGCTGGACTGCGTTATGACGCCACAGGGCTGACCAAGAACGAAGTCCGTGGCCCGAATGGCAAACTCGCCGAATGGAACAAATCCGACCGCTGGACGCTGGCGCTCACAAAACAGATCGACCACTTCTCGCTGTTCCGTCTGCAGTTTGGCCGCGCCAGGCTGTGGAACGAGGGCGTGGAGGAGAAGGCGAACCAACTCTATCTGCAATATCAGATGAGTCTGGGTGCGCATGGCGCGCACAGTTTCTGAGGAGAGAAACATGAAACGATTTGCGCTGTTCTTGGTTCTGTTCTGGGCCTTGCCGGCCTGGGCGCTCGAGGTCGTGGCGACGACTTCGAGCATGGGGATGCTCGCACGCAGCGTCGGCGGCCCTGAGGTCAAGGTCACGGAGCTTGCGCCGCCCGATCGCGATGCGCACATGTTGCAGGCGAAACCTTCGATGATGCGGGCGCTGCGCGATGCCGATCTCCTCGTCGCCGTGGGGGCCGAGCTCGAAGTGGGGTGGCTGCCGGCGGCCTTGAAGGGGGCGGCCAATCCGAACGTCCTGCCCGGGCGGCCGGGTTACTTCGAGGCCGCCGCCCAGGTCGCCTTGCTCGATGTAGGGCAGGCGGCCGATCGCGCGCAGGGCGACGTGCATCCGGCCGGCAATCCGCATGTCAATCTCGATCCGGCGCGCATGGCGATGATCGCGCAAGCCTTGGCCGCGCGCATGGGGCAGCTCGATGCCGCGCATGCCGAGCACTACCGGCAGCGGGCGCAAGCCTTTGCCCAGGCGGTGGCGGAAAAAACCCCGGCCTGGCGGGCGAAAGTCGCCGGCAGTGGCGGGCTGGTGAGTTTTCACAAGGATGCGATCTATCTCACCCACTTTCTCGGCCTGCCCTTTCTCGGCACGATCGAGCCGGTGCCGGGTGTGGCGCCGACCGCCGCGCATCTGGAAAACCTCGCGGCCAAGCTCAAGGGCGCCAAGGCGCTGATCGCGCACACGCCCTACCAGCCGCCAGCCGGCGCCGAGACGCTGGCGCGTCTGACCGGCCTCAAGATGGCCGTCCTGCCGATCGATCCGCCGTCGGGCAGCGACGCAGCCGACTATTTCGCCTTGATCGACCGCTGGGTCGAGGCGCTGGCGGCGGCGAAGTGATGCTTGAGTTCATTGCCGCGGTGGCGGGTTACGGGCAGCCGGTGTCGCCGCCGGGGACGTTCTCTGTCGCCCGCGGCGAGGTGGTGGGAATCGCCGGCCCCAACGGCATCGGCAAGTCGACGCTGCTCAAGGCGGTGATCGGCAGGGCGCGTCTCTTTTCCGGCCGCATCGAAAAGCCGCCGGGTGTGCGTATCGGCTATCTGCCGCAACAGCCGGTGCGCTTGCCGGAAGTTCCGCTCTCGGGCCGAGAACTCCTTGCCGCGCTCGATGCCTCGCAGTGTGAGCCACCCCGGCGGCTTGCCGAATTGCTCGAGCGGCGCATCGATCGGCTCTCCGGCGGCGAACATCAGCTGCTGATGCTGTGGGCGACGCTGGCGGGCAATGCCGAGCTGATCCTGCTCGATGAACCGACCAACCATCTCGATCCCGGCCACATCATGACCGCCGGGGAGGAAATCGTGCAGGGACGTGAGGAGCGAGCGACGCTGGTGGTGAGCCACGAGCGCGCCTTCCTCGCCGCGGTGTGCTCGCGTATCGTCGATTTGGCAGCGGCGCATGGATAGCCTGCTCGTGCTGCCCTTCTTCGCCGGTCTCCCGCTTGCGGTGCTCTTGCCGCTCATCGGGCTTTATCTGCGCCTGCGCGACGAATGGCTGGCAACATTGGGGCTTGCGCATCTGGCGGCGAGCGGCGTGCTCGCCGGCATGGCGCTCAAGCTACCCAACATCGTCGGTGCGTTGCTGGGAGCGGGTCTGGGCAGCGGCGCAAAGCAGCTCGCGGGCAAGCAGGGCAATTCCGCCTGGGGGCTGATGATCCTCGCCGGCTGGTCGGCAAGCCTCCTCGTCGCGGCCAACACCGCCCTGGGCGAAGCGCTGGCGCATGCGCTCATCGATGGCCAGCTCTATTTTGCCGGCCGGCAGGAGCTCATCCTTGCCTGGACCGTCACCCTCATCGCGCTTTTCGTCTTGGCCAGGCTTGCGCCTAGGCTCATCGCCGCACGGCTGCTGCCCGAATACGAGCGCGCCAATCGTCTGCCCGCCTGGCGCTGGCATCTCGGTTTCGATCTCCTCACCAGCGTCTCCATCGCCGCGAGCCTGACGGTTTGCGGCCTGCTGGCCAGTTTCGCCTTGATCTTTGTCCCGCCCTGGATCGCCTTTCGACTCGCGCCCGACTGGCGGCGCGCCGCCTGGATTGCCGCCGGCATCGGGCTGATCGTCTATGGGGCAGCCTTTGGACTGGCGCTGGCGCTCGATCAGCCTTTCGGGCCGCTCGAGGCCGCCGTGTCGCTGCTCATACTCGCGGCATCCGGTATTGTGTGCCGTCCCGCCAGCGCCGACTTTTCGAGGTGAGTCGGCGCCCGGCGGGACGACATCGATTCCGCCAGCGCCGACTCTTTGCAGTGAGCCGGCTCCTGGCGCGGCGCCCCTGATTCCGCCAGCGGTCCTTGGCCATGAAGGTAGAATTGGCCCACTACCTTCCCGGAAGCAGATCATGGAGCAGTATCACGGCACCACCATTCTGTCGGTGCGGCGCGGGTCCGTCGTCGCCTTGGGCGGCGATGGCCAGGTGACCCTCGGCAACATCGTCGTAAAGAGCAGCGCCAAGAAAGTGCGCCGGCTTTACAACGAGCGCATTCTCGCCGGCTTCGCCGGCGGCACGGCGGACGCCTTCACGCTGTTCGAGCGTTTCGAAGCCAAGCTCGAAAAGCATCAGGGCAATCTGTTGCGCTCGGCCGTCGAGCTCGCCAAGGACTGGCGCACCGACCGCATCCTGAGACGGCTGGAGGCGATGCTCGCGGTGGCCGACCGCGAAAATTCTCTGATCATCACTGGCAACGGCGATGTGCTGGAGCCGGAGCTCGGCATCGTCGCGATCGGCAGCGGCGGCGCCTATGCGCAGGCCGCCGCGCGGGCGCTGCTCGAGAACACCGACCTGGCGCCGGTCGACATCGTCAAGAAGGCGCTGACGATCGCCGCCGATCTGTGCATCTACACCAACCAGAACCACACGATCGAGGTGTTGGCATGACGCAGATGACCCCGGCCGAGATCGTCTCGGAGCTCGACAAGCACATCGTCGGCCAAGCCCGCGCCAAGCGCGCGGTGGCGATTGCACTGAGAAACCGCTGGCGGCGCGCGCAGGTGGCTGAGCCCTTGCGCTCCGAGATCACGCCGAAGAACATCCTGATGATCGGCCCGACCGGGGTGGGTAAGACCGAGATCGCGCGGCGGTTGGCGCGGCTGGCCAATGCGCCGTTCATCAAGGTCGAGGCGACCAAGTTCACCGAAGTCGGTTATGTCGGCCGCGATGTGGATACCATCATCCGCGATCTCGCCGAAACGGCGGTGAAGGACGAGCGCGAGCGGGCGATGAAGGCGGTGCGTGATCGCGCGCTCGACGCCGCCGAGGATCGCATCCTCGACGTGTTGCTGCCGCCGGCGCGCAGTACGAATCTCGGCTTTGGTGAGACGGCACCCAGCGAAGAAACCTCGACGCGGCAGAAATTCAGGAAGAAGCTGCGCGAGGGCGAGCTCGACGACAAGGAGATCGAGATCGAGTTGGCTGCCCCGATCGCCAGCATGGAGATCCTCGCCCCGCCGGGCATGGAGGATCTCACCCAGCAGTTGCAGGGCATGTTCCAGAGTCTGGGCGGCGGCAAGAAACGCACACGCAGGATGAAGATCAAGGATGCGATGAAAGCGCTGGCCGACGAGGAGGCGGCGCGGCTCATCAACGACGAGGAGGTGAAGGCGCGGGCGATCCGCAACGTCGAACAGAACGGCATCGTTTTTCTCGACGAAATGGACAAGATCGCCTCGCGCAGTGAAACCCACGGCGCCGATGTCTCACGCCAGGGCGTGCAGCGGGATCTGCTGCCGCTGGTCGAGGGCACGACGGTATCGACCAAATACGGCATGATCAAGACCGATCACATCCTGTTCATCGCCAGCGGCGCTTTCCATTTTGCGAAGCCTTCCGATCTGATTCCGGAATTGCAGGGTCGCTTTCCGATCCGTGTCGAGCTCGATTCGCTCTCCGTCGAGGATTTCGAACGGATTCTCACCCAGACCGATGCGTGCCTGACGCGCCAGTACGAGGCGCTTTTGGCCACCGAAGGTGTGACGCTCGAATTCACCCCGGAGGGTATCCGGCGCCTTGCCGAAATCGCCTTCGAAGTCAATGAACGCACCGAGAACATCGGTGCGCGCCGGCTTTACACGGTGATGGAAAAACTGCTCGAAGAAGTCTCATTTGCCGCCACGGCCGGCACGGTGACCATCGATGGCGGCTATGTCGAACAACGCCTTGCCGAGCTTGCCCGCCGCGAGGATTTGTCGCGTTACGTGCTTTGAGTTCTTCATTGATCGCGTGCCATGGGAGCGGAAATGGTCCAAATGGGTGATCTGATCCAGAAGTACCCGAAAATCGGCAGCGTTTTCGCCAAGGCCGAGCAAGGGTTTCCGGTCCATCTGCTCGAGCAGCACGAGCATCTGCTTCGCGAGCTGGATGCCGCGTGGGGTACGGCCGACTGTGTCAGGCTGCTCGAAGATCTGGTCTTCTCCGACCGTCCCGACCGACATGGCTTCACCAGCGAAGTGATGATGGAGCTCTTTGCGCTGAAGAGCCATCACGACCGTTTGTATCCGCAATTCGTCGCCAATCAGTTCGATCCGTTCGCGGCCGTCAAGACGGACGAGGCTGATGAACTGTTTCTTAAACACGGTGGCGCTCGCATCGAGAAAACAACCCCAGCCCCGGCCAGGGCGCCTGTCGCTCCCGCCGCTGTTGCACCCTCTTCAGCAACCGGCCCGTCGCCCCAGACGGAAGACCGCTCGGTCCAGACCCCGGCAGCGGCACCGGCAAGCCAGCCTGCAGGGAAGATCCGACCGATCGGCAGCTGGCCGGAAATCGCCAGTCTCGACGAGCTGCGTGAGTTGCAGAAACGGCGCGCCGCTGGTGAGCGTCTGCCAGCGCGCGATCGGCGCAGGATCGTCGAAATCCTCAAACAGTACGCCGACATCACCGACGCCGATCTGGCCAAGGCGATCCAGGTGCAAAACGATGGTTGCAGCGGCAAGAAACGCGAGCCGATCGGCAAGGTGTTGCTGAAATTGGGCATGGTCGACGAAGAAGCGGTGATCCGTGCGCTCTGTCTGCAATATGGCGTGATCATGGTCAATCTGCAACGTTTTCACAATGATGCGGAGACCATGCGCACGATCTCTCCCGAGGTGGCCAAGAGCTTGCGCGCCATTCCCATCGCAGTGCTCGACGGTACGCTGTTTCTTGCCGTCGAAAATCCCTTCAGTTTCGAACAGCGCGAATATTTCGTCTTCCTCACCAAACGCAAGGTCGAGCTGGTGATGGCGAGCAGCGCACAGATCGACCAGAAGCTGCTCGATTATGGCCAGGTGCGTTCTGTTCAGCAGGGGAAGGAGGAGTTTCGCACCCTCGCCCAAAAAGCCCTCGGCACCTCAGATATCGAATTCGCCAATGCCGAAGCCGATAGCGATACCGACAGCACGTTGTCGCAGGACGATGCCTCGATCGTCGGGCTGGTGAACAAGATCATTTCCGATGCCGCCGAAGTGAATGCCTCCGACATCCATATCGAGAGCTTCCACGGCGATGCGCTGGCCTACATTCGTTTCCGGCGCGATGGTCGGCTGGAAGAGTATTCGCAATACCCGGCGAGCTACCATCGGGCGGTGGTATCGCGCATCAAGATCATGTCGAATCTCGACATCTCCGAGCGGCGCATCGCCCAGGACGGCAAGATCTCCTTCCTGCGTCCCGGCCGTGAACGCATGGACCTGCGCGTGGCCACCATTCCGACCACCCGCGGCATCGAGAACGTCTCCATCCGTCTGCTGCATGCGGGCGATCCGTATCCGATGGAAGCGCTGAAGATGTCCGAACGCGACCTCACCCTGTTCCGGCGACTGATCCATCGTCCCTATGGCCTGATCCTGGTGTGCGGACCGACTGGCAGCGGCAAGACGACGACGCTGCATTCCGCACTGCGCGAGCTCAATACGCCCGACAAGAAGATCTGGACGGCGGAGGATCCGATCGAGATCGTGCAGAAAAAAATCTGTCAGGTGCAGGTCAATCCGAAGATCGGCTGGACCTTCGCCGCCGCATTGCGTTCGTTCCTGCGCGCCGATCCCGACATCATCATGATCGGCGAGATGCGTGATCAGGAGACAGCCAAGATCGCACTGGAAGCTTCGATGACCGGTCACCTGGTGCTATCGACGCTGCACACCAACTCGGCTTCCGAGACGGCGGCACGTCTGATCGACCTCGAAGTCGATCCGTTCAATCTCGGCGATGCGCTGATCATGATCCTTGCCCAGCGCCTCACCCGGCGGCTTTGCACCCACTGTGCCGAAAAAGTGTTGCTCGGCCAGGCCGAGATCGATGATCTGGCGAGTGAGTATTACTACTCGGCGCACAAGCGCATGCCTTCGCTGGCGGAACGCGAGCTGATCGTCCATGGCTGGAAGAAACAGCTGACACATGGCGCCGAGCTGGCCTTGTGGAAAGCGAAGGGCTGCGAACAGTGCGGGATGACGGGCTATCAGGGCCGTATGGCGCTGTTCGAGTTGCTCGAAGGCACGCCGGAGATCCGCGAACTGGTGGTGCACCGCGCGCCGGCGGCCGAATATCAACGCATCGCCGTGGCCCAGGGCATGCGCACGCTGAAGCAGGATGGTATCGAGAAGGCCTTGCGCGGCCTGACCGACATGGCCGAGGTGCGTGGCGCCTGCAACTGATTACAGATAGGGCAGTTCGTTCGCCATCAGTTCGGCGATCGTTTCACGTTTGCGGATCAGGCGTGCCTCTTTGCCATCGACCATGATCTCGGCGGCGCGGGGCCGGCTGTTGTAGTTCGAGCTCATCGCCATGCCGTAGGCGCCGGCCGAGAGGATCGCCAACAGGTCGCCTTCGGCAAGCGCCAGCTCGCGGTCGTGGCCGAGGAAATCACCGGATTCGCAGACCGGGCCGACGATTTCGTAGCGCCTTGCCGCTGCGGGTGCCGTCCCGCCAGTGCCGACTTTGACGATCTCGTGATACGCATCGTAAAGCGCGGGACGCGCCAGATCGTTCATCGCGGCATCGACCACGGCGAAGTTCTTTTCCGCGCTATGCTTGAGGATTTCGACGCGGGTGAGCAACAATCCCGCATTGCCGACCAGCGAACGGCCGGGTTCGAGCAGCAAGAGCTCCTGGCGGCCAGCTAGCCGACTGAGCATCGGCGCGAGATAGTCGGCCACCGGCAGTACGAGCTCGTCACGGTAACGAATGCCCATGCCACCGCCCAAGTCGATGTGGCTAAAGGTGATACCTTCCGCAGTGAGCAAATCGACGAGCTCCAGAACCTTGCTGGCGGCATCGGCAGCCGGCAGCGGGTCGATCAGCTGCGAGCCGATATGACAGGCGATGCCGCGGATCTCCAAATGCGGCAGGGCCTTTGCGCGTCGGTACAATTCGATCGCGCTGTCGAAGGGCACGCCGAATTTCGCGCTCCTGAGCCCCGTCGAAATGTAGGGGTGAGTCTTCGGATCGACGTCAGGATTGACGCGCAGCGCGATCGGGGCACGCTTGCCTGCCGCGCCTGCCACGGCGTTCAGATGTTCCAGCTCGCTGGCCGATTCGACGTTGAAGCAGAAAATGCCGGCGGCCAGGGCCTCCTGCATCTCCGCACGTGTCTTGCCGACACCGGAAAAAACCACCTTGCCCGGATCGCCCCCAGCCGCGATGACGCGGGCGAGTTCGCCGCCGGAGACGATGTCGAAGCCGGCGCCCAACCCGGCGAACAGCTTCAGGATCGACAAATTCGAGTTGGCCTTGACGGCATAGCAGATGCGCGCCGGTCGGCCCGCAAGGGCCTCGCGGTAGGCACTGAAAGCATTCTCCAGCGCTGCGCGGGAATAGACATAGCAGGGCGTGCCGAAACGGGCGGCGATTTCGGCTATCGGCACAGCTTCGACGTGCGCGACACCGTTTGCAATTTCGATCATGAGGACTTAACTTGCGCTGTATCGGCGGGTGTGGTGTTTTTCGGCGGCAGCACGAGCGCGCCCTTGTTGCCGCAGGAGGAAAGAAGCAAGGCGGCGGCCGCGAGGATCGGGAGCAGAAAACGGAGATTCATCATTGAATGTTAACACGGAGGTCGAATTGGAAGAACGAGAGTTCCTTGTCTTGGCGGATGCCGAGCTGGCACGTATCGAAGCCGCGCTGGAGTCGCTGCAGGAAAGCGAAGACACCGACTGGGACTATGAGATCAAGCCCGGCGGCATCATCGAACTGGATTTCGCCGATGGCAGCAAGATCATCGTCAACCGCCATGCTGCGGCGCAGGAGATCTGGGTGGCCGCGAAGTCCGGCGGCTTCCATTTCAAGCCGCCAGTCGGGCCCGACGGCCACTGGACCGATACGAAGACCGGCGAGAGCCTGCCAGCCCTGTTGTCGCGTTGCATTGGCGCACAATCGGGCAGGGCGACGCAACTCGCCTGGTAGCCGGCATCAGGGAGTGACGGGCCTTCTTTGTCCCTCCGCCACTGGAGCGGCCGTGCCCTTGCCACCAAAGAAACGCAGCACGCCCGACAGGAAGGACTCGTCTTCGGCGGGGGGCTCGGGAATCGCTTCCCGATAAACGTAATCGCTGATCGATGCGCCGGTGGCCGGATCCTGGCCCGTCACCCGCACGATGCCATCGGGCATTTCAGGCTGCATTTCGGGCACCCCCTTAAGGGCGGCCTGCATGAAATCGATCCAGATCGGCAGGGCGGCGCGTCCACCGGTTTCGCCATTGCCGAGCCGCCGCGGCTGGTCGAAGCCCATCCAGGCGATGCCGACCAGCGTCGGGTGATAGCCGCAGAACCAGGCATCGACATAATCGTTGGTGGTGCCGGTCTTGCCTGCGAGATCGCTGCGCTTGAGCACCTGGCCGGCCCGTGCTGCGGTGCCGCGACGCACGACGTCTTGCAGCATGCTGTTCATGATCCAGGCATTGCGTGCATCGATCACGCGCAGGGGTTCATCACTGGCCTGGCCGTGCGGCGTTTCGGCCAGCACCTTGCCATCGGCATCGAGGATCTGCTTGACGATGTAAGGCGTGATCCGGTAGCCACCGTTGGCGAACACGGCATAGGCCGTGAGATGCTGCCAGGGGGTGACACTGCCGGCGCCGAGCGCCAGCGTCAGATAGGGCGGGTTCTTGTCGGCATCGAAGCCGAAACGGGTGATGTAATCCTGTGCATAGTGCGGGTCGATGGCGCGGATCAGCCGGATCGAAACCATGTTCTTGGATTTGGTCAGCGCCGTGCGCAGCGTCATCGGACCTTCGTATTTGCCATCGTAGTTTTTCGGCGCCCACGCCTGGCTGCCGGTCTCTTCGGCGGAAATCGACAGAGGCTCGTCCGGGAAGACCGACAGCGGCGTATAGCCCTTTTCCAGCGCTGCCGAATAGACGAAGGGCTTCATGCTCGAACCGGGTTGGCGCCAGGCTTGGGTGACGTGGTTGAACTTGTTGGCGGCGAAATCGAACCCGCCGACCAAAGCGCGCACTGCCCCATCGCGCGGATCGGCGGCGACGAAGGCGGCTTCGACTTCCGGCCATTGGGCGATCTGCCAGTGACCTTTGCCGTCCTGACTCAGGCGAATGATCGCCCCCCGGCGTAGGCGCTTGTTGGGTGGCGCGCGGTTGTCGAGCATCGGCTGGGCAAACTTCAGACCGGCGCCTTCGACGGTGACGATCTCGCCACCAGGCAGATAGGCGCGGAGCTTTTCCTGGCTGGCATCGAGAACCAGCGCGGGGCGCAGATCCGGCGCATCGGGTACGTCCGCGAGCAGATCTTCGAGGGCTTCGTCGTCATCGCGGCTGATCGCCTTCATGTCGACATAGCCTTCCGCGCCGCGATAGCCATGCCGACGGTCATAGTCAATGACCCCCTGGCGCAGGCTGTGCCAGGCGGCTTCCTGCTCAGGGCGGGTGAGCGTCGTGATGACCTTGAGACCCGCGGTGTAAGCGTCGGGAAAAGCTTCGACGGCGATCTGCCGGGCCATTTCCGCTACGTAATTGGCCTTCAGCGCGAAACTATCGATCTGGCGCCGCACATGGAGTGGCTCATGGAGGGCTTTTTCGTACTGTTCCGCATCGATGAAGTTCAATTCGCGCATCCGCCGCAACACGTATTGCTGGCGCAGTTTCGCCCGTTTGGGATTGGCGACCGGATTGAAGGTCGAGGGCGCTTTTGGCAGTCCGGCGAGCATCGCCATCTCGGCGACGCTCAGCTCATGGATGTCCTTGCCGAAATAGATGCGAGCTGCTGCGGCAAAGCCATAGGCGCGCTGGCCGAGATAGATCTGGTTGAAATATATCTGCAGGATGTCGTCTTTCGACAAACTGTTTTCGATCTTGAAGGCCAATAGAGCTTCATAGAGCTTGCGCGTCAGGGTCTTTTCCGAGCTGAGGAAAAAATTGCGCGCCACTTGCATCGTGATGGTCGACGCCCCCTGCCGCTTGCCGCCGCTGACGAGATTGGCCCACGCGGCGCGCAGGATGCCCATGACATCGACGCCGGGATGCTGGTAAAAGCGCTCGTCCTCGGCGGCGAGGATCGCCTGTTTCATCGTCTCGGGCACATCCTGGATGCGCACGAACTGGCGCCGCTCCTCGCCGAACTCGCCGATCAGATGACCGTCGGCGGTATAGACGCGCAAGGGAATTTTGGGACGATAGTCGGTCAGCGCATCGAGCGAGGGCAGGCGCGGCCAGGCAAGAATCAGCGCGATACCCAAGAGGGCAAGCGCAGCGAGCATTGCACCCAGGATTGCGCCGACCGGCAGTAATATCCAACGAAGCATGGTCAGCGTGGAAATGATTTGTGTCGCGGCGGTAGGCGTTGCATTATAGAGGTTGCGGGGAGCCTCTTCCTTCGTCATGCCCGTTCAAGTGTTGCATGAATGCAGAATCATTAAAAATGGCTGGCGAGTATTCAAAAAAAATCTTTACAGCCGATAATGTTGCTGCTAGCATTTGATCCGAAGTATCGTTTTCAGATACAACTTTTTGAATATCAAGGATTATCTTGAACTTTGATTTTTCGATCCTCAATCCCAAGGCGCGCTCTCTGGTTGGGTTGAACATCGGTTCGGCGGCCGTCAAGATGGTCGAGCTCTCTGCTGGCAGGGGAGAGGGATATCAATTGGAATGCTATGCCATCGAGCCGCTGCCGGAAGGTGCGGTGAGTGACGGCAACATCGCCAATCATGATGCGGTGACCGGTGCGATCGCCCGTTGCTGGAAGCGTCTCGATACCGCGACACGCTATGTGGCGATGGCCTTGCCCACGGCGGCGGTGATCACGAAGAAGATCATCCTGCCGGCGAATCTGCGCGAGTCCGCGATGGAGGTGCAGGTCGAATCGGAAGCGAATCAGTACATCCCCTTTACGCTGGACGAGGTCAATCTCGACTTTCAGGTCATCGGCCCGACGGCCAATGACCCGGACGAGGTCGAGGTGCTGATCGCGGCTTCGCGCAAGGAAGGGGTCGAGGATCGTGTTGCCGTGGCCGAGGCTGCCGGTCTCAAACCGGTGGTGATGGATGTGGAATCCTACGCGATGCTGCGCGCCTTCGAACTGGTGCGCGAGCAGTTCGCGGGTGGCACACCTGAGACTTTGTTTGCACTGGTCGATATCGGCGCCTCGGCGATGAAAGTCACCATGATGCGCGGTGATCAGCAGGTCTATACCCGTGAGCAGGCATTTGGCGGCAATCAGTTGACCCAGGACATCGTGCGGGCCTACGGTATGAGCTTCGATGAGGCTGAAGTGCTGAAGCGTACCGGCCCAATGCCGGAAAATTTCGCAAGCGAGATTCTGCAGCCTTTTCTGGATGCCTTGGCCCTTGAAGTGTCGCGTGCCATCCAATTCTTTTTCACCTCCACCCAGTACAGCGAAGTGCATCACATCGTGCTGATGGGGGGCGGGGCGTTGCTGCCCGGCGTCGCCCCAGTGGTGGCCGAGCGTACCCAGATCGATACCGTGCTCGCCAACCCCTTCGCTGAGATGACGCTCTCATCAAAGGTGCGGCCCAAGCAGCTCGTACAGGATGCGCCGGCCTTGATGGTGGCCTGTGGCCTGGCGCTCAGGAGGTTCGATCCATGATCCGCATCAATCTCCTGCCGCATCGGGAGGCGCGCCGCAAGGCATTGCGTCAGCAGTTTTATGCGCTCGCTGGACTGGTGATGGTGGCTGCCGGAGCCATCTGGTTCCTCGGTTACACCCTCATCGAAGCGATGGTCGAGCATCAGGCCGAGAAAAACCGCTTCCTCAAGAGCGAGATTGCCGTGCTCGACAAGCAGATCGAGGAAATCAAGAAGCTAAAAGAGCAGACCGAGGCACTCCTGCAGCGCAAGCAGGTGATCGAGTCCTTGCAGGTGAATCGTTCCGAGACCGTGCATTTGTTCAATGAGTTGGCGCGTCAATTGCCCAGCGGGGTCTATTTGAAGACGATCAAGCAGGAAGGGCAGAAGATCACGCTGACCGGGTATGCGCAATCGAACGCCCGGGTCTCGACGCTGATGCACAACCTCGACGAGTCACCGCTGCTGGAACGGCCGGTGCTGATCGAGATCAAAGCCGCGCAAGTCGGCAAGCGGCGCCTGAGCGAGTTTGCGATGAACATCTTCTTCACCCGTCAGTCCACCGCGCAAGATGCGGCAGGCAGCGCGAAAAAGCCGGGGGTGAACAAAAAATGAAGAAGCCAGCGATGCTTTCCGGTATGGCCAAACCGGCACTGCCGAAGATCGATTTCCAATCGATCGCGGAAGATTTTCGCGCGCTCGATCCGAAAGACCCGGGCGCCTGGCCACTGGTGCCTCGCATCGTCGTCCTCGCCGGTCTGTTTGTGTTGTTGGTCGCAGCGGCCGCCTGGTTTGGCTGGCAGGTTCAGTATGAAGACCTCAAGGCGAAGCGGCAGGAAGAAGCCAAGCTCAAGGAAGATTGGCTGACAAAGAAGAAACAGGCGATCAATCTCGATGCCTATCGCAACCAGCTGGTCGAGATCGAGCGCTCGTTCGGAGCGTTGCTCAAGCAGTTGCCCAATGCGGCGGAAATGGAATCGCTGCTGGTCGATATCAACCAGGCGGGCCTGGGGCGCGGTTTGCAGTTCGAGCTCTTCAAGCCGGGAACCGAGGTGGTGAAGGACTTCTACGCTGAGCTGCCGATCACGATCAACCTCACGGGCAGCTATCATGATTTCGGTAATTTTGCCGGCGACATCGCCAAGTTGCCGCGCATCGTCACCTTGAACGACATCAATGTCGCGCCCGGAAAATCCGGGGATGTGCTGACCATGAGCACCACCGCCAAGACTTTCCGCTATCTCGATGAAGAAGAGATGGCAGCGCGTAAACGGGCGGAAAAAGCCAAGGGGGCCAAGAAATGAGAACTCTTGGCATCTATATCGCGGCGCTGCTCACTCTGGCCGCTTGCGCCGAGCGCGGGCACGACGAGATCAGGCAGTGGATGGAAGAGTCTTCCCGCGACTTGAAGGGCGGCATTCCGCCGCTACCCGAGCTCAAGCCCTTCCCCGTCGTTTCCTATGAAGCGAACGACTTGGTGGATCCGTTCAATCCCTCCCGGATCGAGCCGGAGCGGAAAGGGGCGGGCGGGGCGAACAAGCCGGATTTCGACCGGCCGCGGGAGCAGCTCGAAAACTATCCGCTCGAGTCGATCAGTTTCATCGGCGTGGTCGACAAAACCAAAAGCAAGACCAAGCGCGCCATCGTTCAGGCCGACGGTGTCGTCTATCAGGTTGGTGTCGGCAATTATCTCGGCCAGAATTTCGGCCGCATCGTGGCGATCACGCCTACCGAGATCGTCTTGAAGGAAATCGTGCAGGACCCGAGCGGGCAGACGTCCGACTGGGTGGAGCGGGAAATGACCCTGCAGCTCAAAGATGGGGCGCAGGGCAAGGAGTCGAAAAAATGAAATTCATGCGTTCTCTTTTGACCGGCGTGACCCTGTTGCTGGCGATGGTCTCGACATCCATGGCGCAAAATGCTGCGGAGACAAGTAAGACCAATGTCATCGAAAGTCTCGAGGTCGGCAAAGTGGCCGGCAGTACCGTCGTCAAGCTGGGTCTGCGCAAAGAGCTTGCCGCGACGCCCGCGAATTTCATGATCACCAATCCGGCTCGGATCGTGTTCGATTTCCCCGCGACGGAAAACGGCCTGGGGCATACCGGCAAACCCGTCAATGAAGGCGTGCTGCGCAGTTACAGCGTCGTCCAGGCCGGCGATCGTTCCCGACTGGTGCTCAATCTGGCGCAGAATGCCCGTTTCGAGGCGCGCGTCGATGGCAAACACCTCAACATCACGCTGTTGGACGACGTGCGTTCCGACGTCGCGGCAGCACCTGCCGGCGTGCAGCATTTTGCCCAGACCGGTCGCAGTGAGGATAATGCGATCCGCAGCATCCAGTTCCGCCGCAACAAGGAAGGTGCCGGCGTGGTGTTGGTCGACATGACCTCGTCTGATGCGGCCATCGACGTGGCCCAAAAAGGCTCGAAACTGTTTGTGTCCTTCAAAAAGACGCAACTGCCCGAGTCGCAGCGCAAGCGTCTCGACGTCGTCGATTTCGGCACGCCGGTCACCGCGGTGACGACACGCCCGGAAGGCGACGGCGTGACCATGGAAATCGTTCCAACCGGCCTGTGGGAACATACCGCCTATCAGAGCGACAACCAGTTCATCGTCGAAGTCCGGCCGGTCAAGGAAGATCCGAGCAAGCTGTTCCAGGGCAGCAAGAAGGGTTACCAGGGCGAGTTGATTTCGCTCAACTTCCAGAACATCCCGTTGCGTGAGCTGCTGCACGTGTTCGCCGACATCACCAATTTCAACATCGTCATCAGCGACTCGGTCGGCGGCAACGTCTCCTTGCGCCTCAACGACGTGCCGTGGGATCAGGCGCTCGAGATCGTCCTGCAGCAGAAGAACCTCGCGATGCGCAAGAACGGCAACGTGATCTGGATTGCGCCGCAGGACGAGCTCGCCGCACGCGACGAGCAGGCGATCAAGTCACGTGAGACCGCGATCGCCGCCGAACAGCCTCGCCTCGAGCTGTTCCAGCTCAACTACGTCAAGGCCGAAGATCTACTGGCGATGATCGAGAAAGAGAAGGACGATCTGAAGGGCAAGGACAAGGCGTCAGCATTCTTGTCGTCGGTCGGCAAGATCACCATCGACAAGCGGACCAATCAGGTGTTCATCTACGACGTGCCGAGCAAGCTCGACATGATCTCCAGTCTGCTCAAGCAGATCGACCGCCCGGTACGCCAGGTGCTGATCGAAGCGCGCATCGTCGAGGCGGATACCAATTTCACCAAGTCGCTCGGTGTCCGGCTGGGCACGCATGACCATCAGGGCATGAACGTCGGGCACAGTTTGGGGAAAGACACCAACGTTCGCTTCGGCCTTTCGGCTTCGAGCAACGATGCCTACGCTCATTTACCGGAGGCAGGGAATTACCCGGCCACCGCGATCATCACCGACATCGACCGTACCACAGGCGAGATCACCTATACCCGGGAGGTGCCGACGCCGAAGATCGAGAACAGCCAGATGGTGAATCTGGCCGTGCCAAACCCAGCGGGCCAATTTGCGCTGACGCTGATGAACCGCGCCAAGACCATGTTGCTGACGCTCGAACTATCCGCCCTGGAAGCCGATGGCAAGGGCAAGACCATCTCCAGCCCGCGCATCATGACGATGGATCAGATGGAAGCCAATATCCAGCAGGGGGTGCGGGTACCGTATCTGGTTTCGAGTGCCTCGGGCGCGACCTCGGTGGCTTGGCAGGATGCCAACTTGTCGCTGAAAGTCAAACCCCATATCACTCCCGACGGGCGAGTCATGCTGAAGTTGAAGATCACCAAAAACGCCCTTGGGCCGCAGGTCAGCACTTTCCTCGGCTATTCGATCAAGACCAAGGAAGTGGAATCCGACGTCCTGGTGGACAATGGCGGTACGGTGGTGATCGGCGGCATCTATGAGCAGGAAGAGCGCGATAGCACCACCCGGGTGCCTTTCCTCGGCGATCTGCCCTATGTCGGCTTTCTGTTCAAGACCCGCTCGAAGACCGACAACCGGACCGAACTTCTGGTCATGATCACGCCGAAGATCATCGACAACGCGTTGAGTATGCGCTGAGCGTCGGCGAGACCGGATTCGTTTGAAAGGTAGTTCATTCACGGGGCCGTCGATCTTTCTCGTCGGCATGATGGGGGCGGGCAAGACGACGCTGGGCCGTCGTCTTGCGCATGAGACCGGCCGCGAATTCATCGACCTCGATCGTGAGATCGAGCGGCTGACTGGCGTGACGGTGGCCACCATCTTCGAGATCGAAGGCGAGGCTGGTTTCCGGCTCAGAGAATCGCAGCTGCTGGCGGAGATCGCACTTCGTCCAGGTCTCGTCGTCGCCACGGGGGGGGGCGTGGTGCTCCATCCGCTCAACCGTGCGCGCCTGCTATCGAGTCGTTGCGTTGTATATTTACACGCTGAACCAGGCTTGATCTTTGCGCGCATCCGCCACGACCGCAGCCGTCCGCTGTTGCAGGTGGCCGACCCGCTGGCCAGGATCCGTCAGCTGGTCACCCAGCGCGATCCGCTCTACCGCGAAGTCGCCGATCTGGTCGTCGAGTCCGGCCGCGATGCGGCGGCGATCATGAACGAACTCAAGCAGTTGTTGCCGAGCCCATGCAGACGTTGACCATCGACCTCAAGGAACGCAGCTACCCGATCCTGATTGGCGCCGGCCTGCTGGCGGATCCCTCGGCCTTCGCCAGCCTGGCCGGGCGGCGTGTCGCCATCGTCACCAACGAAACCGTTGCTCCGCTCTATTTGGCGCGTCTGCAGGGCACGTTGACGCAAGTCGGCGCTGGCGTGACGGCACTGGTGCTGCCGGATGGGGAGGCTTACAAGAACTGGGAGACGCTCAACCGGATTTACGATCATCTGCTCGCCGAGCGCTGCGATCGGGGCACGACGATCGTCGCGCTCGGTGGGGGCGTGATCGGCGATCTGTCGGGCTTTGCCGCCGCCACATATCAGCGCGGTGTGCCGTTCATCCAGGTGCCGACGACGCTGCTGGCCCAGGTCGATTCGTCGGTGGGCGGCAAGACCGGCATCAATCATCCGCGTGGCAAGAACATGATCGGCGCCTTCTGGCAGCCGCGCCTGGTCGTCGCCGATACCGATACGCTGAATACCTTGCCAGACCGCGAGCTGTCCGCCGGCATGGCCGAGGTGATCAAATATGGTCTGATCCGTGACCTGCCGTTCCTCGACTGGCTCGATGACCACATGGAACGACTGATGGCGCGCGATGGCGAGCTGCTTGCCTTCGCGATCGAACGTTCCTGCGCCAACAAGGCGCAAGTCGTCGCCGGTGACGAGCTGGAAACCGCTAAAGAAGGTGGGCGGGCGCTGCTCAATCTGGGCCACACTTTCGGCCATGCGATCGAGGCCGGCGCGGGTTATGGCGTCTGGCTGCATGGCGAAGCGGTGGCGGCTGGCACCGTGATGGCGCTGGAGTTGTCGAGGCGACTGGGTTGGCTCGGCGAAGCCGATGTCGAGCGCGTGAGCAAGCTGTTCGAACGCGCCCATCTGCCGGTGCGGGGTCCCAGACTCGGCGCCGAGCGCTATCTCGACCTGATGGCGCACGACAAGAAAGTGCTCGAGGGCAGGCTGCGCCTGGTTCTCCTCAAGCGGCTCGGTGAAGCCATGACTTACGCCGAGGCGCCGATGTCGGAGATTCGCGCGGCGATCGAAACCTGCTGTGAGTGAGCTGGCCAGTTACGCCGTCGGCGAGCACAATTCACGCGGCCGGCAGCATCCCGAGCCGCGGCCGAAGACGCGCGGCGAATTCGCCCGCGACCGCGACCGCATCATTCATTCGACGGCGTTCCGCCGTCTCGAATACAAGACCCAGGTCTTCGTCAATCACGAAGGCGATCTGTTCCGCACGCGGCTGACGCATTCGATCGAGGTCGCACAGATCGCGCGCACCATCGCCCGCGCGCTCAAGCTCAACGACGATCTGACCGAAGCGATCGCGCTGGCGCACGATCTCGGCCACACACCGTTCGGCCACGCCGGGCAGGATGCGCTGAACGAATGCATGGCCGATTACGGCGGCTTCGAGCACAACCTGCAGTCCTTGCGTATCGTCGACAAGCTCGAGGAGCGTTACGGCGCCTTCGATGGGCTGAATCTGATGTTCGAGACGCGGGCGGGCATCCTCAAACATTGCTCACCAGCGAAAGCGCGCGAATTGGGCGAAGTCGCGGAGCGCTTTCTCACCGACCATCGTCCGTCGCTGGAGGCGCAGATCTGCAATCTCGCCGATCAGATCGCCTACAACAATCACGACGTTGATGATGGCCTCCGCTCCGGACTGCTCACCCTCGATGCGCTCGAATCGGTGAAGCTGTTCGCCGAACATCGGACGGCGGCGCTCAAGGAATTCCCGCACCTGACCGGCCGGCGGCTGATCCATGAAACCGTGCGCCGCATGATCGATGCACAGGTGACCGACCTGCTCGCGGAAACCCGGGCTCGTATCGCGCGGTTAGGGATTGCGATCCTCGACGATGTGGCCGTGGCGCCGCCGCTGGTCGCCTTTTCGCCAGCCATGCACGAAATGAACCGAGAGTTGAAACACTTCCTGCACACATCGCTTTATCGCCACTACCAGGTGGTACGCATGACGACCAAGGCGCGGCGCATCATCAAGGAGCTGTTTTCCGCTTTTCTTTCCGACATGCGGCTCCTGCCGGAAAAATACCGCGCGCTGGGGGAACGCGAGGGTGAGCCGCGGGCGATTGCCGACTATATTGCCGGCATGACCGACCGTTATGCGATCAAGGAGCATCGGCGTCTGTTCGCCGTCGGGGAACTCTGAGACCTGTGACGCCGGAAGGCCCTTGAAGGCGCTGGCGAATCTGCGTAACATCACGGGTTCGCTCGTTTTTGTCGATAGCGGGAAGGCGCGCTGGGCGCGCACGAACAGTATCGTTGCCGCCACGTCGTTTGGCTCCCCGGGACGTCGCACAACGGGCGCCCCGTTTTCTATTGAGGAAGCCAGCAATGACCATGCCCGAGCAGCAAGGTTTATACGAACCAGCCCAGGAGCGGGATGCCTGTGGCGTGGGTTTCGTCGCCCACATCAAGAACAAGAAAAGCCATGCGATCGTCACGCAGGGCCTGCAGATCCTGAAGAATCTCGAACATCGCGGCGCCACCGGCTATGACCCGCTGCTTGGCGATGGCGCCGGCATCCTGATCCAGATTCCCGATGCTTTCTTCCGCGCCGAAATGGCGCGGCAGGGTGTGGAGCTGCCGCCACCGGGCCAATATGGCGTCGGCATGATCTTCCTGCCGCGTGCGGCGGAGAGCCGTCGCGCCTGCGAGGCGGCCATCGAGCGCACGATCCGTTACGAAGGCCAGACGCTGCTCGGCTGGCGCGACGTGCCGGTCGACAACAGCGGGCTTGCGCAAGCCGCACGGGATGTCGAACCGGTGATGCGCCAGGTATTCATCGCCGCCGGTGAGGATGTCACCGACCAGGATGCGCTGGAACGCAAGCTCTACGTGATCCGCAAGGAAGCCGGCCACCGCGTGCAGGCGCTCAAGCTCCCCGACGGCAAGATGTTCTATGTGCCCTCGATGTCGACGCGCACCATCGTCTATAAGGGCATGCTGCTCGCCGATCAGGTCGGCCAGTATTTCCTCGATCTCAACGATGAGCGGGTGGTTACGGCACTGGCGCTGGTGCATCAGCGCTTCTCGACCAACACCTTCCCGGCGTGGGATCTCGCTCATCCTTTCCGCTTGATCGCCCACAACGGCGAGATCAACACCCTGCGCGGCAACGTGAACCGCATCCGTGCGCGCGAACACGGCATTTCCTCGAAGCTGCTCGGTGACGACCTGCAGAAGATCTGGCCCTTGATCTACGATGGCCAGTCGGATTCCGCCAGTTTCGACAATGCCTTGGAGCTTCTCGTGATGGGCGGCTACAGCCTGGCGCACGCGATGATGATGCTGATTCCCGAAGCCTGGTCCGGCAATCCGCTGATGGACGAGAATCGGCGTGCCTTCTACGAATACCACATGGCGCTGATGGAACCTTGGGATGGCCCAGCCGCGGTGGCCTTCACGGATGGCCGGCAGATCGGCGCCACGCTCGATCGCAACGGCCTGCGGCCGGCGCGATACCTGGTGACCGATGACGATCTCGTCGTCATGTCCTCCGAGATCGGCGTGCTGCCGATTCCCGAAGAACGCATCGTCAAGAAGTGGCGCCTGCAGCCGGGCAAGATGCTGCTGATCGACCTCGAAGCCGGTCGCATCATCGGCGACGATGAAATCAAGGACCAGTTGGCCACCGCCAAGCCCTACCGAGAATGGCTCTACATGTCGCGCCATTACCTCGAGGATCTGCCCGAAGTCGAGGCGGAGACCGCGCTGTCCGCACCGTTGCTCGATTTGCAGCAGGCATTCGGCTACACCCAGGAGGATTTCAAGTTCATCCTCGAGCCCATGGCAACGAAGGGCGAGGAAGCCACCGGCTCGATGGGCAACGACAGCCCGCTGCCGGTACTGTCGAACCGCAGCAAGCCACTGTTCAACTACTTCAAGCAACTTTTCGCCCAGGTCACCAACCCGCCGATCGACCCGATCCGCGAGGAAATCGTCATGTCGCTGATCTCGATGGTCAGCCCCAGCCCGAATCTGCTCGAGATCGACGCAAGCGAGCCAGCACCGCGTCTGCAAGTGCGGCAGCCCATCCTCACGCCGGCCGACATGGCCCGGCTGAAGGAGATCGACCGTTTGACGAATGGCACTTTCCGCGCCTGCGTGATCGATATCACCATGCCTGCCGCCGCGGGCCCTGCCGGCATGAGCGATGCCCTGTTCCGGGTCTGTTTCGAGGCCGAGCGTGCCATCGGCGAGGGCGCGAGCGTGATCATTCTCTCCGATCGCAACGTCGATGCCGAGCGTGCACCGATTCCCGCACTGCTGGCCTGCTCAGCCGTGCATCAGCACCTCGTCAAGACGGGCTTGCGCACTTCCTGCGGCCTGGTGATCGAAACCGGCGCTGCCCGCGAGGTGCATCATTTCGCGACGCTCGCCGGCTATGGCGCCGAGGCGATCCATCCCTGGCTCGCCTTCGAAAGCCTGGCGGCGATCGCGCCGACGCTGCCCGGTAAGCCGTCGCCCTATGACTGTCAGAAGAACTTCGTCAAGGCGATCGGCAAGGGATTGATGAAGGTGATGTCGAAGATGGGCATCTCCACCTACCAGTCCTACTGTGGCGCGCAGATTTTCGAGGCAGTGGGCTTGTCCTCCGATTTCGTCGCCCGCTATTTCACCGGCACGCCGACCAAGATCGAGGGCATCGGTCTCAAGGAAGTCGCGCGCGAGGCGCTGGCGACGCATGCCGCCGCGTTTGGCAACGATCCGCTCCTTGCCAACACGCTCGAGATCGGCGGCGAATATGCTTTCCGCGTGCGCGGCGAAGAGCATATGTGGACGCCCGACGCGATCGCCAAGCTGCAGCATGCGACGCGCGCGGGCAAGTTCAAGACCTATCAGGAATATGCAAAAATCATCAACGACCAGAGCCGCCGTTTGATGACGCTGCGCGGCCTGTTCGAAATCAAGCCGGCTGGCCCGCCCGTGCCGCTCGACGAGGTCGAGCCGGCGAGCGAGATCGTCAAGCGTTTCGCCACCGGCGCGATGTCGCTCGGCTCGATTTCCACCGAGGCGCACAGCACGCTGGCGATCGCGATGAACCGCATCGGCGGCAAGTCCAACACCGGCGAGGGCGGCGAGGATCCGAAGCGGTTCGCCAAGATCACCGCCCCGACGACGCTCGCCGGGGTGATCGGCGCCAACCGCGTCGAGCGCGACATTCCGCTCAAGGAAGGTGACAGCCTGCGCTCGGCGATCAAGCAGGTCGCTTCGGGCCGCTTCGGCGTGACGACCGAATATCTCGCCAACTCCGACCAGATCCAGATCAAGATGGCGCAGGGCGCGAAGCCCGGCGAAGGCGGCCAGTTGCCGGGTCACAAGGTATCGGACTACATCGGCTTTTTGCGCCACTCGGTGCCAGGCGTGCAGCTGATTTCGCCACCGCCGCACCATGACATCTATTCGATCGAGGATCTGGCGCAGCTGATCCATGACCTGAAGAATGCCAACCCGCAGGCGGATATCTCCGTCAAGCTGGTCTCGGAAATCGGCGTCGGCACGGTGGCTGCCGGTGTGGCCAAGGCCAAGGCCGACCATGTGGTGATTTCCGGTCACGACGGCGGCACCGGCGCCTCGCCCTGGTCGTCGATCAAGCATGCCGGCACGCCCTGGGAGCTGGGGCTCGCCGAGACGCAGCAGACCCTGGTGCTCAATCGCCTGCGCGGCCGCATCCGCGTACAGGTCGATGGCCAGATGAAGACCGGCCGTGACGTCGTCATCGGCGCGCTGCTCGGTGCCGACGAATTCGGCTTCGCCACCGCGCCGCTGGTGGTCGAAGGCTGCATCATGATGCGAAAGTGCCACCTCAACACCTGCCCGGTCGGCGTCGCCACCCAGGATCCGGTGCTGAGAAGGCGTTTCTCGGGACAGCCCGAACACGTCGTCAATTACTTCTTCTTCGTCGCCGAAGAAGTGCGCCAGTTGATGGCCGAAATGGGCATCCGCAAGTTCGACGATCTGATCGGTCGTGCCGATCTGCTCGATATGAAGAAAGGCATCAATCACTGGAAAGCGCGTGGCCTGGATTTCTCGCGCATCTTCTACATGCCGGCGATGCCTGCGGAGGTGGCCCGTCATCACTGCGAGATACAGGATCACGGCATCGAGCGCGCGCTGGATCACACGCTGATCGCCAAGGCGCGACCGGCGCTCGAACACGGCAAGAAGGTGGTCATCGAAACCGCGGTGAAAAACCGCAACCGCACCGTGGGCACGATGTTGTCTCATGAGGTGGCGAAACGCTACGGACATGCCGGTTTGCCGGATGACACCATCCATATCCGCATGAAGGGCACGGCCGGGCAGAGCTTTGGCGCTTTCCTGGCGCGTGGCATCACCCTGGAGCTCACCGGCGAGGCCAACGACTATGTCGGCAAAGGCCTGTGCGGCGGCCGGATCATCGTCAAGCCGCCCAAGGAATTCCGCGGCAAGCCCTGCGAGAACATCATCGTCGGCAACACCGTGCTGTATGGCGCGATCGAGGGCGAGGTATTCTTCCGCGGCGTCGCCGGCGAGCGTTTCGCGGTGCGCAACTCGGGCGCGACCGCTGTCGTCGAAGGCACCGGCGACCATTGCTGCGAGTACATGACGGGCGGCACCGTGGTCGTGTTGGGCCGCACCGGGCGCAACTTCGCCGCTGGCATGTCGGGCGGCATCGCCTATGTGCTCGACGAGGATGGCGATTTCGCCGCGCGCTGCAATCTGTCGATGGTGAAGCTGGAAAAGGTCCTGCCGGCAGAAAAACAGCCTGACGATGGCACGCGTCATTGCGACAGCGCCGACGAGGTGCTGCTCAAGTCGCTGATCGAGAAGCATCAGGCGGCCACCGGTAGCGAGATGGCGCGACGTGTCTTGGCCGACTGGCCGGTTTTCCGTGAGAAGTTCGTCAAGGTATTCCCGCATGAATACCGTCGGGCGCTGACCGAAATGGCGGCCAAGCAGCTGAAGGAGGCAGCATGAAGTCCCCCATCCCCCCAGCCCCCTTCCCGAGGAAGGGGGAGACTGCGAGCTCGCTTCGCTCGTATTTCGTTGATTGGCTGCCTCCTTGGGGCGGCCCTGCGGAGGCAGCATGAAGTCCCCCATCCCCCCAGCCCCCTTCCCGCGAAAGTGGGAGACTGCAGGCTCTTTTCGCTTGAGTTTTGTTGATTGGCTGCCTTCTTGGGGCGGCCCTGCGGAGGCAGCATAATGGGCAAGCCCACCGGTTTTCTTGAGTTCGAGCGCGTTTCCGAAGGCTACGAGCCGGTCGATCAGCGCCTGAAGCACTATCACGAATTCGTCGCCCGTCTCACCGACGAGCAGGCCAAGGTACAGGGCGCGCGCTGCATGGATTGCGGCATCCCATTCTGCAACAACGGTTGTCCGGTGAACAACAACATCCCGGACTTCAACGATGCGGTGTATCGCGGCGACTGGCGCGCGGCGCTGGACATCCTGCATTCGACCAACAACTTTCCCGAAGTCACGGGGCGGGTTTGTCCGGCCCCCTGCGAGGCGGCGTGCACGCTGAACATCAATGCCAAGCCCGTCGGCATCAAGTCACTCGAGCATGCGATCATCGATCGCGCCGGCGAGAACGGCTGGGTCGTGCCGCTGATCGCCACCGTCAAGACCGGCAAGAAGGTCGCCATCGTCGGCTCCGGCCCGGCGGGGCTGGCTGCCGCTCAGCAGCTGGTGCGCGCCGGGCATGACGTGACGGTGTTCGAGAAGAACGATGCCATCGGCGGCCTGATGCGTTATGGCATACCGGACTTCAAGCTCGACAAGCGCGTGATCGAATGGCGCGTCGCGCAGCTCAAGGTCGAGGGCGTGAAGTTCCGCCTGAAAACGCTGGTGGCGGCAGACGACAAGCTGCCGAAGGGCGTGGCCTGCGATGCGACGAAGCTCATCGCGCCCGCCGAGCTGCTCGCAGAGTTCGATGCGGTGATCCTCGCCGGCGGCGCCGAGACGCCGCGCGATCTACCGATCCCGGGCCGCGAGCTCGACGGCGTGCACTTCGCGCTCGAATTCCTGATCCCACAGAACAAAGAAGTCGGCGGCGGCCGCAAGAATCCGATCAACGCACATGGCAAGCGCGTCGTCGTGATCGGCGGCGGTGATACCGGTTCCGACTGCGTCGGCACCTCCAACCGCCATGGCGCCGCGAGTGTCACGCAAATCGAACTGCTGCCCAAGCCGCCCGAACGGGAAGACAAGCTGCTCACCTGGCCCTATTGGCCGAACAAGCTGCGCACCTCATCGTCCCATGAGGAAGGCTGCACGCGCGACTGGGCGATCGCCACCAAGGAGTTCATCGGCGAGAAGGGGAAACTCAAGGCGCTCAAGTGCGTGCGTCTCGACTGGAGCGGCGGCAAGATGAAGGAGATCCCGGGTTCCGAGTTCTTCATCGAAGCCGATCTCGTCTTCCTCGCCATGGGCTTCACGCAGCCGGTGCAGGCCTTGCTTGATGCCTTCGGCGTGGCCAAGGACGCGCGCGGCAATGCGGCGGCGACCACCGATGGCCCCGGCTGCTATGCGACCAGCGTGCCCAAGGTGTTCGCCGCCGGCGACATGCGGCGCGGCCAGTCGCTGGTGGTCTGGGCGATCCGCGAGGGGCGTCAGTGTGCCCGTGCGGTCGACGAGTTCCTGATGGGGACGAGCCTCCTGCCGCGCTGACCCAGGGTGCGCGCGATGCTCGACGTCGTCATCCTCGCTGCCGGCCAGGGCAAGCGCATGCACTCATCGCTGCCGAAGGTGCTGCATCCAGTCGCCGGCAAGCCGATGCTCGCGCATGTCATCGACACGGCGCGGCAACTCGAACCGGCGCAGATCTGCGTGGTCTATGGCCATGGCGGCGAGGCCGTGCGCGAGGCGCTCGAGGCGCCCGATCTCATGTGGGCGAAACAGGAACCGCAGCTCGGCACCGGCCATGCGGTGATGCAAGCCCTGCCTCTGCTCAAAGTCGGCGCTGGTGACACGGCACAAGTGCTCGTCCTCTACGGCGATGTGCCGCTGATTCGGGCTGCGACACTCGAGCGGCTGATCGACGCGGCTGGAAACGACAAGCTTGCGCTGCTCACCGCGCAGCTCGATGATCCGCATGGCTATGGTCGTATCGTGCGTGTCGATGGCCAGGTCGTACGCATCGTCGAGGAGAAGGATGCCGACGATGCCGAACGAATGATCCGCGAGGTCAATACCGGCATCCTCGTCGCGCCGGGCGCTGCGCTGGTGCGCTGGCTGCCACGACTCTCGAACAGCAATGCGCAAGGCGAGTACTACCTGACCGACATCGTCGCCTTGGCCGTGGCCGACGGCGTCGAGATCGTCACCGCGCAGCCGGCTGACTGCTGGGAAACCGACGGGGTCAACAGCAAAGCCCAGCTGGCACGTTTGGAGCGCATCCACCAGCGCAACATCGCCGAAGCCCTGATGGCGCAGGGCGTGACCTTGGCCGACCCAGAGCGCATCGACGTGCGCGGGGAACTCATCTGCGGCCGCGATGTGTTCATCGATGTCAATTGCGTCTTCGAAGGCCACGTCGAGCTGCACGATGGCGTGCGCATCAATGCCCACTGCGTGATCCAGGATGCCGTGGTGGGACCGAACTCGATCATCGGCCCTTTCGCCCGCTTGCGGCCGGGCACCGTGCTCGCCGAAGACGTGCATATCGGCAACTTCGTCGAGGTCAAGAATTCGACCATCGCTGCCCATTCGAAGGCGAACCATCTCGCCTACATCGGTGATACGACGATGGGCAGCCGCGTCAATGTCGGCGCCGGCACGATCACCTGCAACTACGACGGCGCCAACAAGCACCGCACCGTGATCGAGGACGACGTCTTCATCGGCTCGGACACGCAGCTCGTCGCGCCGGTGACCGTCGGCCGTGGTGCGACGCTCGGCGCCGGCACGACCTTGACGCGTGACGCGCCCCCCGACCAGCTCACCCTCTCGCGCGCGAAGCAGGTGACGGTTCCCGGCTGGAAGCGGCCGGTCAAGAAGAAAAAGGAATAAAACATGTGCGGCATCGTCGCAGCGGTGGCCAATCGCAACATCGTTCCAGTGCTCATCGAGGGATTGCGCAAGCTCGAATACCGCGGCTACGATTCGGCGGGTCTCGCGGTACTCAATCCAGGCCTGACGCGCGTGCGCAGCGTCGGCCGTGTCAGTGAGCTCGCCTCCCAGGCCGAGGGTCTGACCGCGGAAATCGGCATCGCCCACACGCGCTGGGCAACGCATGGCGTGCCCTGCGAAAAGAATGCCCATCCCCACGTGTCAGGTGGGCTTGCCGTCGTCCATAACGGCATCATCGAGAACTACGCCGAGCTCAAACAGGAACTCATGGGCAAGGGCTATGCCTTCACTTCGGATACCGACACCGAGGTGATCGCCCACCTCATCAGGGCAACGTTGGATTCGTGCTCCGGCCTCTTCGAGGCGGTGCAGCGCGCAACGCAGCGCCTTACCGGCGCTTATGCGATTGCGGTGCTGTGTGAGGGGGGCAGCCGCATCGTCGTGGCCCGTCACGGCGCACCGCTGCTGCTCGGCATTGGCACGGATGGCCACTATGCCGCCTCGGATGCCGCGGCGCTGTTGCAGGTCACGCGCCGCATGGTCTATCTGGAAGACGGCGATGTCGCCGAATTGCGGCGCGATGGCTACCGGATCGTCGGCGCTGGCGGCACGGCAGTTGAACGCGCAGTGCATGAGAGCACCCTTTCTGCCGAGGCGGTCGAACTGGGGAATTACCGCCACTACATGCAAAAGGAGATCTTCGAGCAGCCGCAGGCGCTGGCGGCGACGCTCGAGCTGATCGGCGGCGCGCAGACTTTCTCGGCCCACCTGTTCGGCGCCAGTGCGCCGGAAGTCTTCACCGACGTGAAATCAGTGTTGATCGTCGCCTGCGGCACGAGCTACCACGCCGGCCTCGTGGCGCGCTACTGGATCGAGCAGCTGGCCGGCATTCCCTGCACCGTCGAGGTGGCGAGCGAATACCGCTATCGCGTCTCGGTGCCCGATCCCGATGAGCTCGTCGTGGCGATCTCGCAGTCGGGCGAGACGGCCGATACGCTCGCTTCGATCAGACATGCCAAGTCCCTCGGCATGACGAAGACATTGGCAATCTGCAATGTGCCGGAGTCCGCCATCGTGCGCGAATGCGCATTGCGTTTCCTGACACGCGCCGGTCCGGAGATCGGCGTGGCCTCGACCAAGGCGTTCACCACGCAGCTCGTCAGCCTGTTCCTGCTCGCTGCAACCTTGGCCAAGCAAAACGGCCGGCTGACGGCGGATCAGGAGGCCGCTTACCTCGCCTCGCTGCGTCATCTGCCGGTGGCGGTACAAAAAGTGCTGGCCCTGGAGCCCGAGATCGCCGCCTGGGCACAGCGCTTCGCCGGCAAGCGCCATGCGCTGTTCCTCGGTCGGGGACATCATTATCCGATCGCGCTCGAAGGCGCGCTGAAGCTGAAGGAAATCTCCTACATCCATGCCGAAGCCTATCCGGCCGGCGAGTTGAAACACGGGCCGCTCGCCTTGGTGGATAAGGAAATGCCGGTGGTGAGCGTCGCCCCAAACGACGCGCTGCTCGAAAAGCTGAAATCCAACCTCAAGGAAGTCGCGGCGCGCGGCGGCGAGCTCTATGTCTTCGCCGATGCCGATTCCCAGGTCGAGGAGGAAGCGGGTTTGCACATCCTGCGCCTGCCCGAGCATTACGGGCTGCTCTCGCCGGTACTGCATGTCGTGCCCCTGCAGCTGTTGGCTTATCATGCGGCACAGGTCCTGGGCACCGACGTCGACAAGCCGCGCAATCTCGCCAAGTCGGTGACCGTCGAATAACGATCGTCAGGGAGAGTCAGAGATGCCGAAATTCCATACCGCTTCGATTCGTGCCGTCGCCCTCGTCGGCCACGGTGGCGCCGGCAAGACCACGCTGGCCGAGGCCTTGCTCGCCCGTGCCGGTGTGATTCCGGCCGCCGGCAGCGTCGAGAAGGGCAACACCGTCTGCGACTACGATGCGCAGGAAAAGGCCGCCGGTCACTCGCTGCAGTCGGCGCTGGTCAATTTCGCCTGGGAAGACGTGCATGTGCATCTCATCGATACGCCGGGCTATCCCGATTTCGCCGGTCAGGCCCTCGCGGCCTTGGCGGGGGTCGATACGGCGCTCGTCGTGATCAATGCCCAGACCGGCGTGGAGCTGATGACCGAGCGCATGATGCGTGCCGCCCAGCAGCGTGGCCTCGCCTGCATGATCGTGGTCAACAAGATCGATGCCGAGAACCTCGATCTTTCCGGGCTGATGGCCGACATCCGCGCGCGCTTCGGCCCGGCCTGCAAGTTTCTCGATTTGCCCACGCCCGATCATCGCCAGGTCGTCGAGGTGATGGAACACGACTCGGGTGAGGCCGACATCGATACGGTGGCTCACGCCCATCGGGAGCTGATCGATCAGCTCGTCGAAGAGGATGAGAGCCTGATGGAGCGCTATCTCGAAGACGGCAAAGACCCATCGACTGGCGAGCTTCATGCGCCGTTCGAAAAGGCACTGCGGGAAGGTCATCTGATCCCGGTGCTGTTCGTCTCGGCGAAGACCGGCGTGGGGCTAGACGAACTGTTGCACGTGCTGGCGACGCTCGCGCCCAATCCTGCCGAGGCCAACGTGCCGCCGTTCTACAAGGATGGCAAGCCGTTCCAGCGCGAGCCGGATGCGAACAAGCACGTGCTGGCCCACGTCTTCAAGGTGATCGTCGACCCCTACATGGGCAAGGTGGGCGTATTCCGCGTCCATCAGGGCACGATCAGGAAGGATTCGCAGCTTTTCGTCGGCGATGGCAAGAAGCCGTTCAAGGTCGGCCATCTGTACCAGTTGCAGGGCAAGGATTACGTCGAGGTCGATGAGCTGTTGCCGGGCGATCTGGGCGCGATCGCCAAGGTCGAGGAAATCGAATTCGACAGCGTCCTGCACGACTCGCACGACGAGGATCATATTCATCTCAAGCCGCTCGAATTCCCGAAACCGATGCAGGGCCTGGCCGTCGAGACGACCAAGAAGGGCGACGAACAGCGGCTGTTCGAAATCCTCCATAAGCTCGAGCTCGAAGACCCCTGCTTCAAGGTCGAACGTCATCCAACCACGCACGAGACCGTGATCTTCGGTCTCGGCGAGATGCACCTCAAAACCAAGCTCGAGCGCATGGCGACGCAATACAAGCTGGAGCTCGCCACCCGTCCGCCGCAGATTCCCTACCGCGAGACGGTCACTCGGCCGGCAGAGGGACACTGCCGCCACAAGAAGCAATCGGGCGGCGCCGGCCAGTTCGGCGAGGTGTATCTGAAAATTGAACCACTGGAGCGCGGAGCTGGCTTCGAATTCGTCGATCAGGTCAAGGGCGGCGTGATCCCCGGCGTGTTCATGCCGGCGGTCGAGAAAGGCGTGCGCATGGCGCTCGAAGGCGGCGTGGTCGCGGGCTTTCCGGTCGAGGATGTGCGCGTCATCGTCTATGACGGCAAGACCCACCCGGTCGATGGCAAGGAGGTCGCCTTCGTCCAGGCGGGCAAGAAAGCCACCATCGCCGCCGTGCAGGCGGCCGCTCCGGTGGTGCTCGAACCGATCGTGCGCATCGAAGTGCACGCCGACGAGGACCAGATGGGCGACATCGCCGGCGACCTGTCGAGCCGCCGCGGCCACGTGACGGGCACCGCGGCACGCGGCGCGGGCCGCATCGCGGTGATGGGCGAGGTGCCGCTCGCCGAGATCGGTGACTATGCCTCGCGCTTGAAGTCGCTGACCGGCGGGCGCGGCAGCTACACGATCGAGTTCTCGCACTACGCGCAGGTGCCGCCGCCGGTGCAGCAGAAGTTGGCGGCTTCGTTCCAATTGAAGGAAGACGAGGAGTGAAGTAGCATCGGGCTGCCATGCGCCGAATCCAGAGCCTGCTGATGATTCTGATCTCGCTGTGGCTGCCGATCCAGGCAGCCGCGGCGGTGACCATGCCGTTCTGCCGCCATGCGCCGGAACAGGCGGTCACGGCCGCGGCGCATTGCCACGAGCAGGCTGCGGAGCAGGTCGCACCGGCCAAGGTGGGCGATCTCGATTGTGATAACTGCACGCTGTGCCATCTCGCCTGCACTGGCTTTCTGCTGGCGGCTGTCAGTGCAACGCCTTCTCCGCTGACGGCGAGCATCCTGGTGCCGAAGCTGCAGCCGGCGATGTCCAGCCACATCCCCGAACCGCCGCAACAACCCCCCAGACGCTGAACGCCCAGTCAGGCAGGACCTGCCGTCCTGCCAACGCCGGTATTCGTTCAACTTTTGTCTGGAGGTCGTCATGAAATCCCTTGCATCCCTGCTGGCTGCGGCCAGCCTGCTCGTTTCCGCCCATGTTTCCGCTGCCGAGGAATTGTCCGAAGGCATCGTCAAGAAGATCGATGCGCCAACCCAGCGCATCATGCTCGCCCACGGGCCGATCAAGAACCTCGGCATGATGCCGATGACCATGATGTTCAAGGTCAAGGAGCCGGCAATGCTCAAGGCCGTTTCGGTCGGCGACAAGGTGCGGTTCCGGGTCGAGGACATCGGCGGCAACTACACGATCACCCGCCTCGAACGGGCGAAGTAGCCATGCGCGCCCTCCCCCTGTGGCTGACGGTGTGCCTCACCGTCGGCGGGGTGGCGCTGGCGCAGGAAGAGGCAGCGCGCGGCGGGGACGTCGCCCTTGGCGGCCGTGTCGAGCAGCTGCTCGCCTTCGCGCGCGAGCGTCATCCCGAATTCGCGGCGATGCGTCACGAGGCGGCCGCTGCCGCCCTGCGCATCGAAGCGGCGGGCGCGTTGCCCGATCCGATGTTCGGCATCGAACTGCGCGACTTCGCCACGCCCGATGCCGGCCCGAACCTGCTGCCGGCGCGCGTCGGCAGCACGCGCTACACCGTGACGCAAAGCCTGCCCTGGTTCGGCAAGCGCGATCTCAAGCGCGACATCGCCGCAGCCAGCACCAGCGAAGCGGAAGGGCGCGCCCAGCTTGCCTGGATCAATCTCGCCTGGCAGATCAAGCAGACCTTCGCGCAGCACTATTTGCTTCAGAGCCGGCTGCGCTATGGCCGGGAAAACCTCGATCTGCTCGAACGGCTCGAGCGGATCGCGTTGGCGCGCTATGGCAGCGGGCTGGTCCCACAGCAAGACGTGATCCGCGCACAGACCGAACGTACCGCCCTGGCGAGCGAGCTCGTCCAGCTCGAAAGCGAACAGGCGCAGACCGCGACGCGCATGAAGAGCCTGCTCGGCGCAGACGCCGGAGTAAAGTTGCTACCGCCCGAACGGCTGCGTCCCCTGCCGCCGGCCGCACGTCTCGACGCCGCGGCACTGCAGGAGCGGCTCCTCGCTGCCAATCCGCGCCTGGCCATCGAGGCGGCGCGCATTAGCGCGGCCGAGAAAGCGCGCGAGCTGACCTACAGAAACCGCTACCCGGACGTCAGCGTCGGTCTGGCCGCGATCCAGTCACGCGACCGTGTCACCGGCTGGGATCTGATGTTCGAGATCAACATCCCGCTGCAGCAGGACAGCCGCCGCGCGCAAGAGCATGAGGCCGAGCGCATGTTGGAGGCCGCCAGGAGCCGCCGCGAGGCGGCGCTGAATCAGGTGAATGCGGAATTGCAGGAAAACCTCACGGCCCTGCATGCCGCGCGCCGTGTCGAGGAACTGGTGAGCCTGCGCCTCTTGCCACAGGCCGAACTCACGCTGCAATCGGCGCTGGCCGGGTATGAAACCGGCAAGGTCGATTTCGCCACCGTGCTGGATGCGCAACGACAGATCCGCAAAGCCAAGGAAGACCTCGTGCGCGCGCGCGTCACGCAGGAGCTGCGCCGCGCCGACATCGAGCGTGCGATCGGAGACGAACTATGAAGAACATGGCGATCATCGTGCTGCTGGTCATCGCCGGCCTGGGCGGTTACTGGCTGGGCGGGCGGAAAGTCGGCGCTGACGGTACGGCACTGCAGAGCGCTGCGGCGCCGTCAGGCAAAAAAATCCTCTACTACCGCAATCCGATGGGCCTCCCCGACACCTCACCGACACCCAAGAAGGATGCGATGGGCATGGACTACATCCCCGTGTATGAGGGGGAGGAAGAAGGCATTGAGGGCGCGGTGAAGATCAGCCCGGCGAAGGTGCAGAAGCTCGGCGTGCGCACCGAGGCGGCCGCCCTGCGCAAGCTGTCGCGTCCGATTCGCGCGGTCGGCCGCGTCGCGGTCGACGAGCGGCGCGTCTATGCCATCGCGCCGAAGTTCGAAGGCTGGATCGAGCGTCTCTTCGTCAATGCCACCGGCCAGCCGGTCGGCCGTGGCCAGGCGCTGTTCGAGGTCTATAGCCCGGAGCTCGTCTCGGCGCAACGCGAATACCAGATCGCCGCCCGCGCGGTCGACCAGCACGACGGCGCGGCGCAATCGAGTTTGCGTCCGGTGGCCGAAGCGGCCTTGGCGCGCCTGCGCAACTGGGACATTTCATTGGAGCAGATCGAGCGGCTCAAGGCGGGCGGCGAGCCCACGCGCACGCTGATCTACCGTTCGCCCGTCGCCGGCGTGGTGCTCGAGAAGAAAGCGCTGCAAGGGCAGCGCTTCACGCCCGGCGAGGCGCTCTACCAGATCGCCGATATCGGCACGGTCTGGGTGCTGGCCGATGTCTTCGAGCGCGACATCGCCGCGGTGAGGGTCGGCATGCCGGTGACGGTGAAGATCGACGCCTGGCCCGGGCGCGAATTCGCTGGCAGGGTCGGCTTCATCTACCCGACGCTCGATGCCACCACGCGCACGGTGCCGGTGCGCATCGAGCTGACGAATCCGCGCGGCGAATTGCGCCCGGCGATGTATGCGAACGTCGATATCAAGGCTGACGCGGGCGGGACGACGCCTGCGGGGAAAGTCGGCGCTGACAGGACGGCACTGACCGTGCCGGTATCGGCGGTGATCGACGGCGGGACTTCCCAGCGCGTCATCGTACAGTTGGCGGAAGGCCGCTTCGAGCCGCGCGAGGTGAAGCTGGGCGTGAGGAGCGACGACTATGTCGAGGTGATAGAAGGCGTCCGGGAAGGTGAGCAGGTCGTGGTTGCCGCCAACTTCCTGATCGATTCGGAAAGCAATCTCAAGGCGGCACTCGGCGGGATGAGGGAGGCAAAGACCCCGGTCAGTCACCAGGCAGTCGGCACGCTCGATGGCATCGAGGCGGATGGCACGCTGATGATCTCCCACGAACCGGTGGCGAGTCTGAACTGGCCGAAGATGACGATGGGCTTCGTGCCCGCCCATGCCGCGCTGGCGGCGAATCTCAAGCCGGGAATGCCCATCGCCTTCGAGTTCGTCGAAAGGCGGCCCGGCGAGTGGGTGATCACGAAGATCGAGAGGCGCTGAAATGCTTTCACGGCTCATCGACTGGTCGGCGCGCAACCGGTTCCTCGTCTTGCTCGTCACGCTGGGCGTCGTGCTGGCGGGCAGCTACGCCCTGCTGAAGACGCCGCTCGACGCGCTGCCCGATCTCTCCGACGTCCAGGTGATCGTCTATACCGAGTTCCCCGGCCAGGCGCCGCAGGTGGTCGAGGACCAGGTCACCTATCCGCTGACCACGGCGCTGCTCGCAGTGCCGAAGTCGAAGGTGGTGCGCGGCTTTTCGTACTTCGGCGCAAGCTTCGTCTACGTGATCTTCGAGGACGGCACCGACCCCTACTGGGCGCGTTCCCGCGTGCTCGAATACCTCAACACGGTGGCCGGCCGCCTGCCGCAGAATGTGTCGCCCAGCCTCGGGCCGGATGCCTCGGGCGTGGGCTGGGTGTTCCAGTATGCGGTGCTCGGCGCGAACCGGACGCTGGCCGAGCTGCGCACCCTGCAAGACTGGTATCTGCGCTACCCGCTCACCAAGGCACAGGGGGTCGCCGAGGTGGCAAGCATCGGCGGCTATCAGCAGCAGTACCAGGTGGTGGTCGACCCCATCAAGCTGCGCGGCTACGGCATCCCGCTGGCGGCCGTCACCAACGCGATCCGCAACTCGAACCGCGACGTCGGCGGCCGTGTCGTCGAACTGGCCGAGACCGAATACATGGTGCGCGGGCGCGGTTACCTCACGGGCAAGACCGATCTCGAACGGCTGGTGGTGAAAGCGGACCGGGGCACGCCGGTGCTGCTCTCGGATGTCGCACGCGTCGAGCTCGGTCCCGACGAGCGGCGCGGGCTTGCCGAACTCAACGGCGAAGGCGAGGTGGTATCGGGCATCGTCGTCGCACGGCATGGCCAGAACGCGCTCGAAGTCATCGGCAACATCAAGGAGAAGATCCGCGAAGCCGCAGCGGGCCTGCCCGAAGGCGTGACGATCGAGACAGTGTATGACCGTTCGGAACTGATCGAGCGCGCGATCAATACGCTGCAGGCGACGCTGAGCGAGGAGGCGCTGATCGTGGCCGCCGTGTGCGTCGTCTTCCTGCTGCATGTGCGCAGCGCCTTGGTGGCGATCCTGATGCTGCCCGTCGGCGTGTTGATCGCCTTCATCGCGATGCGCCTCATCGGCATCAACTCGAACATCATGAGCCTGGGGGGCATCGCCATCGCCATTGGCGCGATGGTCGATGCGGCGATCGTGATGATCGAGAATGCGCACAAGCATCTCGAACGGCTCGAGCCGGGCGAATCGCGCAGCGAAGCGATGATCGCCGCGTGCAAGGAAGTCGGCCCGGCGCTGTTCTTCTCGCTGTTGATCATCACCGTCTCCTTCCTGCCGGTATTCACGCTCGAAGCGCAGGAAGGCCGGCTGTTCGCGCCGCTGGCGTGGACCAAGACCTTCGCGATGGCCGGCGCGGCGCTGCTGTCGGTGACGCTGGTGCCGGTGCTGATGCTGCTGTTCGTGCGCGGGCGCATCCTGCCCGAGACGCAAAACCCGGTGAATCGCTTGCTGATCGCGCTCTACCGGCCGATGATCGCGCTGGTGATGCGCTGGAAGCTGACGACGATCCTCGTTGCGGTCTTGGTGATGCTGATCTCGCTCTGGCCGGTGCGGCAGCTCGGCAGCGAATTCATGCCGACGCTCAACGAAGGCACGCTGTTCTACATGCCGACCGGCCTGCCGGGGATGTCGGTGACCAAGGCGGCCGAGCTGCTGCAAACGCAGAACAAGATCATCAAGAGCTTTCCCGAGGTGGCCTCGGTGATCGGTAAGGCCGGCCGCGCCAATACGGCGACCGATCCGGCGCCGCTCGAGATGTTCGAGACGGTGATCAACCTCAAGCCCGAGCAGGAATGGCGCCCGGGCATGACCCTCGACACGCTGATCGCCGAGATGGACAAGGCGTTGCAGTTTCCCGGGATCGCCAATTCGTGGACGATGCCGATCAAGGCGCGCATCGACATGCTCTCGACCGGTATCCGCACGCCGGTCGGCATCAAGGTATTCGGCAAGGACCTCAAAGAGATGGAGGCACTGGCGCGCAGCATCGAGCAGGTGGTGAAGACCGTACCCGGCACCCGCTCCGCCTATGCCGAGCGCATCACCGGTGGCTGGTATCTCGACATCACGCCAGACCGGGCGCAGCTGGCGCGCTATGGCATCCTCGTCAATGATCTGCAGGAAGTCGTCGCCACGGCGCTCGGTGGCGAGAGCGTGACGACCACCGTCGAAGGGCGCGAGCGCTATGGAGTGGCCGTGCGCTATCCGCGCGAGTTGCGCGACGACCCCGCGAAGATCGCCGCTCATGTGCTGGTGCCGGCGATGGCCGACGCTACGCAAATGAGGGGTGGGCCTCCCGTCATGGTGCCGCTGGGGCAGGTCGCCAAGGTGAGCATCGAAAATGGCGCGCCGGCGATCCGCACCGAAAATGCGCTGCTGTCAGCCTACATCTACGTCGATATCGAGGGGCGCGACATCGGCTCGTATGTGAAAGACGCGCAGCGCGCGGTGGCCGAGCAGGTGTCGTTCCCGCCGGGAACGTATGTCACCTGGAGCGGGCAGTTCGAGTACATGGAGCGGGCGCTGGAGCGGCTGAAGATCGTCGTGCCGGCAACGCTACTGATCATCTTCCTGCTGCTCTACCTCAACTTTCGGCAGCTCGCGCCGACGCTGATCGTGATGCTCTCGGTGCCCTTTGCACTGGTCGGCGGCCTCTGGCTGCTCTGGGGACTCGATTACAACCTCTCGGTCGCAGTCGCGGTGGGCTTCATCGCCCTGGCCGGCGTGGCCGCCGAGACCGGCGTGGTGATGCTGATCTACCTCGATCACGCCTGGGCGGCGGCGAAGCAAAAGTCGGCGCTGGCGGGACGGCAGCCGACGGTTGCCGACCTTTACGCGGCGGTGATGGCCGGGGCGGTGGAGCGCGTGCGGCCGAAGATGATGACCGTGGTGGCGATCATGGCCGGCCTGTTGCCGATCATGTGGGGCAGCGGCACCGGCTCGGAGGTGATGCGCCGCATCGCCGCGCCGATGGTGGGCGGCATGATTTCGTCGACCCTTCTGACGCTGGTCGTGATCCCGGCGCTCTACGCGCTGATCGAGGAATGGCGGCTTCGGAGGCAACGGGTGACGTTGACGTCAACGTCAACGTAAGCCAGAATCGCCGCAACGCGTTAATCTGCAATCCCAGCCCCGGAGGCCCTTGCCATGTCCGATCCCGCCATCGCCGCGAAGCTTGCCCCCTACAAGCCGAAGCACAAGGTGCGCTTCGTCACCGCCGCCGCGCTGTTCGACGGTCACGATGCCGCGATCAACATCATGCGGCGCATCCTGCAGGCCACCGGCGTCGAGGTGATCCATCTCGGCCACAACCGTTCGGTGCAGGAGATCGTCAATGCCGCACTGCAGGAAGACGTGCAGGGCATCGCCGTCACTTCCTACCAGGGCGGGCATGTCGAGTTCTTCAAATACATGATCGATCTGTTGCGGCAAAACGGCGGCGGCGAGATCAAGGTGTTCGGCGGCGGTGGCGGCGTGATCGTGCCGGACGAGATCCGCGAGCTGCACGCTTATGGCGTGACGCGCATCTACTCGCCCGAGGACGGCGCGCAGCTGGGTTTGCAGGGCATGATCGACGATGTGGTGGCGCAAAGCGATTTCGCGTTACCGGGTAATGTGACACTGGCGGAATTGAAGAGTGGCGACCGGCGCAAGCTCGCGCGCGCGATCACGCAGCTGGAGAACGATCCTCAGGGGGCTTTTGCTGAAGCCGTGCGGGCGGCCGAAGTGGCTGCCGTGCCGGTGCTCGGCATCACCGGCACTGGTGGCGCAGGCAAGTCTTCCTTGACGGACGAATTGATTCGCCGCTTCCGGCTCGATCAGGACGACCGTCTGCGCATTGCCGTGATTTCCATCGACCCGTCGCGCAAGCGCACCGGCGGCGCCCTCTTGGGCGACCGCATCCGCATGAACGCGATCGAACACCCGCACATCTTCATGCGCTCGATGGCGACGCGCGAGGCGGGCAGCGAGATTTCCGCCGCCCTGCCGGAGGTGATCAAGGCCTGCAAGCTCTCCGGTTTCGACCTGATCATCGTCGAGACCTCCGGCATCGGCCAGGGCGATGCGGCGATCGTGCCGCATGTCGATTGCGCGCTGTATGTGATGACGCCGGAATTCGGCGCGGCGAGCCAGCTCGAGAAGATCGACATGCTCGACTTCGCCGACTTCGTCGCCATCAACAAGTTCGACCGCAAAGGGGCGCTCGATGCGCTGCGCGACGTGCGCAAGCAATACCAGCGCAACCACGGACTGTTTGCCGCCCGCGTCGAGGACATGCCGGTGTTCGGCACCCAGGCCGCGCGCTTCAATGACGATGGGGTGACGGCGCTCTACCAGCATTTGGCGGAGCATCTCGTCGGCAAAGGGCTCAAGCTCCAGCCTGGCAAGCTGCCCAGGGTCACCACGAAACATTCCTCGCCGGGCCGCGCCATCGTCCCCGCGGCGCGCAGCCGCTATCTCGCCGAGATTGCCGACACCGTGCGCGCCTATCACACGCATGTCGCTGAACAGGTCGCCATCGCGCGCGAGCGTCAGAGCCTGCGTCTCTCCAAGGCCGTTTTCGCCGGCTGCGGCAAAGCGACGGACCATTTCGACGAGCTGATCGCCTGGAAGGATGGCCAGTTCGATCCCAAAGCCAAAAAACTGCTCGAGATGTGGCCCGATACCGTCAAGGCCTATGGCGGCGACGAATATGTCGTGAAGATTCGCGACAAGGAAATCCGCACCAAACTCACCCACGAGACGCTCTCCGGCACGAAGATCCGCAAGGTGGTGCTACCGAAATTCGAGGACGAGGGCGAGCGGCTGCGCTGGCTGATGAAGGAGAATGTGCCGGGCAGCTTCCCCTATACCGCCGGGGTGTTCGCCTTCAAGCGTGAGAACGAGGATCCGACCCGGATGTTCGCCGGCGAGGGCGATGCCTTCCGCACCAATCGGCGTTTCAAGAAACTCTCCGAGGGCATGCCGGCCAAGCGTTTGTCTACCGCCTTCGATTCGGTAACGCTGTATGGCTGCGATCCCGACGAGCGGCCGGACATCTACGGCAAGATCGGCAACTCCGGCGTGTCGATCGCCACCCTCGACGACATGAAGGTGCTCTACGACGGCTTCGATCTGTGCGATCCGGCGACCTCGGTGTCGATGACCATCAATGGCCCGGCGCCGATCATCCTGGCGATGTTCTTCAACACCGCGATCGACCAGCAGCTCGACAAATTCCGGCTGGAGAACGGCCGCGAGCCGACCGAGGACGAGGCGGAGAAGATCCGCGAGTGGGTGCTCTCCACCGTGCGCGGCACGGTGCAGGCCGACATCCTCAAAGAAGACCAAGGCCAGAACACCTGCATCTTCTCGACCGAGTTCGCGTTGAAGATGATGGGCGACATCCAGGAATTCTTCGTGCACAACCAGGTGCGGAACTTCTACTCGGTGTCGATCTCCGGCTATCACATCGCCGAAGCCGGCGCGAATCCGATCTCCCAGCTCGCCTTCACGCTCGCCAACGGCTTCACCTACGTCGAGTCGTATCTGGCGCGCGGCATGCACATCGACGACTTCGCGCCCAACCTCTCCTTCTTCTTCTCGAACGGCATGGATGCCGAATACACGGTGATCGGCCGCGTCGCCCGGCGCATCTGGGCCGTGGCGATGAAGCACAAGTACGGCGCCAACGAGCGCAGTCAGAAACTCAAATACCACGTGCAGACCTCGGGCCGCAGCCTGCACGCACAGGAGATGGCCTTCAACGACATCCGCACCACGCTGCAGGCGCTGATCGCCATTTACGACAACTGCAACAGCCTGCACACCAATGCCTATGACGAAGCGATCACCACGCCGACCGAGGAGAGCGTGCGCCGGGCGATGGCGATCCAGCTAATCATCAACCGCGAGTGGGGCCTGGCGAAGAACGAGAATCCCAATCAGGGCAGCTTCGTCATCGAGGAGCTCACCGATCTGGTCGAGGAGGCGGTGCTCAAGGAATTCGAGGCGCTCGCCGAGCGCGGCGGCGTGCTCGGCGCCATGGAAACGGGTTATCAGCGCGGCAAGATCCAGGAAGAATCGCTCTACTACGAGCAGAAGAAGCACGACGGCTCGCATCCGATCATCGGGGTCAATACCTTCCGCAATCCGCATGGTGACCCGATTCCGGAAAAACTCGAGCTCGCCCGCTCGACCGAGGAAGAAAAGCGCTCGCAGATCGAGCGCCTGCGTGCTTTTCAGGCTCGTCATGCCGCGGAGTCGGGGCCGATGCTGGCACGCCTCAAGCAGACCGTGATCGACAACGGCAATGTGTTCGAGGTGTTGATGGATGCCGTGCGCGTGTGCTCGCTGGGGCAGATTTCCGCGGCGCTCTATGAGGTCGGCGGGCAGTATCGGCGCTCGATGTGACTCACCCGTCCCGCCGGCTGCCGACTCGTTTCGGAAAGTCGGCGCTGGCGGGACGGCACCCTCGCCTAGGCGACCGTCTCGTACAGCCGCCAATCGCCGTCACCGGTCAGTTCCAAAACGCGGCGATGGAAGCGCAGCAGCGTGTCGCGATGGCTGACGCTGATCAATGTCGTGCCGGCCGCCGCCAGTTCCTGATACAGCGCGGCTTCGTTGTCGGGGTCGAGCGCACTGGTCGCCTCGTCGAGCACCGCGTAACGCGGGCGTGACAGCAACACGCGAGCAATGGCGATGCGTTGTTGCTCGCCGATCGAAAGCGTCTTTGACCAATCACGTTCGGCATCCAGCCCGCCGCAGCGCTCGGCGAGCGTCGGCAGATGTACGCGTTCGAGCAGGCGCAGCAATTCGCTGTCGCTGACACGACGCTCGGGCTCCGGGTAAGACAATTGCTGGCGCAGGCTGCCAAGGATCATGTAGGGCTGCTGCGGCAGGAACATCATTTGTGTCTGCGGCGGGCGGACGATTCGCCCGCTGCCGCGGCACCACAGGCCGGCGAGCGCGCGCAGCAAGGAGCTCTTGCCCATGCCGCTGGCGCCGGCGATCATCAGGCTGGCGCCCGGTTCGATCGTCAGCGACAGATCGGCGATGATGAGCCGCTCGCCGCCGGGCGTCTGCAATGTCACGTGTTCGAGCGCCAGCTGCGGGCCTTCGATCACCTCGATCCGTTCGGCGCCAGGCAGCCGATGGCCGGGTGGCGCGGCCAGCACGCGCGCGAAGGTGTGTAGACGATCGATGCCCGCGGCGAAGCGGCTTAAGCCCTCGAAGTTGTCGACGATCACCGACAGCGCCGTGAGCACGGCGACGAAGGCGCCGCTCGCCTGTACCGCCTTGCCGACTTCGAGTTCGCCCGAGAGCACGTCGTGGGCGATCAGCGCGCTCGGCAGCACGATCGTCAGTAGGCTGAAGGCATACTGGAACAGGTTGAGGAACAGCTGGCTGCGGATCAGCCGGTTGTAGTTTTCGTAGAGGGCGGCGAAGCGCCGGCGTACCTGTTGCGATTCCTGCGCCTCGCCGCGGTAGAAGGCGATTGCCTCGGCGTTCTCGCGGATACGCACCAGACCAAAACGGAAATCCGCTTCGCGGCGTAGCTGCAGGAAATTCAGGCCGAGAAGGACGCGGCCGAACACGGCGAGCGTGACACTGGTGCCGAATACTGCGTAGCCGACGAGGAAATAGACCAGGCTGTGCGAGATCGACCAGAGCACGACGCTGAAGGCGACGAGCTGCATGATGGAGCCGATCAGGATCAGCAGGTAGTAGAGCGAACGCTGCGTGAAGGTGTTGATGTCCTCGGCGATGCGCTGGTCCGGATTGTCGATCGCGCTGTTGGCATTCAGCGCGTAGTAGTGGCGCGCGGCGAAGTAACTGTCGAGAAAACGGTCGGTCAGCCAGCGTCGCCAGAAAATGCCGAGTTTGTCGCGCACATAGTAATAAAACGCATAGGCCGGCACGGCCAGTGCCAGCAGTGCCAGGCTATAGCGGATCGCGGCCCAGAAGCGTTCCGCCTGATGCGCCGCCAATGCGGACGTGAATTCGCCGGTCTGCTCGTTGAGCAGCACGGCGATGCGCGCCTGGGCCAGCAGCAGGGCGAGGAGCAGCACGAGAAAGCCCCAGGCGCGCCACTTTTCCTCATGGCGCCAGTAAGGGGCGGCGATGGTCCAAAAGCGGTGCCAGACCGGCCGATCGGTGAGACGCATGGACTGGGCACCGCTGCTATGATTTGCCCTATCCGCCGGGCATGGCGGTCATTCGCCTGCCTTGATGCGCTCGGCCACTGCGCTGGCGAATTCCAGTGTCGTCGCGCTGCCGCCCAGGTCGCCGGTGCGCACCTTGTCCTCGTTGAGGGTCGCATTGATGGCGCGACGCAGCCGGTTGCCGAGATCGAGGCGGCCGACATGGTCGAGCATCATCGCTGCCGCGAGCATCAGGGCGATCGGGTTGGCGATGCCCTTGCCGGCGATGTCCGGTGCCGAGCCATGCACGGCCTCGAAGATCGCCGCATGATCACCGATGTTGGCGCCCGGTGCCATGCCCAGGCCGCCGACCAGTCCGGCGATCTCATCGGAGAGGATGTCGCCGAACAGGTTGGTCGTGACGATCACGTCAAACTGCCAAGGGTTCATCACCAGCTTCATCGCGCAGGCATCGACGATGCATTCGTCGAATTCGATCTGGCCCTTGTAATCGCTCTCGTACATTTGGCGCGCGGTTTCAAGGAAGATGCCGGTGAGTGCCTTCATGATGTTGGCTTTGTGCACCACGGTCACCTTCTTGCGCCCTTTGCGGATCGCGTAATCGAAGGCGAATTTCAGGATGTGCCGGCAGCCCTGACGTGTATTGATACCGGTGGCCATGCCGACCGCATGCGGATCGTCGTCGATCGGGATGAAGTGCTCGTAGCCCATGTAGAGGCCTTCGTTGTTCTCGCGCACCAGCACCAGGTCGATGTTCTCGTAACGTCCGCCAGGGACCAGCGTCATCGCGGGCCGGACATTGGCGTAGAGCTTGAATTCCTCACGCAGGCGCACGTTCGACGAGCGGTAGCCGCCGCCGATCGGCGTTTCCAGCGGCCCCTTGAGCGCCAGTTTGGTCTTGCGGATGCTGTTGACGCATTCCGGCGGCAACGGGTCGCCGACGGCGGCGACGCCTGCGGCGCCGGCAACCTGGCGGTCCCAGACGAACGGCGCACCGAGCGCATCGAGCGCCATTAGGGTGGCGGCGGTGATTTCGGGCCCGATGCCATCGCCGGGGATCAGGGTTGCGGGAATGGGTTTGTTGGTCGTCATGATGTCCTCGTCTCCATCTCCATGTGGTGTTTGTTTGCCCGCATTCTAATCGCGGGAAAAATTCGGCGCTGGCGGAAAAGAAAACGTCCCGCCGGGCGCCGACTCACCTCGGAAAGTCGGCGCTGGCGGAAATGAAAACGTCCCGCCGGGCACCGACTCGTTTCGGAAAGTCGGCGCTGGCGGGACGGCACGCTGTGCCGGTAGAATCCATGCGGCACTGCACAATCGAATCCCGATGGCACAGATTTCGATCTACGACTCCACGCTGCGCGACGGCGCGCAGGCACAAGGCATTTCCTATTCGGTCGAGGACAAGCTGAAGATCGTCGCGCATCTCGACGCGCTCGGTGTTGCCTGGATCGAGGCCGGCAATCCCGGCTCGAATCCGAAGGATCTGGAATTCTTCTCCCGCGCCGGGGCGCTCGAGCTCGAGCATGCCCGGCTGATTGCCTTCGGCGCCACGCGCAAGGCCGGTCGCCCGGTCGGTGAGGATGCGAACCTCCAGTCGCTGCTCGCGGCCGGCACCGCCGCCGTGGCGATCTTCGGCAAGAGCTGGGATGCCCAGGTGCGCGACGTGCTGCGCACTTCGCTGAGCGAAAACCTGGCGATGATCGCCGACACGGTGCGCTTCCTGAAGGAGCGCGGCAAGACCGTCGTCTTCGATGCCGAGCATTTCTTCGACGGCTGGAAGAGCCATGCCGATTACGCGTTGAAAACACTGGCGGCGGCTGCGGCGGCCGGAGCCGACTGCCTTTGTCTATGCGATACCAATGGCGGCGCGTTTCCCGAGGAGATCTACGAGATCACCCGCGCGGTCGGCGCGCGCTTTCCCGGCTGCGTCATCGGCATCCATTGCCACAACGACGGCGAAATGGCGGTGGCGAATTCGATCCGCGCCGTGCAGGCCGGCGCGACCCAGGTGCAGGGCACGATCAACGGACTGGGCGAGCGCTGCGGCAACGCCAATCTCTGTTCGATCATTCCCAACCTGCAGCTCAAGCTCGGCTACGAGTGCATTCCCGATCAGGCGCTGCGGCATCTGACCAATGTCGCGCGTGCGGTGAGCGAGATCGCCAACCTGCCGCTTCCTGACAAGGCCCCCTACGTCGGCAGCCATGCCTTCGCCCACAAGGGCGGCATGCACATCGACGCGGTGGTGAAGAAACCGGCCTCCTATGAGCACATCGATCCGGCGCTGGTCGGCAACAGCCGGCGCGTGCTGATGTCCGAGGTGGCGGGGCGCAGCACGCTGCTCTCGCGCCTCCAGACGATCGACCCTTCGCTCGGCAAGGATTCGCCGGAGACGAAGAAGATCATCGACAAGCTCAAGACGCTCGAACACGAGGGCTACCAGTTCGAGGCGGCGGAAAGCTCCTTCGATCTCGTCGTGCGCAAGCTGCTCGGCCGTTACCGGCCGTTCTTCGAGCTGGTCGAGTTCAAGGTGCTCACCAACGAGCCTGCCGTCAATGACGTGAATTCGTCGGTGATCATCAAGGTGCGTGTCGGCGAGCAGGAGGTGCTCACCGTCGCCGAGGGCGACGGCCCGGTCAACGCCCTCGACAAGGCGGCGCGGAAGGCGCTCGAACGGCTCTACCCGGCGATCGGCGAGGTGCGTCTGACCGACTACAAGGTGCGGGTGCTCGATTCGGACAAGGCCTCGGCGGCCAAGGTGCGCGTGTTGATCGAATCGAGCGACGGGCGCGAGCGCTGGACCACCGTCGGCGTGTCGACGGATATCCTCAACGCTTCGTGGCAGGCGCTGGTAGACTCGCTCGAATACAAGCTGCTCAAGGACCAGGAAGGAAACTGACGACATGGCTGGCAAGACGCTCTACGACAAACTCTGGGATTCGCACGTCGTCCGCGAGGAGGATGACGGCACCTGTCTGATCTACATCGACCGCCATCTGGTGCATGAGGTGACCAGCCCGCAGGCCTTCGAGGGGCTGCGTCTGGCCGGCCGCAAGCCCTGGCGGGCGCAAAGCGTGGTCGCCACCGCCGACCACAACACGCCGACCGATCACTGGGAGCGCGGCATCGAAGATCCGATTTCGCGCCTGCAGGTCGAGACGCTCGACCAGAACATCCATGATTTTGGCGCGCTGGTCTATTACCCGTTCAAGCATCCCAACCAGGGCATCATCCACGTCATCGGCCCGGAAAACGGCATCACCCTGCCGGGGATGACGATCGTCTGCGGCGACAGCCACACCTCGACACACGGCGCCTTCGGCGCGCTGGCGCACGGCATCGGCACGTCCGAGGTCGAGCACGTGCTCGCCACACAGACGCTGGTGGCGAAGAAGTCCAAGCGCATGCTGATCGAGGTCAAGGGCAAAGTCGGCGCTGGCGTCACGGCAAAGGACATCGCACTGGCGATCATCGGCAAGATCGGCACGGCCGGCGGCACCGGTTTCGCCGTGGAATTCGCCGGCGAGGCGATCCGCGATCTGTCGATGGAAGGGCGCATGACCGTCTGCAACATGGCGATCGAAGCCGGCGCGCGCGCCGGGCTCGTGGCGCCCGATGACAAGACCTTCGCCTATCTCGAAGGGCGGCCCTTCGCGCCGAAAGGCGCGCTGTGGGACCAGGCGCTCGCCTACTGGCGCACGCTGCACAGCGATGCCGACGCGGATTTCGACGCCGTCGTCACGATCGACGCCGCAAGCATCGAGCCGCAGGTGACCTGGGGCACCTCGCCCGAACAGGTGGTGCCGGTCGGCGGCCGGGTACCCAATCCCGCCGACGAGCAAGACCCGGTCAAGCGCGCCGCGATCGAACGCGCCCTGAACTACATGGGGCTCACCGCCGGCACGCCGATCCAGTCGATCGGCGTGGACAAGGTGTTCATCGGCAGCTGCACCAACTCGCGCATTGAGGATCTGCGCGCGGCCGCGGCGGTGGTGCGCGGCAAGAAGAAGGCCGCCAGCGTGAAGCAGGTGCTGGTGGTGCCCGGTTCCGGCCAGGTCAGACGCCAGGCCGAGGCCGAGGGGCTGGACAAGATCTTCATCGACGCCGGTTTCGAATGGCGCGAGCCGGGCTGCTCGATGTGTCTGGCGATGAATGCCGACCGTCTCGAGCCGGGCGAGCGCTGTGCCTCGACCTCGAACCGCAATTTCGAAGGCCGCCAGGGTGCCGGCGGCCGCACCCACCTCGTCAGTCCGCAGATGGCCGCCGCCGCCGCCATCGTCGGCCACTTCGTCGATATCCGGAGTTTTTCATGAAGCCCTTCACCTCCCTCGATGGCCTCGTCTGCCCACTCGACCGCGCGAACGTCGACACCGACGCGATCATCCCGAAGCAGTTTTTGAAGTCGATCAAGCGTTCCGGCTTCGGGCCGTATCTCTTCGACGAATGGCGTTACGAGGACGTCGGCCAACCCGGCATGGATTGCAGCAAGCGCCCGCTGAGGAAGGATTTCGTCCTCAACCAGCCGCGCTACCAGGGCGCGGAGATCCTGCTGGCGCGCGACAACTTCGGTTGCGGCTCATCCCGCGAACACGCCCCGTGGGCGATCGCCGATTATGGTTTTCGTGTCATCATCGCCCCGTCGTTCGCCGACATCTTCTTCTCCAACTGCTACAAGAACGGCCTCCTGCCGATCGTCGCCGCGCACGAGATCGTCGATCGGCTATTCCGCGAATGTGAGGCGACCCCGGGCTATCGCCTGCACGTCGATCTGGAGACGCAGACCGTGCGCCTGCCCAGCGGCGATTCGTTCACCTTCGAGATCACGCCGCACCGCAAGCACTGTCTGTTGAACGGCCTCGACGAGATCGGCCTGACGCTGCAGCACGCCGACGAGATCCGCGCCTTCGAGCAAAGGCACAAGACCGCGCAGCCCTGGCTGTTTGCCTGACGATGACGGTGACGATATACCGCTGCAGAAGATGAAACCGGTGGGCCGTCTGGCTCATGGTTCGCGGCTGGGGCGGCCGTACTCGAAGCTTCACGCCCGTCCTTTCGCCCCGATTGCCCACGGCGGCGAACTGGGGCATAGTTGACATGCTTGCTCATAGCTTGTGAAAAAATTCGTCGCGAGCGGGCTGATGGCAAGGCGCCCGGAGCGCAGCGACCGAGACATAACACGGAGTTAGGCGAGGGAGCGAGCACCGCGCAACGCAGCCAGCGGGCCGCGCAGCAGAATTTTTCACAAGCTCTCACTTCTTCGTGGTGATGGGGAGGCATGCATGGAAACCTGTTCCGGGCATGATTGGCGCGCCGAAACCGTCCACCCCGCCCCGCCGGCCGTACTGGCCGAGCTGGCGGCGATCGCCGGCGTGCGCTTCAACGGCGATGCGCCGTGGGACATCCGTGTCCATGATGAGGACGTTTATCGGCTGATCCTGACGCGCGGTCCGCTGGGCTTTGGCGAAGCCTACATGGACGGCCTGTGGGACTGCGCACGGCTCGACGAGCTGTTTTACCGTCTGCTCAAACACCGCATCGACGAACGGCTCGGCGGCTGGAACCGGCTGCGGCTGCTGGGCGAGATGCTGCGGCACCGCTTCCTCAACCTGCAGTCGCCGCGGAGGGCCTTCCAGGTCGGCGTCGAGCACTACGACATCGGCAACGACGTCTTCGCCGCGATGCTCGATCCGACGATGAGCTATTCCTGCGCCTACTGGCGCGATGCCGCGGATCTGGCCGCCGCCCAGCAGGCCAAGCTCGATCTGGTCTGTCGCAAACTCGGGCTCGAGCCCGGCGAGCGGGTGCTCGAAATCGGCTGCGGCTGGGGCGGTTTTGCCCACTATGCCGCGACGCACTACGGTGTCGAGGTGTTCGGTATCACCGTCTCGAAGGAACAGCAGCGGCTCGCGGCCGAGCGCTGCGCCGGTCTGCCGGTGACGATCGCGCTGATGGATTACCGCGAAGTCACCGGCCAGTTCGACAAGATCGTTTCGATCGGCATGTTCGAGCATGTCGGGCCGAAGAACTATCCGGCCTATTTCGAGGTCGCGCGCCGCGCGCTCGCCCCGCAAGGGCTGCTCCTCCTCCATACCATCGGCATCGACCGCACGACGCCGCACACCGATCCGTGGATCGACAAATACATCTTCCCGAACGGCAAGCTGCCCTCGGCCGCCGAGATCGCACGGGCCATCGACGGCCGTTTCGTGCTCGAAGACTGGCACAATTTCGGGCCGGATTACGATCGCACCCTGATGGCCTGGTGGGACAATTTCGACCGCGCCTGGCCGGCACTGGCGCCGAAGTATGGCGAGCGCTTCCGCCGCATGTGGCGGTATTACCTGATGAGCTGCGCCGGTTTCTTCCGTTCGCGCCAGGGCCAGTTGTGGCAGATCGTATTGAGCCGGCCGGAGCGCAGCGGCGATTACCGCTCGATACGCTGAAACTCGGCGCTGGTGGGACGGCACCGCTCACTTGCGGATCAGCACCACCGCCAGCTCTTCGCGCTCGATGCGCCGGTTTTCGCTACGCGGGTAAGGCGGCTTTGGCCAGTGCCACAGCGTTGCCGGAAACAGCGCGCGCATCGCGTTGATGTCGCAGTGATAGGGCGGGCCTTCGATGAAACCTTCGGCCGCCGAGGGACGCGGCGCCTGCAGAAAGAGCGCGAGCAGCTTGCCGCCGGGCCTGAGCCAGCGATGGAGCTGCGCGGCATAGTGGGTCCAATAGTCCGGATAGAGCGCGCACAGACAGGTCTGCTCGAAGATCGCATCGACCGTCGCCGCCGGTTGCCAGTGCAGCACGTCGGCATCGATGAGCCGGGCTTGGCTTCCGTCGCGCTCCAAGAGCCGTTGGCACAGCGTCAGCGCCTCCGGCGCGAAGTCGATGCCGGTGACCTCGAGGCCCGCCGCGGCGAGCGCCGCGACTTCCCAACCCTGGCCACAGCCGGGCACGACGATCTGCTGGCCTGAAACGAGCGTGCCGTCGGCGAGCCAGCTCAAGAGCTGCGGGTTCGGCGCGCCGCGATCCCACGGGATGCTGCCGGTGGCGAAGCGTTCGTTCCAGAATTCGCGTGTCGGTCCGCTCATGTTCCAGCCCCTCTCAAGATGTGCGGTTTGATGCGCCCGACGACGTGCATTTCGCAGGCGCGGCAATCGAAGGTGAGTGTGAGGCGCTCGTTGCCCTGGATCAGCGTCATCGGTTCGGCGCGCACTTGGCCCTGCACGCCGGTCACGCCTTTGGCTTGGTGTGGGCAGAGGCTGAAGGCGTGGCGCAGGCAGTGCTTGGTGATCATCAATGAGACCTCGCCGGTCTCCTCGTGCGCCTCATAGGCGGCTTTGATCAGTTTGACGCCGTGCTTTTCGTAGAAACGCCGCGCCGCGCCGTTGAAGACGTTGGCAAGATAACTGAGCGCGGTTTCCGGATAGGGCGTCGGCGGCTCGACGGCAGGGCGGCGCAGCGGACGAACATAGGCCTTGCGGCGGGCGGCTTCGAGTGCGGTCACGGCGGCGCGGCGCAAGCCGTTGGCGGCGGAATTCGGGATGAACCACGGCTGTTGCCACTCGACGGTGCACTCGCGCAGCACGAAGTCGGTGCTGCCGAGACGTCCCAGTTGTGCTTTCAGGTTCTCGACGGCACGTTCCGGGTGCGCTGCCGGCTGCTTGTCGTGCGTGAGCGTTGCCGTTGCGGCGATGCCATCGCTGTCGGTCAAGGTCAGCGCGAAGCCATCCGGGGTTTCGCTAAGCCGCGTAGCGACGGCGATCTTCCGTTCGGCGGAGTCTTTCGCCAGCGCCTGCTCCCACGCCTGGTCGCGGTTGCGGTTGAGGTAGACGCCCGGTTTCAATCCCGGCAGCTGGTCGAGCGGTTCGTTCGGCCAGATGCGCCAGCTGTCGGGCGCGATTCTCTCCACCCGGTTCGCCTGTGTGCCGACCGCCTGCCGCTTATGGAGCCAGGAAAGGCCATCGCCGTTCGAGAGCGTCTCGTTCGTTTCGAGCTCGAAACTGTCGATGCCGACCCCGGTCACCCTGCCGATCGGCAGACCGACGAAGGCCGGCGTGTCGAAAGCCGCAATGTGTGCCGGATCCTGGCTGCGACCATGGGTGAAGTAGTCGGTCGAACCGCGATGGAAGGTCTTGTCGGGATGCGGTACGAATTCGAGCCGCACCTTGCCGCTCGAGGCCGGCGCGAGCTCGGGATGGGCCTCGAAGATCGCATCGAGCAGCCGGCGGTAATGGCCGGTGATGTTCTTGACGTAGCCGACATCCTTGTAGCGTCCCTCGATCTTGAAGCTGCTCACGCCCGCTTCGATCAGTGGCAGCAGATTCGCGCTCTGGTCGTTGTCTTTCAGCGAGAGCAGGTGCTTTTCGAAGGCGACGATGCGGCCAGCCTTGTCCAAAAGCGTGTAGGGCAGCCGGCAGGCCTGCGAGCAGTCGCCGCGGTTGGCGCTCCTGCCGGTTTGCGCGTGGCTGATGTAGCACTGACCGGAGAAGGCCACGCACAGCGCGCCATGGACGAAATGTTCGACGACGACGTCTTCCGGAAGTGCAGCGCGGATCGCGGCGATTTCTCTCAGCGAAAGCTCGCGCGCCAGCACCAGTTGCGAGAAGCCGGCATCGGCGAGGAAGCGGGCTTTCGCCGGCGTGCGGATGTCGCACTGCGTCGAGGCATGCAGGTCGATCGGCGGCAGATCGAGCTCGAGAAGCCCCATGTCCTGCACGATCAGCGCGTCGACGCCCGCATTCCAGCAATCGATCGCCAGGCGGCGCGCGGGTTCGAGCTCGTCGTCGCGCAGGATCGTGTTCAGCGTCACATAGATGCGCGCATGGAAGCGGTGCGCGAACTCGACCAGCGCGGCGATGTCGGCGATGTCGTTGGCAGCTTTTTCCCGCGCGCCGAAAGCCGGCCCGCCGATATAGACGGCATCGGCGCCGTGCAGGATCGCCTGACGGCCGATCTCGGCGGTGCGGGCCGGAGCGAGCAGTTCGATTTTGGTGAGGGAGCCGTTACGCAATGCTTTCGATGGCGTCGGGTAGAACGATGACGAGCTTGTGGTGGACGATCAAATCTTCCACGGTCGGCCAGATGCGATCCACCAGTGTCCTGAATTCGCATAGCCGCAGATTGCCGACGCGGAAATGGACGACCCGCGGAGGGGGTCCGGCAAGCATCACCCAATCGGAAAAGTCACAGTCCTTCGTGACGATGACCAAGTCGTTGAGGCGGGCATGTTCCCAAATGACACGATCCGGCAGATCGTCGCCAAGATCGAAAACATGCTGAAAACGATCGCCACGCCATACATCCCAGCGATAGGGCAGATTGGCATCGATCAGGAAGCGCACCAATCAGGCAACCCGTGAGAATTCGTAGCGTTCGTTCATCAAGCGGGCCGCGCAGGTCAGGCAGGCCTTGATATCTTCCGGCTCAAGACTGGGATATTGGGCGAGTATTTCTTCTTCGCTATCCCCGGCCGCCAAGTATTCCAGGATCGTCTGCACCGCAATGCGCTTGCCGCGAATGGTCGGCTTACCGTTGCAAATCTCGGGATCGATGCTTACCCGACCGTGCAAAAAACTGATTGCCGCGCTCATGCCTTGCTCCCGTCGCTACCGTAGTCATTATTTTCTAGCATAACAAACATCCGTTCGGCAAAGTCGGCGCTGGCGGGACGGCACGCAAAAGGGAAACGCGGCGGGACGACGCCGCAAGGAAAACGCGGCGGGACGACGCCGCTTAGCCGCCGAATCTTCTCAGGCCGTCGAGGTCGAGGATCGTGATGCCGCCGTATTCGACGCGCAGGAAGCCGGCGTCTTCGAGCAGCTTGAGCGAGCGGTTGACGCGCTGGCGCGACACACCCGCCAGGTGGCCGAGCTCCTCCTGCGAGATGGTGAGCGTCGCGTTCTGGCCGGGATAGAGCACCGGGTTGAACATGATCGAGATGCTGCGTGCGACGCGCGTGTCGGTATCGTGCAGGCGCTCGGATTCCAGGAGGCCGATGAACTGGCCGAGCCGTTCGTTGATCTGTTCGATGATCGCGTGGTTGAAGGCGATGCTGTGATCGAGCAGCCAATGGAAGGTGTCGCGCTTCATGCAGGCGATGCGCGTATCGCGCAGCGCGATCACGTCGTAGCGTCGCGGCTCGGGTTTGAGGAGCGAGCCTTCGCCGAACCAGCCGCCGGTCGGGATGCCGGCATAGGAAGCTGTCTTGCCGGTGACCCAGTCGGAGGACATCTTCGCCAGCCCGTCGATGATGCCGATCCAGCACGTCGGCATCTCGCCCTGGCGGCAGATGAAACCGCCGGCAGGGATGCGCTTCTCGACCATCCCCTGGCGTGCGCGTGCGAGCTCCTCGGGCGAGAGGTTGCGCGCCCAGCGCGACAGGGCGATCGCGTCGTCGAGGGTGGGCGAGGCGTTGAATTTGCTGGAATTGTCAGGCACGCGACAATTATAGGTGGCCTGCCAAGTTAAGGTTCGGGCAAATTCGGAACGATCGACCTTGCCAGGGGAATGCTTGGCAGGATAAAACGAGCATAGCCGCCCCCTGGCGGCGTGAAGATGCGTGATCGGATGGAGGAGTTGGCATGACCGTTGGCGTATCGGGAGGCGAACCCGATCGGCTCGATACCTTCCCGCGCCTCATGCTGGCGCACGCGCGAGAGCGCGGCGACCGGCCGGCGATCCGCGAGAAGGATCTCGGCATCTGGCAGAGCTGGACCTGGGCACAAGCCGCGCGCGAGGTGCGCGGCATGGCCTGCGGCCTGGCCGAGCTGGGTTTCAGGCGTGGCGACCGGCTCGCCATCATCGGCGACAACCGGCCGCGCCTTTACTGGGCGATGTGCGCCGCGCAGATGCTGGGCGGCATTCCAGTGCCGCTCTACCAGGACGCCGTCGCCCAGGAGATGACCTTCGTCTTGCAGGACGCCGGCATCCATATCGCGATCGTCGAGGACCAGGAGCAGGTCGATAAGCTGCTGGAAATCAAGGCGCAATGCCCCGAGCTGCAGCACATCGTCTATGACGATCCGCGCGGCATGCGTCATTACACACAAGCCTTCCTGCACGGTCTCGACGAGGTGATCGCGGCGGGCAAGATCCACGACGAGAATCAGCCGGATTTCCTCGACGGGGAGATTGCCCTGGGGCGGCCGGAGGACGTCTCGATCATCCTCTACACCTCGGGCACCACCGGCAAGCCGAAGGGGGTGTGCCAGACGCATGCCTCCTTCATCGCCGCGGCGCGCGGCGGCTGCGGTTTCGATGGGCTCAGCGAAACCGACGAGGTGCTCTCCTATCTGCCGATGGCCTGGGTCGGCGACCACCTGTTTTCCTTCGCCCAGGCGCTGGTCGCCGGCTTCACGGTGAATTGCCCAGAATCGGGCGACACGGTGATGAACGACATGCGCGAGATCGGCCCGACTTTCTATTTCGCGCCGCCACGCGTCTTCGAGAACCTGCTCACGCAGGTGATGATCCGCATGGAGGATGCCGGCGCGATCAAGCGCAAGATGTTCCACTACTTCATGGGAGTCGCCAAGCGTTGCGGCGCCGACATCCTGGACGGGAAACCGGTGTCCATGAAGGACCGACTGCTCTACGCGCTCGGCGAGGTGCTCGTCTATGGGCCGCTCAGGAACGTGTTGGGCATGAGCCGCATCCGCGTCGCCTATACGGCCGGTGCGGCGATCGGTCCCGACCTGTTTCGCTTCTACCGTTCGATCGGCATCAACCTGAAACAGCTCTATGGCCAGACCGAGACCTGTGCCTACGTCTGCCTGCAGCCGGATCGGCAGATCAAGCTCGATTCGGTTGGCCCCCCCGCACCGGGCGTCGAGATCAAGATCGCCGACAACGGCGAGATCCTCGTCAAGGGGCCGATGCTGCTCAAGGAGTATTACAAGCGGCCGGATGCCACCGCCGAGTCGATCAACGCCGAGGGCTACTTCATGACCGGCGATGCCGGTTTTATCGACGACGATGGCCATCTGAAGATCATCGACCGCGCCAAGGACGTCGGCAAACTCAACAATGGCGCGATGTTCGCACCCAACTACATCGAGAACAAGCTGAAGTTCTTCTCCTACATCAAGGAGGCCGTCGCTTTCGGCAACGGCCGCGACATGGTCTGCGCCTTCATCAACATCGACATGGGGGCGGTCGGCAACTGGGCCGAGCGCCGCGGCATTCCCTACGCCGGCTATACCGATCTGGCCGGCAAGCCCGAGGTCTATCAGCTGATCCAGGAATGCGTCGAACAGGTCAATGCCGAACTGGCGCATGATGCGATGGTGGCGGACACCCAGGTGCATCGCTTCCTGATCCTGCACAAGGAGCTCGATCCCGACGACGACGAGCTGACCAGAACGAGAAAAGTCAGGCGTGGCTTCATCGCCGAGAAATACGCGCTGCTGATCGATGCGCTCTATGGCGGCAAATCCTCGCAGTTCATCGAAACGGAGGTCAAATTCGAGGACGGCCGCAAAGGCAAGGTCGCCGCGGATCTCGTCATCCGCGATGTCAAGGTGTTTCCACCAGTTTCCGGGAGGGCCGCATAGTGGCACGGCAGATCGGCGACGTCATCCTCGATTTGCGCAACATCTCGCTGTCGTTCGGCGGCGTCAAGGCGCTCACCGACATTTCCTTCGACGTGCGCGAGCACGAGATCCGCGCCATCATCGGCCCGAACGGCGCGGGCAAGAGCTCGATGCTCAACGTCATCAACGGCGTCTATCGACCGCAACAAGGCGAGATCATCTTCCACGGCGAGCACCGCAAGGACATGGATACCCACGCCGCCGCGGCCGCCGGCATCGCGCGCACCTTTCAGAACATCGCGCTGTTCAAGGGCATGAGCGTGCTCGACAACCTGATGGCCGGGCGCAACCTGAAGATGAAGTGCAATTTCCTGCAGCATGCCATCTGGTGGGGGCCCGCCCGTCGCGAGGAGCTGGAACACCGCAGGAAGGTCGAGGAGGTGATCGACTTCCTCGAGATCGAACACATCCGCAAGACGCCGGTCGGCCGCTTGCCTTATGGTCTGCAAAAGCGCGTCGAGCTGGGTCGGGCGCTGGCCGCCGAGCCGAAAATGCTGCTTCTGGACGAACCGATGGCCGGCATGAACGTCGAGGAAAAGCAGGACATGTGCCGCTTCATCCTCGACGTCAATGACCAGTTCGGCACCACGATCGTGCTGATCGAGCACGACATGGGCGTGGTGATGGACATCTCCGACCGTGTCGTCGTGCTCGATTACGGCAGGAAGATCGCCGACGGCGTGCCCGACGAAGTGAAGAACGATCCCGAGGTCATCGCGGCCTACCTCGGCACGCAGCATTGAGGAGACGCAAGAGATGCAATTCTTCCTCGAAGTCCTGATCGGCGGCCTGCTCTCCGGCGTGATGTATTCGCTGGTGGCATTGGGCTTCGTGCTGATCTTCAAGGCCTCGGGCGTGCTCAACTTCGCCCAGGGCGCGATGGTCTTTTTCGCGGCGCTTTCGCTGGTCGGCTGCATGGAGAAAGGCGCACCGTTCTGGCTGGCCTTCATTCTCGCTTTCGGCATCATGACGCTGCTGGGCATCGCCACCGAAAAGTTCGTGCTGCGCAAGATGGTCAATCAGCCGCCAATCGCACTGTTCATGGCCACCATCGGCCTGTCTTTCTTCATCGAGGGTCTGGCGCCGATGCTCTGGGGCAACGAAGTCCGCCCACTCGACATCGGTCTCGTCGATGAGCCGATTCCCTGGATCCTCGACAACTGGAACATGGTGATCAGCAAGTTCGATCTGTTCGCCTCGGGCCTCGCGCTCGCGCTGGTGGCGCTGCTGGCCGTATTCTTCCAATACACGCGCGTCGGCCGGGCGCTCAGGGCGGTGGCCGACGATCACCAGGCCGCGCTGTCGATCGGCATCCCGCTGCAGCACATCTGGGCGCTGGTGTGGGCGGTGGCCGGCTTCGTCGCGCTGGTGGCGGGCATGCTGTGGGGGGCGAGAAACGGCGTGCAGTTCGCGCTGACCTTCACGGCTTTGAAGGCCCTGCCGGTGCTGATCCTCGGCGGCTTCACCTCGGTGCCGGGCGCGATCGTCGGCGGGCTGATCATCGGCGCTGCCGAAAAACTGGCCGAGATCTACATCCCGCCGGTGCTGGCGGGTTGGTTCGGCGGCAACTTCGGCGGCATCGAGGGCTGGTTCCCTTATGTGATGGCGCTATTGTTCTTGTTGGTTCGCCCCGAAGGCTTGTTCGGGGAGAAGCACATCGACCGGGTGTGACAGATGATTTACCGAGAAACCGGACAATTCAAGACCAGCTACGCCGCCGACCAGCAGATCTTCCCGATCCGCCAGGATCGCATCGGCATCGGCATCCTGCTGGCGCTTGCTTTCGTCGTCGTGCCGCTCACCGCCGGCAACTACTGGTTCAACGCGATCCTGATCCCCTTCCTGATCTTCTCGCTCGCCGCGCTGGGCTTGAACATCCTCACCGGTTATGCGGGACAGCTCTCGCTCGGTTCTGCCGCCTTCATGGCGGTCGGTGCTTATGCGGCCTACAACTTTCAGGTGCGCATCGAGGGCATGCCGGTGCTGCTCTCCTTCATCCTCGCCGGGCTTACGGCGGCGGGAGTGGGCATCCTGTTCGGTTTGCCCTCCTTGCGCATCAAGGGCTTCTATCTCGCGGTGGCGACACTGGCCGCACAGTTCTTCATCGTCTGGTGCCTGACCAAGTTTCCTTATCTGTCGAACAATTCGGCCTCGGGCGTGATCTCGGTGCCGAACGTGGAGATCCTCGGCTTCACCTTCGATACGCCCCAGAGCCGCTATCTCTTGGTGCTGACGATCGTCGCGCTGCTCGCGTTGGCAGCGAAGAACATGGTGCGCTCGACCACCGGCCGCGCCTGGATGGCGGTGCGCGACATGGATGTCGCCGCCGAGGTGATCGGCATCCGGCTGATGCGCACCAAGCTCCTCGCCTTCGCGGTGAGCTCCTTCTATTGCGGGGTGGCCGGCGCGCTCTATGCCTTCTGTTATCTCGGCTCGGTCGAGCCCGACGGCTTCTCGCTCGATCTTTCCTTCAAGATCCTGTTCATGATCATCGTCGGCGGCGTCGGCAGCATCCTCGGCAGCTTCCTCGGCGCAGCCTTCATCCTGCTGGTGCCGATCTTTCTCGACATCGTGCTGCCCTGGCTGTCTGCCCTCTTGCACCTGCCATTCGACGGTGCGACGGTCTCGCACATCCAGCTGATGGTGTTCGGGGCGCTGATCATGTTCTTCCTGATCGTCGAGCCGCATGGTCTGGCGCGGCTCTGGCAGATCGGCAAGGAGAAGCTGCGGCTGTGGCCGTTCCCGCATTGATGCATTACAACCACGAAGAGGAGACTCAAATGATCAAACGCTTCAAGCAACTCACCCTCGCCACCTCGGTTGCGGTCGCCTGCTTCGCGGCGGCCGTGCCTGCCGCCCAGGCAGCCGAAGAGCAGTTTTTCCCCATCCTGTCCTATCGCGTCGGCCCTTATGGCGCCAACGGCGCCTCGCTGTTCGGTGGTTTCATCGATTACCTGAACTACGTCAATATGAAGGGTGGCGTCAATGGCGTGATGATGACTTGGGAAGAATGCGAAACCGAGTACAACAACGCCAAGGGGGTGGAATGCTACGAGCGCCTGAAATCGAAGGCTGCCAAGGCGCCGGGGCCGCTCCATCCGCTGTCGACGGGCATTTCCTACGCGCTCGTGGACAAGACCGCGGCCGACAAGCTGCCGCTGGTGATGATGGGCTATGGCCTGACGGCGGCCGTCGATGGTTCGGTCTTTCCCTGGGCCTTCCCGCTGGTAACCACCTACCAGATGCAGGCCTCGGCAATCATCAAGTTCCTCAAGGACAAGAATGGCGGCAGCCTCGCCGGCAAGAAGATCGTCTACCTCTATCACGATTCCGCCTATGGCAAAGAGCCGATCGTTGCGCTGGAAGCCGAGTCGAAGCTCGGCAAGTTCGAGCTGATCGAGATTCCGGTGCCTCACCCCGGCAACGAGCAGGGCGCGCAATGGCAGCGCATTCGCCAGGAAAAGCCTGACTACGTGATCATGTGGGGCTGGGGCGTGATGAACATGACCGCGATCAAGACCGCGCAGAAGATGGGTTTCCCGCGTGAGAAGATGATCGGTTCGTGGTGGGCGGGTTCCGAAGAGGATACGGTGCCGGCGGGTGATGCCGCCAAGGGCTATATGTCGGCGACGATGAACGTGGCCGGCAAGAACGTGCCGCTGATCGCCGACATCGAGAAGACCGTCTATGGCGCCGGCAAGGGCAACCTGAAGGACACCTCGAAGCTCGGCTCCGTACTCTACAACCGCGGTGTCGCCACGGCGATCGTTTCGGTCGAGGCGATTCGCACTGCCCAGGCGAAATTCGGCAAGGGCAAGGCGATGACCGGTGAGCAGGTGCGCTGGGGTCTGGAGAACCTCAACCTCACCGAAGCACGCCTGAAAGAGCTCGGCGCGACGGGGCTACTGCCCGAGGTGAAGACCTCCTGCAGCAATCACGAGGGCTCCGGCAAGGTGAAGATGCAGCAGTGGGACGGCACCAAGTGGGTGGCGCTGACCGACTGGATCGAGGGCAACAAGGCGCTGATCCACCCGCTGTTCCAGGCCGAGGCAGCGAAATATGCCAAGGAGAAGGGCATCACGCCGCGCGATTGCAGCAAGGAAAAATAAGCAACCGAAACCGGCGCTGGTGCCGTCTCGCCAGCGCCGACTTTTGGAGCCCTCATGAGCGCATATCTCAGCGTCAACAACATCGAGGTCATCTACGACCACGTCATCCTCGTGCTCAAGGGCGTCTCGCTCGAAGTGCCCCAGGGTGGCATCGTCGCATTGCTCGGCGCCAACGGCGCCGGCAAGACGACGACCTTGAAGGCCATCTCGAACCTGCTTACCGCCGAGCGCGGCGAGGTGACCAAGGGCGATATCCAGTTCAAGGGCCGCCGCGTCGATCAGCTCACGCCCAACGAGCTGGTCAAGGGCGGTGTCATCCAGGTGATGGAAGGCCGTCATTGTTTCGCTCACCTGACCATCGAGGAAAATCTGCTCACCGGCGCTTACACGCGCCAGATTTCGCGTGGCGAGCTGAAGGCCAATCTCGAGAAGGTCTATGAATACTTTCCGCGCCTCAAGCAGCGGCGCAGTTCCCAGGCCGGCTACACCTCCGGCGGCGAGCAGCAAATGTGTGCGATCGGCCGCGCGCTGATGGCCGACCCGGAGATGATCCTGCTCGACGAGCCCTCGATGGGACTGGCGCCGCAGATCGTCGAGGAGATCTTCGAGATCGTGCGCGATCTCAACCAGCGCGAGAAGGTGAGCTTCCTGCTCGCCGAGCAGAACACGATGGTGGCGCTGCGCTATGCCGATTTCGGCTACATCCTCGAAAACGGTCGCGTGGTGATGGAAGGGCGGGCCGAAGAATTGAGGAACAACGAGGACGTCAAGGAGTTCTACCTCGGGCTTTCCAGCCAGGGACGCAAGAGCTTCCGCGAAGTCAAACATTATCGTCGCCGCAAACGTTGGCTCGCATGAACGAACATTTCGATGCGCTGGAAACGCGCGATCCGGAAGCGCGCGAACATGATCTGATGGCGCGCCTGCCGGAACAGATCGCTCATGCCAAGGCGCATGCGCCCTGGTTCGCGGAAAGTCTGCGCGATGTCGATCCGGCCGCGATCACCTCACGCGAGGCGCTGGCGCAGCTGCCCGTGCTGCGCAAGCACGCGCTGATCGAATTGCAGAAACGGCAGCGTCCCTTCGGCGGACTGGTCGCTTCCCGCTGGGGACAGATGGGGCGCGTATTCGCCTCCCCCGGCCCGATCTACGAACCGGAAGGCCGCCGGCCTGACTACTGGCGCACGGCCCGTGCGCTGTTCGCCGCCGGCTTTCGTGCCGGCGATCTGGTGCACAACAGCTTCTCCTACCACATGACGCCCGGTGCCTGGATCGTCGAAGGCGGCGCGCTGGCCTTGGGCTGCACGGTCTTTCCCGGCGGGGTGGGGCAAACCGAACAGCAGGTGCAGGCGATGGCCGATCTGCAGCCGCATGGCTATGTCGGCACGCCGAGTTTCCTGCGCATCCTGCTGGAGAAGGCCGACGAACTCGGCCTGAAGATTCCGTCGCTCACCAAGGCGCTGGTCTCGGGCGAAGCCTTCCTGCCAGCCGTGCGGGAGGCGCTCTCCGCGCGCGGCATCCAAGGCTTTCAGGCCTATGCCACTGCCGATCTCGGCGTCATCGCCTATGAAACGCCGGCGCGCGAGGGGCTGGTGGTCGATGAAGACGTGATCGTCGAGATCGTCCGTCCGGGCACGGGCGAGCCGGTGCCGCAAGGCGAAGTGGGCGAAGTCGTCGTCACGACCTTCAACATCGCCTATCCGCTGATCCGCTTCGGCACGGGCGATCTGTCCGCCGTCCTGCCCGGCCTCTCGCCCTGTGGCCGCACCAACATGCGTATCCGAGGCTGGCTGGGACGCGCCGACCAGACCGTCAAGATCAAGGGCATGTTCGTCCATCCCGAACAAATCGCCGCGGTGGTCAAACGCCATCCGGGCATCACCCGCGCCCGGCTCGTCGTCACCAATCCGGATGCCAGCGACGCGATGACGTTGCTTTGCGAGGGGGCGGGCGATGTCGCCGCCATCGCCGCCAGCCTGCGCGAGCTCACCAAGCTGCGCGGCGAGGTCTGCTTCGTCCCATCAGGCAGCCTGCCGAACGACGGCAAAGTGATCAGTGACGAGCGCAAATTTGAGTAGACTCATGTCTCCGCAACCCGACCGGAGGAGACCATGAAGCAAAAACGGATGATCCTGATGTTGCTGGCTGCCGGGCTGGCCATCGCTGGCGGCGTCAGGGCCGACGAGGCACAACTGCTGCAGGAAGCACGCGGCATTCCGGCCAAGATGGTGCCGAAGCTGCTCGAAGTGCTGCAGGACGAGATCGACAAGAGCGGCCATGCCGGCGCGATTTCGGTCTGTCGCGAGAAGGCGCCCGAGATGGCGAAAAATCTTTCCGCCCAGCTCGGCTGGCAGATCCGGCGCGTCAGCCTGAAGAACCGCAATCCGAAAGCGGTGCCGGATGCCTGGGAGCGCGCGACCTTGGAGGATTTCGAGCGTCGCCTCGCCGCCGGCGAGAAGCCGACCGGCATCGACAAGGGCGAGATCGTCGAGGAAAACGGCCAGAAGTTCTATCGCTACATGAAGGCGCTGCCGACCCAGGATCTCTGCCTGAATTGTCATGGCACGCCGGAGCGCCTGGCGCCTGGGGTCGCCGAGAAACTGAAGGAGCTCTATCCCGACGACAAGGCCGTCGGTTATAGCTCGGCCCAGATTCGCGGCGCGATCACCGCGAAGAAGCCGCTCTGATTCATCACGCCGGGCGGGTGCGCGCGAGGCGTGATGACCGCATCCGATCGCCCTGGCGCGCCGCTCGCCGGCCTGAAGGTTCTCGATCTCACCCGCCTGCTGCCGGGGCCGGTGTGCACGCTGCATCTGGCCGACCTCGGCGCCGAGGTGATCAAGATCGAGGACACCGGTGCCGGCGACTACGCGCGCACGATGGGCCTGGGCGCCGCGCCGGGGGAGGACAGCTTCTTCTTCCGCCTCGTCAATCGCAACAAACGCAGCCTGCGGCTCGATCTCAAGCAGCCGGCGGGGGTCGAAGTCTTCCTGCGCCTGGCGCGTGATGCCGATGTGATCGTCGAGAGTTTCCGCCCCGGCGTGGTGGACAGACTCGGCGTTGGCTACACGGCAGTCAGGGCGATCAATCCGCGCATCGTCTATTGTGCGATCACCGGCTACGGGCAGGATGGCCCCTGGCGCGACCGCGCCGGCCACGACCTCAATTACCTTGCCACCGCCGGCGTGCTCGACCAGATCGGCAGCGCCGGCGGAGCGCCGGCGATTCCGAACCTGCAGATCGGCGATCTGCTCGGCGGGGCGCTCACCGCCGTGATGGGCATCCTTGCCGCGGTGATCGGCGCCCGCGCCACCGGCGAGGGGCGTTACCTCGATGTGGCGATGACCGACGCCACCTTCGCCCATGCCTATTCCCCGCTGCTCTCGGTGCTGGCGCGCGGTAGGACCCTGCCGCGCGGCACGGACGACCTGAACGGTGGGCTGCCGGCCTACGGGCTCTATCGCACGCAGGATGGGCGTTACATGGCCGTCGGCGCGCTGGAGCCGAAGTTCTGGCAACGTTTCTGTGCCGCGATGGGCCGGCCCGAGCTCGAACCGTTCGGTCTGGCGCGCGGCGAGGCAGGCGTGCGCACCCGGCGCGAGCTCGAAGCGCTGTTCGCCAGCCAACCGCTCGCGCATTGGGCGGCGCTGTTCGAGACGGTCGATTGCGGAGTCACGCCGGTGCTGACCTTCGAAGAGGCGATGACCCATCCACAGTTGCAGGCGCGCGGCATGCTGCGCACGATCGAGGGTCTGCCGCAATTCGCGCCCCCGTTGAAGATGAGCGGGGTGGATTTTGCCGTACGGCTGCCTGCGCCAAAAGTCGGCGCTGACGGAATGGCACTGTTGCGCGCGGCAGGCTTCATGGATGCGGAAATCGAGGCGCTCTCCGCACAGGGCGTGATTTGATCGCGTGGATACCGCACTCACACTGCTGCCGGATTTCGCGTTGATCCTGCTCGGTTTCGGGCTGCGACGCGGGATGGCGCTCGGCGACCATTTCTGGACGGGGCTGGAAAAGCTCGTCTATTTCGTGCTGTTTCCGGCGCTGTTGTTCAATGCGATGACCAAAACGCCGCTGACGTTCTCTGCCGTGCCGCTGATCGCCACCGGCGCGGCGGCGATGATGGGCGCGATGCTGCTGGCTTGGCTCGCGCGCCCCATGTTTCCGCTCACGCCGGTGTCCTTCGCTTCGCAGTTCCAGTGTGCGTTCCGCTTCAATTCCTACATCGGTTTGGCGGTGGCGGCCAAGCTGCACGGCGCGGCCGGCATCGCGGTGATGGGCCTCTTGGTCGGCAGCCTCGTGCCGTTGGCGAATCTCGCGGCGGTGGGCATGCTGGCGCGCCACGGCGAGACCTCGGTCTGGCGCGAGCTGGCGAAGAACCCGCTGTTTCTGACGACGCTGGTGTCACTGGCCTGGAATCTCGCCGGGATGCCGGTGCCGGCGCCGTTCGGCCAGTTCCTCGGCCGGCTCGCCGAGGCGGCGATCGCCTTGGGCCTCCTGGCGGTCGGTGCGGCGCTCAAGCTGCGCGGCGCGATCGGCCGGGAGGGGCGTGCCGCAGCGGTCTATTTCCTGGCGGTGAAATTGCTGGCGATGCCGGTCATCGCCTGGTGGGTCGCCCGGCAATTGGGACTCGCCGGCCTCCATTTCGATGTCGCGCTGGTCTTTGCGGCGCTGCCGACGGCCTCGTCGGCCTACATCCTCGCGCAGCGCATGGGCGGCGACGGACCGCGGGTGGCCTGGCTGATCTCGGCCAGCACGCTCGTCGGGATGGTGACGTTACCGCTGTGGCTCGCCCTGCTGGCTTTTCTTGCGTGAGCGTTTCGGTTTCGCGGGAGCGGGTTTGGCTGCCGGAGCTGCCGGCTCTGGCGCAAGGGCGCTTTTCATGAGCTCCCAGGGGGCCTGCCAGGCGGCAGGATCGAGGAAGGGATTGGCCGCTGGGGTATTTTCCGTTTCTTGGGAGGCCTCCTGCGCGGCCTGCCCCATCTGCTGAAAGGCCATCAGGGTGGCGCGTTGCATTTCCAGGCCCTGGATGGTCATCTGCAACAGGTTCAGGTTGGATTTCAGCCAGCCCTCGACGGCCTTCAGGTCGGCGATGCGCTTGGCCAACTCGTCGGTATCGACGGTCGGCGCAACCATGCCCGGCAGCGAAAAGCCCATGTTGCTCCACAGGTTCTTGACGAATTCCAGCGGGTCGCCGGAATTCGGATGGGACGCGTTCGTCATGGACGGCCTCGACGGGTTTATGATTCGCACCCAATGATAACCTTAATCGGAACGGGGAGAGCAAGTTGCGGATTCTGGTCATCGAAGATCACGCACTGGTGCGCGAAGGCTTGTTGCTGGCGTTGAAGGCGCTGGAAGAATCGCCCGATGCCAGCCCGCTGGAGATTCTCGGCGCGCGCGATGCCGACGAGGCGACGCACTTCATCGAGCAGAACGATGATTTCGACCTTTGTCTGCTCGATCTGATGCTGCCGGGTACCGGCGGGCTTGCGTTTTTGGGCGTGCTGCGCAAGCGTTATCCGCACATTCCGGTGGTCGTCCTTTTGGCGCTCGACGATGCCGACACGGTGGCGAAGGTGATGAAGGGCGGCGCGGCGGGTTTTGTCTCGAAAGCGAGCCCCACGGACGTGCTGCTCGGCGCCCTGCGCGAAGTGCTGGCAGGCGAGATCTGGCTGCCGCCCGAATACCGGGGCATGTCCGGCAAGAGGAAACGGGCGCGCACTGTCGCCGAACGCTATGGCCTGACGAAGAGCCAGGCCTGCGTGCTCGATCTGCTCGCCGAAGGCAAGACCAACCGCGAGATCGCCGAACTGCTCGGCGTCACCGAAGGCACGGTGAAGATCCACGTCTCGGCGATCTTCAAGGCGCTGGGCGTGAGCAACCGCTCGCAGGCCTTGCTCGTGGCGCAGGGAAAGAACTGAGGAACTGAGCGCTGGTAAGAAACTCAAGCCGCGGCGGCAGCAGGGCGCGGCCCATTCGCCGCGTTCCTGGCGATGCCCTGCACCGGCGTGGCCTCCTCTACGGGCAGCTGAAGCAGATCGATCACCTGGTGGGCGACGGCGCGACAGGCATTCGCCAGCGGCGTCGGCAGGCTGGCGGGAATCTGTTTCTGCAGCAACAGCTTGCTGGCCGAGAGGCTGAACACCGGCTCGAGGATGCGGTCGCGATACGGGGCCAGCAATTCTGCGACGGCCTTCTCGGCGGCCTCGCGCTGCCAGGCATTGGTCGGCCATTGGGTCGGCACCGCGTAGGCGCGCGGAAACATTTCGAGATCGCGGATCACGGTGCGGATGTCCTCGTGCGAATCGCGGAACGGCAGCAACACCAGATCGGCCAGCCCATAGAGCCGCCGGTCCATCTCGGTGCGGTTGCCGCCGCCGTCGATCACGCCGAGCCAGGCTTTCAGTGAGCGGATCTTTTCCGTCACCTTGGCGAGCGCCTCACGCGAACGGGCATCGGCGATCAGATAACGCCGATCGGCCGGGTCGAGCGGCTCGCGATGGGTGTCGGTCAGCACGCAGACCGAGCGCTGGCCGAGCAGGCCGAGGCCCTGACAGAGCATGTGCGACAGCGTGGTCTTGCCGGTACCGCCCTTGTTGCCGATGATGCAGATGATGTCCGCCATGTCCGTGATTCCGTCGTGTGCGGAACGGATTATTCGCGATCGGCGCGACTGGAGATGGCCGGAAATGCAGCAGAATCGCCGGCCTTATCCGTCCGGGACGGGATGATAGAGAAACAGCCGCGTATTCCGGCGATCGGCGACTTCGATCGTGGCCTCCGCCGGCTGGCCGGGCACCGCGAAGCTGTTGCTGATCAACAGGGCGCCCGGCGACATCTCCCGTTGCGCCTTGGCCCAGAGCCTTGGCATCGGCGCCGGTGACAGAAAGGCATACACCACGGCATGACCGCCGAGGGATACGCTCCAGAAATCACGCCGCAGGATCGTCACGTTGGGAAGGCCCGCGCAGCGTAACCGGGCGACGAGCCAAGGGAGCGGCGCATGCTCGATGCCGGTGAACAGACAGTCGGGTCGGGCCAGCGCCAGCCGGCGCAGCAGGCCGCCATCGCCACAACCCAGATCGAGGATGCGACAGGGCGTGTCAGGCAATCGTTTCAGCAACGCCGCCGCGGTTGCCGCATTGGTCAGATAGAGCGGTACGCGGCTCTGATCGGTGCGCCAGAAGACGAGCAGCAGCAGAACGAAAGCGGCGAGGAACCAGCCGGGGGCGATGTCGAGTCCATGCACGATCACCCCCAGCGGCATGAAGCCGAGATGGATCGGAAGCCACCAGCGCGGCGAGTGGAGCTTGAGCGCAATCATCGCTGCCAGCCCGCCCTGCAAGAGCGCGATCAGCAGCGGAATGCGCAGGAAATCCGCCGACGAAATGCGGCTCAGACCCGCGACGAACAGGAAAGTCGCGGCAGCACCACCGAGCTGCGCGAGCACTGCCGTGCGCAGGGGCGATGGTTCAGGCGAGGAATTGCGCACGGGCGTTTTCCCTCTGCTGCCGTGCCGCTAGCGCCGACTTTTCGCGCACCGGGCCGAAGCCGCGCACCAGTTCCGGCCAATTGGCGAGCGCATGAGCGGCGGGCAGCCTGCCGGCATCGAGGTGGTCGAGGATCAGCGCGAGATCGTCCTCGTACTCCGCGATCAGTTGCCGGGCGAGCCGGCGTTCCGGGCTGTGCGCGAAGACATCCCAGCGCGTGCCGCGCAGCCGCCTCATCCCAGCCAGCCAGCGCAATGCCGTCATCATCCAGGAGCCATAGCGGCGCTTAATCACCATGCCGGTGTTCGGATCGGGCCGTGCCAGAAGCGGCGGCGCGAGATGGAAATGGATGCGGACAGCGCCCTCGAATTGCGCGGCGACGCGGTCGAGGAAATCGGTCTCGGCGTAGAGGCGGGCGACTTCGTATTCGTCCTTCACCGCCAAGAGCTTGTAGTAGTTACGCGCCACGATCAACGCGAGCGCTGCGTCTGCTGCCGGGTGATTGCGCACCGCCTCGACGCGGGCCCGGTAACGCTCGGCCAGCGCGGCATCCTGATAGGCGGTGAGCCGCTGCATGCGGTCGCTCAATAGCGTGTTAAAAGTCGGCGCTGGCGAGACGGCACGGCGGGGCAGCAGTTCGGCAATACGGGCCGGCTCATGAGCCACGACGCGCCCCCAGCGGAAGGCACGCAGATTCATCGCCACATCGGTGCCGTTGAGTTCGATCGCGCGCTCGAGCGCTGCGCTGCTCACCGGAATCAGCCCGCGCTGCCAGGCGAAACCGAGCAGCAGGGGGTTGGCGGTGATCGCATTGCCCAGCAGCCGGGTCGCCAATGTCGTGGCGTCGATGGATGCGAAGGCCGCACTGCCGATCGTCGTGGCGAGCGCGGCTTCGATCTGCGTCAGCGGAAAGCGCCACTCGGGGTTGGCAGTGAATTCGGCGGTCGGCGTCGCCGCCGCATTGATCGCGGCGCGTGTGCGGCCGGCGCGCATCTTCGACAAGGCTTCCGGCGAGGCGGCGACGATCGCGTCGGCACCGAGCACTACATCGGCGTCGCCGCTGGCGATGCGCGGCGCATGGATCGCTGCGGGGTCGTCACAGAGGCGCACATGCGAGAACACCGCGCCGCCCTTCTGCGCGATACCCGTCATGTCGAGCACCGAAACCCCCTTGCCGTCGAGGTGCGCCGCCATGCCGATCAGCGCGCCGAGCGTGACGATGCCCGTGCCGCCGACGCCGGTGATCAGGATGTTGAAGGGCTGTGGCGTCGCAGCCAAAGTCGGCGCTGGCGGAACGGCAGGTTCGATGTCGAGCGCGCTGCCCTTGCGCAGCCGGCCTCCCTCGATCGTCACGAAGCTCGGACAGAAACCCCTCAGGCACGAATAGTCCTTGTTGCAGGCCGACTGGTCGATCGCTCGCTTCGTGCCCAGCGGCGTCTCGACCGGCACGACGGCGAGGCAATTGGACTGCACCGAACAATCGCCGCAGCCTTCGCAGACCTCTTCGTTGATGAACACGCGCAGCGGCGGGTCGGCTAGCCTGCCGCGCTTGCGGCGCCGGCGCTTCTCGGCCGCGCAGGTCTGGTCATAGATCAGCGCCGAGACGCCAGGGCAATCGCGCAGTTCCTTCTGAACCGTGTCGAGCTCATCGCGGTGGCGCACCAGCACGCCATGCGGCAGCTCGCTGTGACGCCAGCTGCGCGGCGTGCCATCGGTGACGACGACGATGTGGCCGACGCCTTCGGCACGCAACTGCTGCGCGATCTGTGGCACGGTCAGGCTGCCGTCGACCGGCTGGCCGCCGGTCATCGCCACTGCATCGTTGTAGAGGATCTTGTAGGTGAGGTTGACTTTGGCCGCGACGGCGGCGCGCAGTGCGAGGATGCCGGAGTGGAACCAGGTGCCGTCGCCGATATTGACGAACACATGGCGGGTTTCGGTAAAGGGCGCCTGGCCGATCCAGGCCGCGCCTTCGCCGCCCATCTGCGCGAAGGTCTCGGTGGCGCGGTTCATCCAGGTCACCATGAAATGGCAACCGATGCCGGCGAGCGCGCGCGAGCCCTCCGGTACGCGCGTCGACGTGTTGTGCGGGCAGCCGGGGCAGAACCAGGGCAGGCGTTTGGCCGGCAGGGTCGGGGTGGGACGACGCTCGACGGCTTCGATCTGTGCCAGCCGTTCGCGCACGAGCGCATCGTCGCCGGTGAGGCCTGCGATGATGCGGGCGATCTGCGTCGGCGTCAGCTCACCGGCGGACGGCAACAATGGCCGATCGTCCGCATCCCGTTTGCCGAGGATGCGCGGGCGCTGTGGCAGGGAATAGAGCGCCTCCTTGAGCTGCGATTCGATCAGCGCGCGCTTTTCCTCGACGACGAGCACGGTTTCCAGCCCCGCGCAGAAGCGGCGCATCTGTGTCGGATCGAGTGGCCAGACCATGCCGAGCTTGATGACGCGCAGGCCGAGTGCGGCGGCGCGTTCGGCGTCGATGCCGAGCAAGTCGAGCGCCTGACGCACGTCGAGATAGCTCTTGCCCGCAGCGAGGATGCCCAGCCGTGCCTGCGGCGCATCGAAGACGATGCGGTTGAGCGCATTCGCCCGGCAATAGGCTTGTGCCGCGGCGAGCTTGGTTTCGAGCAGCCGCGCTTCCTGCGTCAGCCGGTCATCCGGCCAGCGAATGTTGAGACCGTCGGCAGGTAAAGGGAAGTCATCGGGAATGACGATGGTGACGCGTTCCGGATCGATCTCGACGGCCGCGGAGGATTCGATGGTATCGGCGACGGCCTTGAAGCCGACCCAGCAGCCCGAGTAGCGGGATAACGCCCAGCCGTGCAGGCCGAGATCGAGGTAATCCTGCACGCCGGACGGGGCGAGGATCGGCATCGCCGCGGCGATGAACGCCTGTTCGGACTGGTGGGCCACCGTCGAGGAGCGCGCCGCGTGATCATCGCCGGCGATGGCGATGACGCCGCCGTAGCGCGCGCTGCCCGCGCCATTGGCGTGCTTGAACACATCGCCGCAGCGGTCGACGCCCGGGCCTTTGCCATACCAGATGCCGAACACGCCATCATGTTTCGCTCCAGCAAACAAGCCGGTCTGCTGCGTGCCCCACAGCGCCGTGGCGGCGAGCTCTTCATTGACGCCGGGCTGGAAGACGATGTGATGGCGGTCGAGATGGCGTTTCGCCTGCCACAGCGCCAGGTCATAGCCACCGAGCGGCGAGCCGCGATAGCCGGAGATGAAGCCGGCAGTGTTGATCCCGGCGGCCACATCCCGTCGGCGCTGCAACATCGGCAGCAGCGTCAGCGCCTGCATGCCGGTCAAATAGGCACGGCCGCGCTCGAGCGTGTATTTGTCGTCGAGCGAAACGTCGCGCATCAGTCCGGCAGCACCTTGCCAGGATTCATCAGATCGTACGGGTCGAACGCCTGCTTGATCGCGCGCATCACCGCGAGCGCATCTTCACCATGTTCGAGCGCCATGAACTTCTTTTTCCCCAAACCGATGCCATGCTCGCCGGTGCAGGTGCCATCCATCGCAATGGCCCGCTCGGCGAGCCGCTGCGCGAAAGCCTGTGCCTTGGCGAACCCTTCTGCATCATCCGGCCGGACGAGGATCAGCATATGGAAGTTGCCGTCGCCGACATGGCCCAACAGCGGCGCCGTGAGCCCGGTGGCCTCGAGGTCGGCGCGCGTGGCCGCGATGCACTCGGCCAGTCGCGAAATCGGCACGCAGACATCGGTGGTGAGCGAACGCGCTCCTGGCTGCAGGTTCAGACAAGCGTAATAGGCATCGTGCCGCGCCTGCCACAGACGCGAGCGCTCCTCGGGCTTGTTCGCCCATTCGAAATCCATGCCGCCATGCTCGGCGGCGATGGTCCGCAGGGCCGCGGTCTGCTCGGCTACACCGGCCGGCGAGCCGTGCAGTTCGAAGAACAGCGTCGGCGCCTCGCGCAGCGTGGTCTTGCTGTAGCGGTTGATGGCGTGGATCGACAAACGGTCGAGCAGTTCGATCCGCGCCACCGGAATGCCGAGCTGGATGGTCTGGATCACGGTATTCACCGCCGCGGCGATGTCGGGAAACGCGCAGACTGCGCTGGCGATCGCTTCCGGCAGCGGGTAGAGGCGCACGGTCAGCTCGGTGATGATGCCTAGCGTGCCCTCCGAACCGACGAACAACCGCGTGAGGTCATAGCCGGCAGCCGATTTCTTGGCGCGCGTGCCGGTCTTGATGATACGCCCGTCGGGCAGCACCACCGTGGCGGCGAGCACGTTTTCGCGCATCGTGCCATAGCGCACCGCATTGGTGCCCGAGGCGCGCGTCGCCGCCATGCCGCCAAGGCTGGCATCCGCGCCTGGATCGATTGGGAAGAACAGACCGGTATCATGCAGCGCGGCATTGAGCGCCTTGCGCGTCACGCCGGCCTCGACGGTCGCGTCCAGATCCGCTGGCCGGATCGCCAGCACGCGGTTCATCCCGGAAAGATCGATGCTCACCCCACCCCTGACGGCGAGCAGATGGCCTTCCAGTGAAGTGCCGGTGCCGAAAGGGATGACCGGTACCCGGTGCTGATGGCACAGCGCTACGGCCGCCGCGACCTCCGCCGTTGATTGGGCGAACACCACGGCATCCGGCGGCAACGGCGCATGCGCGGATTCATCCTTGCCATGATGCTCCCGCACGGCGGCGCTGGTGGAGAAGCGGGCGCCGAAACGGCTCATCAAGGCTGTGCACAGAGAGGCTGGAAGTGATGCGGTCCTGTTCATGGCGTTTCATTCTACGAAACCCCTGCGAAACTTGCTGTGCGGGCGGTCTGCTGCGTTGCGCGGTGCTCGCTCCCTCGCCTATCTATCTGATATGTCTCGGTCGCTGCGCTCCGGGCGCCGAGCTATCATCCCGCTCGCGGCGTTTCGCAGGGGTTTCTCTACGTCCCGGCTGGCCGCTACTACGACGTTTCGTGAATCGGAAACCGGATTGCCATTGACAGCCTCGGCAACTTTCGTGCAAAATGCCGCGTTTTACTGGAGGGGTTCCCGAGCGGTCAAAGGGAGCAGACTGTAAATCTGCCGGCTCAGCCTTCGAAGGTTCGAATCCTTCCCCCTCCACCAGTTCAATGTCTGTAGCAGGCAGCAGATCGGATCAAGGTTGCAATAGTGCAGGCGGGCGGGTGTAGTTCAATGGTAGAACCTCAGCCTTCCAAGCTGATGACGCGGGTTCGATTCCCGCTACCCGCTCCAGGCAGGCTCAGGGTTTTGCCCATGTAGCTCAGTGGTAGAGCACTCCCTTGGTAAGGGAGAGGTCGGCAGTTCAATCCTGCCCATGGGCACCAGAAGTTTTTTCTTTTGATTTAGGGTGATCGATCATGGCAAAAGGCAAATTTGAGCGTACGAAGCCGCACGTGAATGTAGGGACGATTGGGCACGTGGATCATGGCAAGACCACGTTGACGGCGGCGATCACGACGATATTGGCGTCGAAGTTTGGTGGTGAGGCGAAGAAGTATGATGAGATTGATGCGGCGCCGGAAGAGAAGGCGCGGGGCATCACCATCAACACGGCGCATGTGGAATACGAGACGGCGAACCGTCACTATGCGCACGTGGATTGTCCGGGCCATGCGGACTACGTGAAGAACATGATCACGGGTGCGGCGCAGATGGACGGGGCGATCCTGGTTGTATCGGCGGCGGACGGGCCGATGCCGCAGACCCGCGAGCACATTCTGCTGGCGCGTCAAGTGGGCGTGCCGTACATCATCGTCTTCATGAACAAGTGCGACATGGTCGATGACCCCGAGCTGCTCGAGCTGGTCGAAATGGAAGTGCGCGAACTGCTCAGCAAGTACGACTTTCCGGGCGACGAGATCCCGATCATCAAGGGCTCGGCGCTGAAAGCGATGGAAGGCGACAAGGGCGAGCTGGGCGAGCAGGCGATTCTCAAGCTGGCGGAAGCGCTGGACAGCTACATTCCGACGCCGGAGCGCGCCATTGACAAACCCTTCCTGATGCCGATCGAAGACGTCTTCTCGATTTCGGGGCGTGGTACCGTCGTGACCGGTCGGGTCGAGCGGGGCGTCATCAAAGTGGGTGATGAAATCGAAATCGTCGGCATTCGTCCGACGCAGAAGACCACCTGTACCGGCGTGGAAATGTTCCGCAAGCTGCTCGACCAAGGTCAGGCGGGCGACAACGTGGGCGTGCTGCTGCGTGGCACCAAGCGGGAAGAAGTCGAGCGCGGACAAGTGCTGGCCAAACCGGGCTCGATCACGCCGCACACGCACTTCACGGCGGAAGTGTATGTGCTGTCGAAGGATGAAGGCGGTCGGCACACGCCGTTCTTCAACGGCTATCGTCCGCAGTTTTACTTCCGCACCACGGACGTGACGGGGGCGGTGGAACTGCCGGCGGGCGTTGAGATGGTGATGCCTGGGGACAACGTGCAGATGACGGTGAAGCTGATTGCGCCGATCGCGATGGAAGAAGGTCTGCGCTTCGCGATCCGCGAGGGCGGCCGCACCGTCGGCGCCGGCGTCGTCGCAAAAATCATCGAGTAAGGTTTATTTGATGTTCAGGGCGGTGCCTTTCAGGGTGCCGCCCTTTGTGGTCTTTATTGCAGGGGTATAGCTCAATTGGCAGAGCGGCGGTCTCCAAAACCGCAGGTTGGGGGTTCGATTCCCTCTGCCCCTGCCACTTGCCCGATGATTATGCTGATGGACGGAAATGGCCGATAAACTGAAGATTGCCCTGGCGCTGTTGCTGCTCGTGGCGGGAATCGCAGGCTTTTATCTGCTCGCCGAGCAGGCGCTCGTGGTGCGTGTGCTTTCGGTTCTGCTCGGTGTCGCTGCTGGTGTCGCGGTTGCCTGGTTTACCGAGCCGGGGCAGCGCTTCGTGGTGTTTGGCCAGGAAGCAATCGTCGAGGCCAAGAAAGTCGTCTGGCCGACGCGCAAGGAAACCGTGCAGACCACGTTGATCGTCTTCGGCTTCGTGGTCATGATGGCCTTGGTGCTGTTCCTGACGGACAAGACCCTGGAATGGGTTCTCTACGACCTGGTGCTGGGCTGGAAAAAATCATGACGAAACGCTGGTACGTGGTGCACGCCTATTCGGGCTTTGAAAAATCGGTGCAGCGCGCCCTGACGGAACGGATCGCGCGCGCCGGGATGCAGGACAAGTTTGGCAAGATTCTCGTGCCCGTCGAAGAGGTGGTCGAGATGAAGAGCGGCCAAAAAAGCATTTCCGAACGCAAGTTCTTCCCCGGCTATGTGTTGGTCGAGATGGAAATGAACGACGATACCTGGCATCTGGTGAAGAGCACGCCCAAAGTGACGGGTTTCGTCGGTGGCACTGCGACCAAGCCAACGCCGATCACCGAAAAGGAAGTCGAGAAAATCATGCAGCAGATGCAGGAGGGGGTGGAAAAACCCCGTCCCAAGGTGCTGTTCGAAGTCGGCGAGATGGTACGGATCAAAGAGGGGCCGTTTACCGACTTCAATGGTACGGTCGAGGAAGTGAATTATGAAAAGAGCCGCTTGCGTGTTTCGGTGAGCATTTTCGGCCGTGCCACCCCGGTCGAACTCGAGTTTGCGCAGGTCGAAAAAGCATAGAGCATTACCGGCACCGCAGCGGTTCATCTGCGGCACGAGGAGCATTGCCAAGCGGCGATGCGTTATCACTCACTCACAGGAGTAAGTCAACATGGCGAAAAAAATCGTCGGCTACATCAAGCTGCAAGTGCCGGCCGGCAAGGCGAACCCATCGCCGCCGATCGGTCCCGCGCTCGGTCAGCGCGGCCTCAACATCATGGAATTCTGTAAGGCCTTCAATGCCCAGACCCAGGGATTGGAGCCGGGCCTGCCGATTCCGGTGGTGATTACCGCCTATGCGGACAAGTCATTCACGTTCATCATGAAAACGCCGCCGGCGACCGTCCTGATCAAGAAGGCGGCCGGCGTGCAAAAGGGGTCCGCGAAACCTCACACCGACAAGGTCGGCAAGATCACCCGTGCGCAAGCCGAGGAGATCGCGAAAACCAAGATGAAGGATCTGACAGCCGCCGATATGGAAGCGGCAATCCGTACCATTGCGGGTTCCGCTCGCAGTATGGGTATTACCGTGGAGGGCGTGTGACATGGCGAAGCATTCGAAGCGCGTTCGCTCCTTGCGTGCCAAGATTGATCGCAGCAAGAGCTACCCCTTGACGGAAGCATTGTCGCTGGTCAAGGAAAATGCGACGGCAAAGTTCAACGAGTCGATTGACGTGGCCGTGAATCTGGGTGTGGATGCGAAGAAATCCGACCAGGTCGTGCGCGGCTCCGTCGTCCTTCCTGCCGGCACGGGAAAAACGGTGCGCGTTGCGGTGTTCGCGCAGGGTGCCAAGGCAGAGGAGGCCCGTGCCGCAGGTGCGGACATCGTCGGCTTCGACGACCTGGCTGCCACTGTAAAGTCGGGAACGATCGATTTCGATGTCTGCATCGCCACGCCGGATGCAATGAAGGTCGTTGGCCAACTGGGGCAGATTCTCGGTCCGCGCGGCTTGATGCCGAACCCCAAGGTAGGCACGGTGACCATGGATGTCGCTACCGCCGTCAAGAATGCCAAGGCTGGCCAAGTGCAGTATCGTACCGACAAGGCTGGTATTGTGATGTGCACCATCGGTCGGGCATCGTTCACAGTCGAACAATTGCAGCAGAACATGGCTGCACTGATCGAGGCGCTCAACAAGGCCAAGCCGGCTGCTGCCAAGGGGCAATATTTGAAGAAGGTTTCCGTCTCCTCGACGATGGGGCCTGGTGTGCGGGTCGATCAGTCGTCTTTGGCGGGGGTTCAGGTGTAAAGACTTTGGGCCGTTGTCCGGCGGTTCGCGGGCAACGGGTTATCAAAGACCGCAGGTGTTCGCAAGAATTTAATTGCCGGGCAGTTTCGCCGGCGGCCTGCGCAGATGGCGTAACCCGAAGGCAGGAATGCAGATTCCTGAATGAAGGTCGCCGTATCGCCGCCATCGGCATCCGTTGGCGGAGTTTGCAAAGGAGTTGACCGTGGGGCTCAATCTTGAAGACAAGAAGGCGGTCGTCGCCGAAGTATCTGCCGAAGTGGCGGGTGCTCAGTCGATCATCGTCGCCGAGTACCGTGGTCTCGAGGTAGGGGATATCACCGCCCTGCGTGCCGATGCACGTAAGGCGGGTGTGTATCTGCGTGTGCTGAAAAATACCCTGGTGCGTCGTGCCATCGCTGGTACGCCGTTCGAGGGGCTTGCCGAAAAAATGGTCGGCCCGCTGATCTATGGGATTTCCAAGGATCCAGTAGCGGCAGCGAAGCTGTTGCACGATTTCGGCAAGAGCAACCCGAAGCTCGTCGTCAAGGCGGGCGCCATGCCGAATTACGTCATGGATGCGGAAGGTGTCAAGGCGCTCGCCTCGATGCCCAGCCGCGACGAGTTGCTGGCCAAGTTGCTCGGCACCATGCAGGCACCGATCGCCCAGTTCGTCCGTACCCTCAACGAAATCCCGACGAAATTCGTGCGGGGTCTCGCGGCGGTGCGCGACGCCAAAGAGGCTGCGTAATCGCTTTATTGAACCAATTTTCATTCAGGAGTCATCATCATGGCTGTTAGCAAAGCTGAAATTCTCGATGCCATCGCTGGCATGACCGTTCTGGAGCTTTCCGAACTGATCAAGGAAATGGAAGAAAAATTCGGTGTTTCCGCCGCCGCGACTGCCGTCGCCGTGGCTGCTCCGGCTGCCGGCGGTGCTGCCGCTCCGGCTGCCGAAGAAAAGACCGAATTCACCGTCGTGCTGCAGGCGGCAGGCGAAAAGAAGGTCGAAGTCATCAAGGTCGTGCGTGCCGCGACCGGTCTCGGCCTCAAGGAAGCCAAGGACCTCGTCGATGGCGCCCCGAAGCCGGTCAAGGAAGGTATCCCGAAAGCCGATGCCGAGGCGCTCAAGAAGCAGCTGGAAGACGCTGGCGCGAAGGTCGAAATCAAGTAATTGCCTTTGCATCATGGGCTGGCCGCCAATCAGGGTGGCCAGCCCTTTCGCATTGGATTTCCAGAACACAACGAATGTCACCGACAGGTTTCAGCGAACAGCCATCCCCTCGCTGCGGTTGGCTGCCCCCTGAATCCTGACAGACGGAGCGAACATGGCCTACTCGTACACCGAGAAAAAGCGTATCCGCAAGAGCTTCGCAAAGCGTGCGAACGTATTGAACGTTCCATTCCTGCTGGCGACCCAGCTGGAATCGTATACACAGTTTTTGCAGGCGGATGTCCCGCCTGCGAAACGCAAGGATCAAGGCCTGCAGGCTGCCTTCCGTTCGATCTTCCCGATCGTCGCGCATTCAGGCGGCGCGCGTCTCGAATTCGTCGAGTATCGCCTTGGAGAGCCGCCTTTCGACGTCAAGGAATGTCAACAGCGCGGCCTGACGTTCGCTTCCCCGCTGCGTGCCAAGGTGCGCCTGGTGATTCTCGATCGCGAGAGCAGTACCGAGAAGGTCAAGGAGGTCAAGGAACAAGAAGTGTACATGGGTGAAATCCCGCTCATGACCTCGACGGGATCCTTCGTGATCAACGGGACAGAACGGGTCATCGTCTCCCAGCTGCACCGCTCGCCCGGGGTATTTTTCGAGCATGACAAGGGCAAGACTCATAGTTCCGGGAAGCTGCTGTTCTCCGCCCGCATCATTCCCTATCGTGGTTCCTGGCTCGATTTCGAGTTCGATCCAAAGGATCTGCTTTACTTCCGCGTCGACCGCCGTCGCAAAATGCCGGCCACGATCCTGCTCAAGGCGATTGGCATGACCCCGGAGCAGATCCTGGCGACCTTCTTCGAAATAGATACTTTCCATCTCGGGAAAAAAGGCATTCAGTTCGAGGTGGTTCCGGAACGCCTGCGCGGCGAGATTGCCAAATTCGATATCCATGACAAAAGTGGCAAGGTGTTGGTTGCCAAGGACAAGCGCATCACCGCAAAGCATATTCGCGAGTTGGCCGAGGCCGGGATCAAAAAACTCGCCGTGCCGGAGGAATTTCTGCTGGGCCGGGTGGTGGCTCAGAACATCGTCGATCCGACGACGGGAGAAATCCTGGCCAACGCCAACGACGAGATCACTGAGAGCCTGCTGGCCAAGCTGCTGGAAGCTGGCGTAGAGACTCTGCAAACTCTCTATATCAACGACCTCGACCGCGGCCCGTACATTTCCCAGACGCTGCGTATCGATGAAACCGCCGATCAGTGGGCGGCGCGGGTGGCAATCTATCGCATGATGCGGCCTGGCGAACCCCCCACGGAAGATGCCGTCGAATCTCTCTTCCATGGTCTGTTTTTCTCCGAAGAGCGCTATGACCTTTCGGCCGTTGGCCGCATGAAATTCAACCGTCGCGTGGGTCGCGAAGAGGTTACTGGATCCAGCGTGCTTTCCAATCAAGACATCATCGATGTCGTGCGCATTCTCATCGAATTGCGCAATGGCCGCGGTGAGGTCGATGACATCGATCACCTGGGCAACCGGCGTGTCCGTTCGGTTGGTGAGCTTGCCGAGAACCAGTTCCGTGCCGGTTTGGTACGGGTCGAGCGCGCGGTCAAGGAAAGGTTGAACCAGGCCGAATCCGAAAACCTGATGCCGCACGATTTGATCAACGCCAAGCCGATCAGCGCGGCGATCAAGGAGTTCTTCGGTTCGAGCCAGCTGTCCCAGTTCATGGATCAGACCAACCCGCTCTCCGAGATCACTCATAAGCGACGCGTTTCGGCACTCGGTCCCGGTGGTTTGACGCGCGAGCGGGCAGGCTTCGAGGTGCGCGATGTGCATCCGACCCACTATGGTCGTGTTTGTCCGATCGAGACACCAGAGGGACCGAACATCGGTCTGATCAATTCGCTGGCTTTGTATGCTCGCACGAACGAATATGGTTTCCTGGAAACCCCTTATCGCAAGGTTGTCGACGGGCGAGTGACGAGCGAGATCGAATATCTCTCTGCCATCGAGGAAGGCAAGTACGTCATTGCGCAGGCCAATGCGCAACTCGACAAGGATGGCCGACTCCTCGACGAGCTGGTTTCTTGCCGTTACAAGGGCGAATTCGAGCTCAAGGAAGCATCGGAGGTCCAGTACATGGACGTTGCGCCAGGGCAGATCGTCTCCGTGGCCGCGTCGTTGATCCCGTTCCTCGAACACGACGATGCAAACCGAGCTTTGATGGGCGCCAACATGCAGCGCCAGGCAGTGCCTTGCCTGCGGCCGGAAAAGCCCCTCGTCGGTACAGGTCTGGAACGTACCGTGGCGGTCGATTCGGGTACCGCGGTACAGGCATTGCGCGGCGGTGTGGTCGATTACGTCGATGCCAACCGGATCGTCGTTCGTGTCAATGACGAAGAAACGGTTCCCGGCGAGGTAGGGGTCGATATTTACAACCTGATCAAATACACCCGCTCCAATCAGAACACCAACATCAACCAGCGGCCGATCGTCAAAGTAGGCGACGTCATCGAAAAGGGTGATGTGGTCGCAGATGGAGCTTCCACCGACCTCGGCGAACTGGCGCTCGGTCAGAACATGCTCGTGGCTTTCATGCCATGGAATGGCTACAACTTCGAGGACTCGATCTTGATTTCCGAGCGGGTGGTGGCCGAAGACCGCTTCACATCGATTCATATCGAGGAACTCACGGTCGTAGCCCGCGATACGAAATTGGGTCCGGAGGAAATCACCCGCGACATTGCTACTTTGGGAGAGGCACAACTGTCGCGCCTGGACGATTCCGGTATCGTGTACATCGGCGCCGAAGTCGAGGCGGGTGATGTTCTGGTCGGCAAGGTGACGCCGAAAGGAGAAACGCAGCTCACCCCCGAAGAGAAGCTGCTACGTGCCATCTTTGGCGAGAAGGCTTCCGATGTGAAGGACACCAGCCTACGCGTGCCGTCCGGGATGGCCGGCACCGTGATCGATGTCCAAGTCTTTACGCGCGAGGGCATTGAGCGCGACAAGCGAGCCCAATCGATCATCGATGACCAGTTGAAGAGCTACAAGCTCGACCTGGCTGATCAGATGCGCATCGTCGAGCGCGATACCTTTGCACGGATCGAGCGGCTGCTGGTTGGCAGGGTCGCGAACAAGGGTCCGAAAAAATTAGCCAAGGGAACCAAGATCACCAAGGATTATCTGGCTGGTCTCGAGCATTATCATTGGTTCGACATCAGTCTGGCGGACGAAGAAGCACAGCAACAACTCGAGAGTCTGCGTGACAGCCTGGAGCAGACACGCAAGGATTTCGACATTGCCTATGAAGCCAAGAAGAAAAAGCTGACGCAAGGCGATGAACTTCCGCCGGGGGTCCAAAAAATGGTCAAGGTCTATCTGGCGGTCAAGCGCAGATTGCAGCCAGGCGACAAAATGGCCGGGCGGCATGGCAACAAGGGTGTTGTTTCCCGCATCGTACCGGTCGAAGACATGCCTTACATGGAGGATGGCACTCCAGTTGACATCGTGCTCAATCCCCTCGGTGTGCCCTCGCGGATGAACATCGGCCAGATTCTCGAAGTCCATTTGGGGTGGGCCGCCAAAGGGCTTGGCGACAGGATCAACTCCATGCTGCAACGTCAGGCCACGGCAGCAGAAGTGCGCAAAATCCTCAAGCAGATCTATGACGTTTCCGGACGTGATGTGGGGATTGGTAGCATGAACGATGATGAAATTCTCGAACTGGCAAACAATCTGAAGAGCGGGGTGCCTTTTGCGACCCCTGTCTTCGATGGCTGCAAGGAAGAGGAAATTCGTGCCATGCTCGATCTCGCCTACCCGGACGAGGTTGCCAAGTCCCTCAGCCTGACAGAGACGAAAACACAAGCCCGCCTCTATGACGGTCGCACCGGCGAAGCATTCGAGCGCCCAGTCACTGTCGGTTACATGCACGTCCTCAAGCTGCATCACCTGGTCGACGACAAGATGCATGCCCGTTCAACCGGCCCCTATAGCCTGGTCACCCAGCAGCCGCTCGGTGGTAAGGCACAGTTCGGTGGTCAGCGCTTTGGTGAAATGGAAGTGTGGGCGCTGGAGGCCTATGGCGCTGCCTATACGCTACAAGAAATGCTGACCGTGAAGTCGGATGACGTCACCGGTCGCACCAAGGTTTATGAAAACATCGTCAAGGGCGAACACAAAATTGACGCCGGCATGCCGGAATCCTTCAATGTCCTGGTGAAGGAAATTCGCTCTCTGGCGATCGATATCGACCTTGAACGTTACTGATCACCTTCGACCCGCGACAGGAGTTAACCCATGAAAGCATTGCTCGATCTGTTCAAGCAAGTCACGCCGGAGGAGGAGTTCGACGCGATCACCATCAGCCTGGCATCGCCCGAAAAAATCCGCAGCTGGTCGTATGGTGAAGTGAAAAAGCCGGAAACCATCAACTACCGGACCTTCAAGCCGGAGCGCGATGGTTTGTTCTGCGCCAAGATCTTCGGCCCCGTCAAGGATTATGAGTGCCTGTGTGGAAAATACAAGCGGCTCAAGCATCGTGGTGTGATCTGTGAAAAATGTGGTGTCGAGGTAACCCAGGCTAAAGTGCGCCGCGAACGTATGGGGCACATCGAACTGGCTTCACCAGTCGCCCATATCTGGTTCTTGAAGAGTCTGCCGAGCCGGCTCGGGATGGTGCTCGACATGACGCTGCGCGATATCGAGCGCGTTCTCTACTTCGAGGCTTACGTGGTCGTCGACCCAGGCATGACGCCCCTCACCCGCGGGCAATTGCTGAGTGAGGACGACTACTTGGCCAAGGTCGAGGAATATGGCGACGAATTTACTGCCATGATGGGTGCCGAAGGCGTGCGTGAATTGCTGCGCACCCTCGATCTGGCCCACGAAATAGAAACCTTGCGCCGCGAGCTGGAGGCGACCGAGTCCGAAGCGAAAATCAAGAAATTCGCCAAGCGCCTGAAAATCCTCGAAGCTTTCCAGCAGTCCGGCATCAAACCGGAATGGATGATCCTCGACGTGCTGCCCGTCCTGCCGCCGGATTTGCGGCCATTGGTCCCGCTGGACGGTGGACGTTTCGCGACCTCGGATCTCAATGACCTGTATCGTCGTGTCATCAATCGTAACAACCGCCTGAAGCGTCTGCTTGAATTGAAGGCGCCGGACATCATCGTGCGCAATGAAAAGCGCATGCTGCAAGAGGCTGTCGATTCACTGCTCGACAATGGCCGCCGGGGTAAGGCAATGACCGGCGCCAACAAACGTCCGCTCAAATCGTTAGCCGATATGATCAAAGGTAAAGGCGGCCGCTTCCGCCAAAACCTTCTGGGTAAGCGTGTGGACTATTCCGGACGCTCGGTGATCGTGGTCGGCCCACAGCTCAAGCTGCACCAGTGCGGGCTACCGAAAAAGATGGCGCTCGAACTTTTCAAACCTTTCATTTTCGAAAGGCTCGAAAAGATGGGTATCGCCAGCACGATCAAGGCTGCCAAAAAAGAAGTCGAAAACGAAACTCCGGTCGTTTGGGATATTCTCGAAGAGGTCATCCGTGAGCATCCCGTTCTACTCAACCGTGCACCGACACTGCACCGGTTGGGCATTCAGGCATTCGAACCGGTGCTGATCGAAGGTAAGGCGATCCAGCTTCATCCGCTGGTATGTACTGCTTTCAACGCCGACTTCGACGGCGACCAAATGGCTGTCCACGTTCCTCTATCGCTCGAGGCGCAGGTGGAAGCGCGCGTACTGATGCTGTCCTCGAACAATATTCTGTCGCCTGCCAACGGGGCACCGATCATCGTGCCTTCACAGGATGTGGTGCTCGGTCTCTATTATGCGACGCGGGAGAATGCTGCAGCGCGTGGAACGGGAATGAGTTTTGCCGACATCGCTGAAGTGTCTAGGGCAGTAGATCTGCGTCAGGTCGATCTGCATGCACGCATCTCGGTCCGTATTCGTGAGTATGAGCGTAATGGTGACGCTTGGATCGAGAAATTGACGCGCTATTCGACAACCGCTGGACGAGCGCTGCTTTCGGAGATTCTTCCCAAAGGTCTGCCATTCAGGATTATTGACAAGCCGCTCAAGAAAAAAGAAATCTCCAAGCTCATCGATGAGAGTTTCCGGCGTTGCGGACTGAAAGAAACCGTGATTTTTGCGGATAAATTGATGCAGACGGGTTTTCGCCTTGCTACTCGCGGAGGCATTTCCATCTCCATTGATGACATGCTGGTCCCGCCTCAGAAGCAGAGCATCATCGAGGCTGCCGAGGCCGAGGTCAAGGAAATCGAGAAGCAGTACACCTCTGGTCTCGTCACGGTGGGCGAACGTTACAACAAGGTAGTGGACATCTGGGGACGAGCTGGCGATCAAGTCGCAAAAGCGATGATGGATCAGCTCCAGCAAGAAAGAGTCGTGGATCCAAGCGGGAAAGAGGTCATCCAGGATTCTTTCAACTCGATCTATATGATGGCCGATTCCGGCGCACGGGGCTCTGCAGCTCAGATTCGCCAGCTGGCCGGTATGCGTGGACTGATGGCCAAGCCGGATGGTTCGATCATTGAGACACCGATCACGACGAACTTCCGGGAAGGACTTAACGTTCTCCAGTACTTCATCTCTACTCACGGTGCGCGTAAGGGTCTTGCCGATACAGCCTTGAAGACGGCGAATTCCGGTTACCTGACACGCCGCTTGGTGGATGTGACGCAAGATCTTGTCGTCACCGAAGAGGATTGCGGAACGACGAATGGTTTCGCGATGAAGGCGCTCGTCGAAGGGGGTGAAGTAGTCGAACCGCTACGCGAGCGGATACTCGGTCGTGTCGCGGCGGTGGATGTGATCAATCCGGAAAACCAGGAAGTGCTGTTTGCCGCCGGAACTCTGCTTGATGAAGATGCCGTGGATACCATCGAGCAGTTGGGGATCGACGAGGTCACGGTGCGCACGCCCCTGACTTGCGAAACACGCTATGGATTGTGCGCCAAATGCTATGGACGTGACCTCGGTCGCGGCTCCCTGGTGAATGTGGGTGAGGCTGTAGGCGTGATCGCGGCTCAGTCGATCGGCGAGCCGGGAACCCAGTTGACGATGCGTACCTTCCACGTCGGTGGTGCGGCATCCCGGGCTGCAGCGCAAAGCCAGATCGAAGCGAAGAGCGCGGGTACTGTGCGTTTCTCGGCGACGATGCGTTATGTGACCAATCCGAAGGGAGAGAAAATCGTCATTGCGCGCTCTGCGGAGGTTATGATCATCGATGGCAATGGCCGTGAGCGCGAGCGGCACAAAGTGCCCTACGGCGCCATATTGCTGGCAGAGGATGGCGCACAGGTCAAGGCCGGTACCCAACTGGCGACATGGGATCCTCACACCCGACCGATCGTCACCGAATATGCCGGTACGGTGCGCTTCGAGAACGTCGAAAAGGGTGTTACCGTTGCAGAGCAGATGGATGAGGTCACTGGCCTGTCAACGCTCGTCGTTATCGATCCGAAGCGTGGTGGCAAGACGCAAGCCAAGGGGCTGCGCCCGCAAGTCAAGCTGCTCGATGAAAACGGCCAGGAAATCAAAATCCATGGCACCGATCACTCTGTCGTCATTACCTTTCAGATCGGCTCGATCATTACCGTCAAGGACGGCCAAGCAGTGAGTGTCGGCGATGTTCTGGCGAGGATTCCCCAGGAGTCCGTCAAAACACGCGATATCACGGGCGGCCTGCCGCGTGTGGCCGAGCTGTTTGAAGCTCGCTCTCCCAAGGACGCCGGCATGCTGGCTGAAGTGACTGGCACGGTATCCTTCGGCAAGGACACCAAGGGTAAACAGCGCTTGGTGATCACGGAATTGGATGGTACGACGCATGAATATCTGATCCCGAAAGACAGACACGTCATGGCGCATGACGGCCAGGTGGTCAATAAAGGCGAGGTAATCGTCGATGGCCCGGTCGATCCTCACGACATCCTGCGCCTCAAGGGCGTTGAGGAGTTGGCCCGCTACATTATCGATGAAGTTCAGGACGTATACCGTTTGCAGGGTGTCAAGATCAACGACAAGCACATCGAGGTCATCGTGCGCCAGATGTTGCGACGCGTTGTGATCACCGAGCCCGGGGATTCGCGCTTCCTCCGTGAGGAACAGGTGGAGCGTTCAGAAGTTCTCGAAGAGAATGACAAGCTCATTGCTGTCGGCAAGAAACCTGCCGAATTCCAGCATATGCTGTTGGGTATCACGAAGGCCAGTTTGTCGACCGATTCGTTCATTTCCGCCGCATCCTTCCAGGAAACCACCCGTGTATTGACCGAAGCGGCCATCATGGGCAAGCGGGATGAGCTGCGTGGGCTGAAAGAGAACGTGATCGTCGGTCGCCTCATCCCGGCGGGAACCGGTCTGGCATATCACCGTACTCGCCGCATGCAGAGTGCTGCGAACACAGTAGAGGAGACAGAGCGGCAAAGGATTGTTGCAGGAGCAGAAAAGCTGTCGGGATCGCTTGCCGATATCGGCGGACAGTTGACGTCGTGAAAGGGTCCTAATACAATCCCGCCTCTTTTTAGAATTGGCTCCGCTGGGTAGAGCAGCCAATTTGGCCGAATCATGAATCAGGAACGATAGTTATGCCGACAATTAATCAGCTTGTGCGCAAGCCGCGGCAAGCAGAAAAGACGAAAAGCAAGGTGCCTGCCCTGGGTGGCTGTCCGGCCAAGAGGGGTGTATGTACCCGGGTCTATACGACGACGCCGAAAAAGCCAAATTCGGCACTTCGCAAGGTGGCAAAGGTGCGCCTGACGAACGGATTTGAGGTGATTTCCTACATCGGTGGAGAGGGTCATAACCTTCAGGAGCACTCGGTCGTTTTGATACGCGGCGGCCGTGTCAAGGATCTCCCTGGCGTGCGTTATCACATCGTGCGTGGTAGTTTGGATACCCAGGGGGTCAAAGATAGGAAGCAGGCTCGCTCGAAGTATGGTGCCAAGCGGCCGAAAAAAGCCTAATCAGGCAATTCGCTAGAAAGGTTCTAACATGCCTCGTCGTAGAGAAGTACCCAAGCGCGACATTCTGCCCGATCCGAAGTTTGGCAATGTCGAGGTTTCTAAGTTCGTGAATGTCATCATGACGAGCGGCAAGAAGTCTGTTGCCGAAAGAATTGTATATGGTGCATTCGGCGTGATTTCGCAGAAAAGCGGCAAGGATCCGATCGAGGTGTTCGTCGCGGCAGTCAACAACGTCAAGCCGGTCGTCGAGGTCAAGAGCCGGCGTGTGGGTGGTGCAAACTATCAAGTTCCGGTCGAAGTCAGGCCCTCGCGTCGTCTCGCGCTCTCGATGCGTTGGATTCGTGAAGCGGCACGCAAACGCAGTGAAAAATCTATGGACCTTCGTCTCGCCAGTGAGTTGATGGAAGCGGCTGAAGGGCGTGGCGCGGCAATGAAAAAGCGCGAAGAAGTCCATCGTATGGCAGAGGCGAACAAGGCATTCTCGCACTTCCGTTTTTAATCGTATGGCTGGTTGGATTTCCTGCTCTGGTGCGGGAAATCCAACCATTGGACATTTTGCGTCGGAGGATTGCCGTACAGGCAGCAGATCCGGCTGCAGGTTGAGAAAGATAGGTAAATCAAGTGGCCCGCAAGACACCCATTGAGCGCTATCGCAATATCGGTATTTCCGCGCACATCGATGCTGGGAAAACGACTACTACTGAACGCATTTTGTTCTATACCGGCGTCAATCACAAGATTGGTGAAGTGCATGATGGTGCGGCGACGATGGACTGGATGGAACAGGAGCAGGAGCGCGGGATTACCATCACATCCGCCGCGACCACTTGTTTCTGGAAGGGGATGGCCTCGAATTTTCCGGAGCATCGCATCAATATCATCGATACCCCGGGTCACGTCGACTTCACCATTGAGGTCGAGCGTTCGATGCGCGTGCTCGATGGCGCTTGCATGGTTTATTGCGCTGTCGGTGGTGTTCAGCCGCAGTCAGAAACCGTGTGGCGGCAGGCCAATAAGTATGGCGTGCCTCGTCTTGCCTTCGTAAACAAAATGGATCGCACTGGCGCCAATTTCTTTCGGGTTTATGAGCAGATGCGTGAGCGTCTCAAGGCAAACCCTGTGCCGATTCAGGTGCCGATCGGTGCCGAGGAGAAATTCGAGGGTGTCGTTGATCTCGTCAAGATGAAGGCTATCGTCTGGGATGAGGCCTCTTTGGGTACCAAGTTCTCCTACGGCGAGATTCCTGCGGATCTGCTCGAAACCTGTAAGGCATGGCGGGAAAAGATGCTAGAAGCTGCGGCTGAAGCATCGGAAGAGCTGATGAACAAGTACCTCGAAGAAGGTGACCTGCCTGAAGAGGATATCAAGAAAGCGTTGCGTCAGCGCACCATTGCGGGTGAAATCGTGCCAATGCTGTGCGGTTCGGCCTTCAAGAATAAAGGCGTGCAAGCCATGCTGGATGCGGTCGTCGAATATTTGCCCGCACCGACCGACATTCCTCCAGTTCGAGGAATTTTGGAGGATGGTTCCGAAGGCGAGCGCAAAGCATCAGATGATGAGCCCTTCGCTGCTCTAGCCTTCAAGATCATGACTGACCCTTTCGTGGGCCAGCTTACTTTCTTCCGTGTTTATTCGGGCGTGATCAACTCCGGCGATACGGTTTATAACCCGGTGAAGGGGCGCAAGGAGCGGATTGGCCGTATTTTGCAAATGCACGCCAATCAGCGCGAAGAGATCAAAGAGGTCCGTGCAGGTGACATTGCTGCGGCCGTAGGCTTGAAAGAGGCAACAACTGGTGAGACGTTGTGCGCCGTCGATAAAGTGATCACATTGGAGCGCATGGAGTTTCCAGAGCCCGTCATCCACATTGCAGTTGAACCGAAGACGAAGGCAGACCAGGAAAAAATGGGTATTGCATTGAGCCGCCTTGCTCAAGAGGATCCTTCGTTCCGTGTTCGCACCGATGAAGAATCCGGCCAGACGATCATTTCCGGAATGGGTGAACTGCATCTCGAAATCATTGTCGATCGCATGCGGCGTGAGTTCAATGTCGAGGCCAACGTCGGAGCGCCTCAGGTTGCTTACCGTGAAGCGGTGCGTAAGGCTGTCGAGCAAGAAGGCAAATTCGTCAAACAGTCGGGCGGGCGCGGTCAGTATGGCCATGTCTGGATCAAGCTCGAACCCAATGAGCCGGGCAAGGGGTACGAGTTCATTGACGCCATCAAAGGCGGGGTGGTTCCCCGTGAATACATTCCTGCTGTCGATAAGGGAATTCAGGAGACTCTTCCCAATGGTGTCTTGGCAGGCTTCCCGGTCGTTGATGTGAAGGTTACCTTGTTCGATGGTTCCTACCACGACGTCGATTCGAACGAAAATGCCTTTAAGATGGCTGCATCAATGGCCTTCAAAGACGCCATGCGCAAGGCCAATCCGGTGTTGCTCGAGCCGATGATGTCCGTTGAGGTTGAGACTCCTGAAGAGTATATGGGCAACGTAATGGGGGATCTTTCCGGGCGGCGCGGCATGGTGCAGGGAATGGAAGATCTGCCCGGAGGTATCAAGATCATCAAGGCAGAGGTGCCGCTGGCGGAAATGTTCGGTTATTCGACTCAACTGCGTTCTCTGACCCAAGGGCGTGCTACTTATACAATGGAATTCAAGCATTACAGCGAGGCTCCGAAAAACGTCGCCGAAGCGATCATCAACAAAAAATAAACCTGTTCTTTAAAGGAAGAAATCATGGCAAAAGGCAAATTTGAGCGTACGAAGCCGCACGTGAATGTAGGGACGATTGGGCACGTGGATCATGGCAAGACCACGTTGACGGCGGCGATCACGACGATATTGGCGTCGAAGTTTGGTGGTGAGGCGAAGAAGTATGATGAGATTGATGCGGCGCCGGAAGAGAAGGCGCGGGGCATCACCATCAACACGGCGCATGTGGAATACGAGACGGCGAACCGTCACTATGCGCACGTGGATTGTCCGGGCCATGCGGACTACGTGAAGAACATGATCACGGGTGCGGCGCAGATGGACGGGGCGATCCTGGTTGTATCGGCGGCGGACGGGCCGATGCCGCAGACCCGCGAGCACATTCTGCTGGCGCGTCAAGTGGGCGTGCCGTACATCATCGTCTTCATGAACAAGTGCGACATGGTCGATGACCCCGAGCTGCTCGAGCTGGTCGAAATGGAAGTGCGCGAACTGCTCAGCAAGTACGACTTTCCGGGCGACGAGATCCCGATCATCAAGGGCTCGGCGCTGAAAGCGATGGAAGGCGACAAGGGCGAGCTGGGCGAGCAGGCGATTCTCAAGCTGGCGGAAGCGCTGGACAGCTACATTCCGACGCCGGAGCGCGCCATTGACAAACCCTTCCTGATGCCGATCGAAGACGTCTTCTCGATTTCGGGGCGTGGTACCGTCGTGACCGGTCGGGTCGAGCGGGGCGTCATCAAAGTGGGTGATGAAATCGAAATCGTCGGCATTCGTCCGACGCAGAAGACCACCTGTACCGGCGTGGAAATGTTCCGCAAGCTGCTCGACCAAGGTCAGGCGGGCGACAACGTGGGCGTGCTGCTGCGTGGCACCAAGCGGGAAGAAGTCGAGCGCGGACAAGTGCTGGCCAAACCGGGCTCGATCACGCCGCACACGCACTTCACGGCGGAAGTGTATGTGCTGTCGAAGGATGAAGGCGGTCGGCACACGCCGTTCTTCAACGGCTATCGTCCGCAGTTTTACTTCCGCACCACGGACGTGACGGGGGCGGTGGAACTGCCGGCGGGCGTTGAGATGGTGATGCCTGGGGACAACGTGCAGATGACGGTGAAGCTGATTGCGCCGATCGCGATGGAAGAAGGTCTGCGCTTCGCGATCCGCGAGGGCGGCCGCACCGTCGGCGCCGGCGTCGTCGCAAAAATCATCGAGTAAGTATTGCCTTTTGAGCGAAAGGGCGGGATAATCCCGCCCTTCGTTTTGAGTCTTGAGAGACTTATTGTTCTTTAAGGATTGCTACATGCAAAACCAAAAAATTCGTATCCGCTTGAAGGCTTTTGATTATCGATTGATCGATCAGTCTGCGCTGGAAATCGTGGATACTGCCAAACGCACGGGAGCGGTAGTTCGTGGCCCTGTTCCCCTACCGACGCGGATCGAGCGCTTCAATATTTTGCGCTCTCCTCATGTCAATAAGACATCTCGTGACCAGTTCGAAATCCGTACGCATTTGCGCCTGATGGACATCATTGATCCGACGGACAAAACCGTCGATGCATTGATGAAACTGGATCTTCCGGCGGGTGTTGATGTGGAAATCAAGTTGCAATAAGTGGTGAAAATGGCCCTCAACGTTGGTTGGGGGCTGATGTCTCTTCGTTGGTGTTGCCCGGCCAATCGTAGTCGGATATAGGAGAATAAAATGAGCTTAGGCCTTGTCGGACGCAAGGTCGGTATGACGCGCATCTTTACAGAGGATGGCTCTACCGTTCCCGTGACGGTGCTCGACGTATCGAGCAATCGGATCGCACAGATCAAGAAGCCAGAATCTGACGGCTACTCGGCCGTTCAGATCGCGTTTGGCAAGCGTAGGGCTTCCCGTGTCAAGAAGCCGGCGATCGGTCACTTTGCCAAAGCAGGTATTGAGGCTGCGGCATCGCTAACAGAATTTCACATCGATGCTGCGCAAGTGACCGAATTCAAGCTTGGCGAACCGGTAGACATTTCCATCTTTTCAGTTGGTCAGCGGGTTGATGTTTCCGGTGTTTCCATTGGCAAGGGATTCTCAGGTTCTATCAAGCGCCACAACTTCAGTTCGAACCGAGCGTCTCACGGCAACTCGGTCTCGCACAACTCTCCAGGTTCAATTTCCATGGCGCAGGATCCCGGCCGGGTTTTCCCTGGGAAGCGTATGGCTGGTCATTTGGGCAATGTTCGCAGAACCGTTCAGAATCTCGAGGTGGTTCGTGTCGATGCGAATCGTCAGCTGTTGATGCTCAAGGGTGCAGTCCCGGGGGCCCGGGGTAGCCAGGTAGTTGTTCGTCCCGCAATCAAGGCGCAAGCGTCTTCAAAGTAAGAGGTCCCCTATGGAACTTAAGGTCATTAACGAAGAGGGGCTAGCTGGCGCTACGATGAGCGCCTCGGACGGGCTTTTTGCTCGTGATTACAATGAGCCCTTGGTTCATCAGCTCGTCGTAGCTTATCAGGCCAATGCGCGCTCCGGCAATCGGGCTCAATTGAACCGCGCCGAGGTACGGCATAGCACCAAGAAACCATGGCGACAAAAAGGAACCGGTCGTGCCCGCGCGGGGATGACTTCTAGCCCGCTGTGGCGTGGTGGTGGCAGAATATTCCCGAATAGTCCGGAAGAAAACTTTACACAAAAAATCAATCGGAAAATGTATCGGGCCGGACTTGCCACGATCCTGTCGCAATTGGTGCGTGAGGATCGTCTGGCCGTCATCGATGAGTTTCAAGTGAGCGCTCCGAAGACAAAGTTGGTCGCTGAGAAGCTCAAAAAAATGGGTCTCGGTTCGGTGCTCCTTGTGACGGATGATCTCAACGAAAATCTGATGCTTGCCACTCGAAATCTGCCCAATGTGCTGGTATTGGAGCCCAGGCAGGCCGACCCGTTGTCGCTGATCCGTTTCCCGAAGGTCCTGATGACAAAGGGTGCGGTATCCAAACTTGAGGAGATGTTCGGATGAGCAAGCAAGCATTTAGCCAAGAGCGACTCATGCAGGTGTTATTGGTGCCTCAAATCTCAGAAAAGGCGACCATGCTCGCGGACAAAGCAAATCAAGTCGTTTTCATTGTTGCTCCCGATGCGACCAAGCCGGAAATCAAGGCTGCGGTCGAGATGTTATTCAGGGTCAAGGTTGATGCTGTTCAGGTGGCCAATGCCAAGGGGAAGGTAAAGCGCTTTGGACGGCTGTTGGGACGACGAAGCAATGTCCGGAAGGCTTTCGTCTCGCTTATGCCCGGTCAGGAAATCAATTTTGCGGAAGGAATTGCGTAATGGCCATCGTCAAAGTCAAGCCGACATCTGCTGGGCGACGGGCTCTCGTCAAAATTATCAACCCCGATCTTTACAAAGGTTCTTCTCATCCTGGCTTGACCGAGAAGAAGACGAGTAAGGCGGGGCGCAATAATCACGGCCATATTACGACACGCCATCAAGGGGGTGGCCACAAACAGCATTACCGAATCATCGATTTCAAACGCAATAAGGATGGAGTCGTTGCGAAGGTGGAGCGTTTGGAATACGACCCTAATCGCTCAGCAAATATCGCATTGCTTTGTTATGCAGATGGCGAAAGGCGCTACATCATCGCTCCGAGAGGGTTATCGGTTGGCCAAGAGGTGGTGAGTGGTCCGGAGGCCCCGATCAAGCCTGGAAATGCTCTGCCGATTCGCAATATCCCTGTTGGCAGCACGATACACTGTATCGAACTGATGCCCGGGAAGGGCGCGCAGATGGCGCGTGCTGCGGGTTCCTCGGTCCAGTTGTTGGCCAGAGAGGGGGCCTATGCGCAAATTCGTTTGCGTTCCGGTGAGATCCGGCGCGTCCATATCGATTGCCGTGCCACCATTGGCGAAGTTGGCAATGAGGAGCACAACTTGCGCAAACTCGGGAAGGCCGGTGCCAGTCGGTGGCGCGGTATTCGCCCGACCGTACGGGGTGTTGCCATGAACCCGATCGATCATCCTCATGGTGGTGGCGAAGGGAGAACAGGCGAAGGGCGCGTTCCGGTTAGCCCTTGGGGGCAACCTACGAAGGGCTATCGAACCCGTAGCAACAAGCGCACGGACAACATGATTGTCCAGCGCCGTTACAAGCGATAAGAGGTGTAAATAAATGGCACGTTCTATTAAAAAAGGCCCTTTCGTCGATGATCACCTGCTCAAGAAGGTTGATGCCGCCCGCGCTTCGAATGACAAGCGGCCGATCAAGACTTGGTCACGGCGCTCGACGATCCTGCCTGAATTTATCGGACTAACAATCGCTGTACATAACGGTAAGCAGCATATTCCGGTTTATGTTTCTGAAAATATGATCGGGCATAAGCTGGGCGAGTTTGCCGTTACCCGCACTTTCAAAGGGCATGCGGCTGGTAAGAAAGCGGCCAAGAAGTAAGGGAATTCGACAATGGAAACTAATGCGGTATTACGAGGGGTGCGGCTATCCGCACAAAAGGGGCGGCTCGTTGCCGATCTCGTGCGCGGAAAAACCGTCGAGCATGCGCTGAACATTCTTGCCTATACGCCGAAAAAGGGTGCGGTCATTGTCAAAAAGGTGCTCGAATCTGCCATCGCCAACGCCGAACACAACGATGGAGCTGATATCGATGCATTGAGGGTGACTCGCATCCACGTCGAGCAAGGGCCGGTATTGAAGCGTTTTACTGCACGTGCCAAGGGGCGTGGGAATCGGATCAGCAAACAGACTTGTCACATTTATGTGACAGTGGGAGACTAAGGAACGCTCATGGGACAAAAAATTCATCCAACCGGGTTTCGACTCTCTGTCACGCGCGATTGGTCATCCCGCTGGTTTGCCAATTCAAAAGCATTTCCGGGGATGCTCCGTGAAGACATCGCTGTCCGCGACTATATTAAAAAGAAACTGGCCCATGCCTCAGTGGGACGCGTGGTCATCGAGCGCCCGGCGAAAAATGCTCGAGTGACTGTGCATAGCGCACGCCCTGGCGTTGTCATCGGCAAGAAGGGTGAGGACATCGAGCTGCTCAAGCGCGACTTGCAGAATCGGATGGGCGTCCCCGTTCATGTAAGTATCGAAGAGATTCGCAAGCCAGAGATCGATGCCCAACTGATCGCGGATTCCATCTCCCAGCAGCTTGAAAAACGTATCATGTTCCGCCGGGCGATGAAGCGTGCGATGCAAAACGCCATGCGATTGGGTGCTCAGGGTATCAAGATCATGAGCTCCGGTCGACTGAATGGTGCCGAAATCGCCCGCACCGAATGGTATCGTGAAGGGCGTGTGCCGCTCCATACGTTGCGAGCACAAATCGATTATGGCTTTTCAGAAGCAAAAACCACTTATGGCGTCATCGGCATCAAGGTTTGGGTTTTCAAAGGTGAAACAACCGGCCGCGAAGAGTCGGTCACCCCTCCAGCTCCACAGGAACGGCAAGAGGAGCCTGTAAAGCGACCGAAGCGTTCCGTCAGAGCTTCCTCGAGCGCCGCTGATGAAGAAGCGAAGCCAGTTGCATCGAAATCGCAAAAGAAATCCGAAGCCGCTCAAACAGAAGCCAAGCCTGGTCAGGATTCGCCCAAGCCGACGGCCAAACGCGTCAGGAAGACCGTTGCCAGTCAGCCTGTCGCAGGCAAAGAAGCCAAGGAGTAATTCAAATGCTGCAACCTGCACGTAGAAAATACCGCAAGGAACACAAGGGCCGGAATACGGGGCTGGCCTCGCGTGGTGCCAAAGTAAGTTTTGGTGAATATGGTCTGAAAGCCGTTGGCCGTGGTCGGCTTACTGCGCGGCAGATCGAAGCGGCCCGCCGTGCAATGACTCGCCATATCAAGCGGGGTGGGCGGATCTGGATCAGAATCTTTCCAGACAAGCCGATTTCGAAGAAGCCAGCCGAGGTGCGTATGGGTAACGGGAAGGGGAATCCTGAATATTGGGTTGCTGAGATTCAGCCTGGCAAGGTCCTTTACGAAATGGATGGAGTCGACGAGGCATTGGCCAGAGAAGCGTTTGCACTTGCTGCTGCAAAGCTCCCGGTATCGACCACCTTCGTAACACGCCACTTGGGATAAGCAATGAAAGCCGGTGAATTGAGGATGAAGAGCGAAGAAGAACTTCGCAAGGAACTGATCGAGCTGCGGAAAGCGCAATTCTCTCTGCGCATGCAGTTGGCTACCCAGCAGTCAAACAACACCGCGCAGCTCGGCAAGCTGCGTAAGGATGTTGCACGTATCAAGACAATCCTGAGTGAAAGGGCTGCAGGCAAATGAGCGAAACGAACAAGCCTATGCGTCGCACGTTGGAAGGGCGGGTTGTAAGCGACAAAATGCAAAAAACCGTGACCGTGCTCATCGAGCGGCGGGTTAAGCATCCGGTGATAGGCAAGGTAATTACCCGTTCAAAGAAGTACCATGCACATATTGAGGGGCTCTCGGCGTCTGCTGGGGATCTGGTCCAGATTGAAGAATGTGCGCCAATCTCGAAAACGAAAGCCTGGCGTGTCAGCAAGGTTATTCAAAGAGCCTCTGAGGTATAGCGATTTTGTTGACACATTGGGAAAAGTAGTTATAATCCCGCTCCTTTCTTGACTCCGGGGAGCGTTTCCCGGTTCTAGTTCCCCAAAAGTTGCTGCGGGGTCCAAAACTGACTGCACATTGCTTTTGTGCAGGAAAAGTTGGAGTACAACATGATTCAAATGCAAACTCGGTTGGATGTGGCCGACAATACGGGCGCGCGCTCGGTGATGTGTATCAAGGTAATGGGTGGTTCAAAGCGTCGTTACGCCGGAATCGGTGACATCATCAAGGTCAGCGTCAAAGACGCGGCGCCGCGTGGTCGCGTAAAGAAGGGCGAAGTCTATAGTGCTGTGGTCGTCAGGACTGCCAAAGGTGTTCGCCGTCAGGATGGTTCCTTGATTAGGTTCGACAATAATGCAGCGGTGCTGCTGAACAACAAACTCGAGCCTATCGGGACGCGCATTTTTGGGCCTGTCACTCGTGAACTGCGTACCGAGCGTTTCATGAAAATTGTTTCGCTTGCCCCAGAAGTCTTGTGATTTGGCTCAGGGGATGGGAGCGTAAAAAATATGGAAAAGATTCGTAAAGGCGATGAGGTGATCGTCATCGCGGGGCGCGACAAAGGCAAAAGAGGTACCGTTTTGCAGTGCCTTACAGAGGATCGGCTGATCGTTGGTGGTGTCAATCGTGTCAAGAAGCACATGAGGCCGAATCCGATGAAAGGCCAGTCGGGTGGTATTGTTGAAAAGGAAATGCCCATCCATGTATCGAATGTAGCTTTGTTCAATCCGGCCACGCAGAAAGCCGATCGGGTGGGTTTCAAGGTGCTGGAAGACGGCGCCAAGGTCAGGATATTCAAATCTACCGGCGAATTGGTGAAGGCGTAAGGAAGAACCTATGGCGCGCTTGCAAGAGTTCTATCGAAAAGAAGTCGTTCCGCAGCTCAGGGAACAATTTAAATACGCCTCGTTAATGGAGGTGCCGCGGATTACCAAGATAACGCTGAACATGGGTGTCGGCGAGGCTGTGGCTGATAAAAAGGTTCTCGAAAACGCGGTAGCCGACATGACGAAGATCGCGGGTCAAAAGCCAGTGGTAACCAAAGCGAGGAAGGCGATTGCGGGATTCAAGATTCGTGAGGGTTACCCGATCGGTTGTATGGTGACACTGCGTCGAGCGCGAATGTATGAATTCCTCGACAGATTCATCAATATCGCTATTCCGCGCATCCGCGACTTTCGCGGGGTTCCCGGTAATAAAGGTTTTGATGGACGAGGCAATTACAACATTGGTGTCAGGGAGCAGATCATTTTCCCGGAAATCGAATATGACAAGATCGATGCGCTGCGGGGGATGAATATCAGTATTACCACGACAGCCAAATCCGATGCGGAGGCAAAGGCTTTGCTTTCGGCATTCAAATTCCCGTTCAAGAATTGAGTGACTCATGGCGAAACTTGCACTAAAAAATCGTGAAGCTAAGCGGGCCCAGCTGATGGATAAATATGCGGCCAAGCGTGCCGAATTGAAGGCAATCATCAGTGATGCCAAGCTTAGTGACGAAGAGCGTATGCAGGCCCGGCTGAAGCTTCAGTCGTTGCCCCGTAATTCGAGTCCAGTAAGACAGCGTAATCGCTGTGTACTGACTGGGCGTCCGCGTGGCGTGTTTAGAAAGTTCGGTTTGTGCCGCAATAAACTCCGGGATATCGCCATGCGGGGGGAGGTGCCGGGAATGATCAAGGCGAGCTGGTGAGGAGTCGATTATGAGCATGACTGATCCGATCGCCGATATGCTGACGCGTATTCGGAATGGCCAGATGGCTGAAAAACTTTCTGTCACGATGCCCTCTTCGAAAATCAAGGAAGCAATTGCCAAGGTGCTTCTCGATGAGGGATATATCGAAGAATTTGCCGTCCGAAAGGATGGTGCCAAGTCAGAGCTTGATATCAAGCTGAAGTACTACGCTGGCCGACCCGTTATCGAGCGATTGGAGCGAGTGTCGCGTCCTGGCCTGCGCGTGTATCGAGGCAAACAAGATCTCCCCAAGGTGATGAATGGATTGGGAATCGCCATTGTCTCTACACCGAAGGGCGTGATGACCGATCGCAAAGCGCGCAGCGTCAATGTCGGCGGCGAAGTGCTTTGCATCGTGGCGTAAGGAGTAAGCTATGTCTCGTGTCGCCAAGAATCCGGTAGTACTCCCCAAGGGCGTAGAGGTGCTTTTATCGGGAGATCAGATTACCGTCAAAGGACCGTTGGGCTCGTTGTCGCAGTTTATATTGCCTGCCGTTGAGGTGAGGTTGGAAGAAGGCAGTTTGCGGTGTGCGGCGCTGAAAGGCAAACCCGATGCATCTGCGATGTCGGGAACGATGCGTGCTCTATTGAACAATATGGTGATTGGTGTCACCAAGGGATTCGAGAAGAAGCTGACCCTGGTTGGAGTGGGTTACAAGGCACAAGCGCAAGGGAACAAGCTGAATCTTTCATTGGGCTTCTCCCATCCAGTTCTGCATGAGATGCCGAATGGTATCAAGGTCGAAACCCCGACCCAAACAGAGATCATCGTAAAAGGGATCGACAAGCAGTTGGTTGGACAAGTGGCTGCTGAATTACGCGCCTACCGCTCGCCAGAACCTTACAAGGGTAAGGGCATCCGTTATGCGGATGAGGTTGTGACCATCAAGGAGACCAAGAAGAAGTGATTCTTCTGGTCGCAGATACTAAGGACTTTTCATGAACAAGAAAGAATCTCGCCTGCGCAGGGCGCGCAAAACCCGCGCCAAGATTGCGGAGCTGAAGATTGCGCGTTTATGCGTCCACCGCTCCAACTGCCATATTTATGCCCAGGTTTATTCGGGGAGCAGGAATCAGGTTCTCGCTGCGGCATCATCCTTGGAGCCTGAAATGCGTGCGGCAATACCCAATGGCGGTAATGTCGAAGCGGCAAAAGCGGTGGGCAAGCTGATTGCTGAGCGTGCTTTGGCCAAGGGGGTCCGAGAGGTGGCGTTTGATCGCTCCGGATTCAAATACCATGGGCGCGTCAAGGCGCTGGCAGAAGCTGCGCGTGAAAGCGGACTCAAGTTCTAATGACGGTTGAAAGAGCGAAAAATGGCAAAACCGCAGAGTAAAAAACAGCAGCAGGCAAGTGAAGAGAGAGACGATGGCTTGCGTGAGAAAATGGTATCGATCAACCGTGTCACGAAAGTTGTCAAAGGTGGACGAATTCTCGGCTTTGCTGCGCTGACGGTGGTTGGTGATGGCGATGGCGGCATTGGGATGGGGAAAGGCAAGGCACGCGAAGTCCCAGTCGCTGTTCAAAAGGCAATGGATGAGGCACGTCGCAAGCTTGCAAAGGTCAGTCTAAATCAAGGAACTCTTCACCATCCAGTGGTTGGCAAACATGGCGCAACTACTGTGCTGATGTCTCCTGCAGCCCCAGGCACCGGCGTTATCGCGGGTGGGCCAATGCGCGCAGTGTTCGAGGTAATGGGTGTGACCGATGTCGTGGCAAAGGCGATCGGATCGACCAATCCGTATAACCTCGTGCGGGCCACGATCAAGGGGCTGATGGCCATGAGTACTCCCGCAGAGATTGCGGCAAAACGCGGTAAATCGGTTCAGGAAATCCTGGAGGCCTGACCATGAGCGAAAAGATGATCAAGATCAAGCTGGTCAGAAGCTTGATCGGAACTAAGCAAGACCACCGCGCAACGGTGCGCGGGCTTGGTCTCAGTCGCCTCAATCAAATCAGAGAGCTTCAAGACACCCCTGCAGTTCGAGGGATGCTCAAGAAAGTTGCCTATTTGGTTAAGTGTGAAGGATAAGCGGATGCGTCTCAACAACTTGAAACCGGCCGATGGGGCCAAGCATGCGGGGAAGCGGGTTGGCCGTGGGATCGGTAGCGGTCTTGGTAAAACTGCAGGTCGCGGCCACAAAGGCCAGAAATCCCGTGCAGGCGGATTTCACAAAGTAGGCTTCGAAGGCGGTCAAATGCCACTCCAGCGGCGTTTGCCGAAGCGTGGATTCATTCCCCTCAGCGCGGGAAAACATGCCGAGATTCGCTTGTCAGACCTTGAGAGGCTTCCGGTAGAGGATGTCGATTTGTTGACGCTGATGCAGGGAGGGATCATTCCTTTCGGCAGTCTTTCAGCGAAAGTGATTCTTTCCGGCAAACTGACTCGCAAGGTGAATCTGAAAGGTGTTGGAGCCACCAAGGGCGCGCGCGCGGCAATCGAGGCGGTTGGTGGCAGTGTCGCCGACATTGCAGCTGCCTAAACGCTTCTGAACGCAATACGAGGATTTAATTAGTGGCCACACCCAGCAATCAAGCCGTCGCGCTCGGAAAATCCGGCAAATACGGCGACCTATGGCGCAGACTGTGGTTTTTGCTGGGCGCTCTCGTCGTGTACAGGATCGGTGCGCATATCCCGGTTCCCGGCATAGATCCGGTCAGGTTGGCGGAGCTCTTCAATTCCCAGCAAGGTGGAATCCTCGGTGTTTTCAACCTTTTTTCTGGTGGGGCTCTTTCCCGGTTCACGATTTTCGCGCTGGGGATCATGCCTTATATTTCGTCATCCATCATCATGCAGCTGATGACGATCGCCATTCCTTCCCTCGAACAATTGAAGAAGGAAGGCGAGGCGGGGCGTCGTAAGATCACCCAATACACACGCTATGGTACGGTCGCGCTCGCTCTATTCCAAGGTATCGGTATTGCTATTGCTTTGGAGTCGCAACAAGGTCTGGTGCTCGAGCCAGGTCTGATGTTTCGTCTGACTACAGTGATGACGCTGGTCACCGGAACGATGTTCCTCATGTGGCTTGGAGAGCAGATCACCGAACGCGGTTTGGGGAACGGTATTTCGATCATCATTTTCGCCGGTATCGCTGCTGGTCTGCCGAATGCGCTGGGCGGATTGTTCGAGCTGGTGCGTACGGGTGCCATGCATCCCCTTACAGCCATCGTCATCTGCATTCTGGTGGTGGTGGTTACCGGTTTTGTCGTCTTCGTCGAGCGCGGTCAGCGTAAGATCCTGGTCAATTATGCAAAACGCCAGGTGGGTAACAAGATCTATGGCGGACAAAGTTCCCACTTGCCGCTCAAGTTGAACATGTCCGGCGTCATCCCGCCAATCTTTGCTTCCTCGATCATCCTGTTTCCTGCGACGGCAGCGGGGTGGTTCGGCGCCAGTGAAGGTATGACCTGGTTGAAAGACATTGCTGCGACACTTTCGCCAGGACAGCCAATCTATGTATTGCTCTATGCGGCGGCCATCGTGTTTTTCTGCTTTTTCTATACCGCCTTGGTATTCAACTCGAAGGAAACTGCTGAAAACCTCAAGAAGAGTGGTGCGTTCGTGCCAGGTTATCGACCCGGAGAGCAGACGGCCCGCTACATCGACAAAATCCTAGTGCGTTTGACCCTGATTGGCTCTGCATACGTGACCCTAGTCTGTTTGATGCCGGAATTCCTGATTCTCAAGTGGAACGTGCCGTTCTATTTCGGCGGAACGTCGTTGTTGATCATCGTTGTTGTAACGATGGATTTCATGGCCCAAGTGCAGGCCTACCTGATGTCCCATCAGTACGAAAGCTTGTTAAAGAAAGCCAACTTCAAGGGAACGGGTTTGCCGCTGCGTTGAGCAAGGTGGGATTTCTGGAGCAATGGCAAAGGAAGACGTTATCGAAATGCAGGGTGAGGTTCTGGAGAACCTGCCGAACGCAACGTTTCGCGTCAAGCTGGAGAATGGGCATATTGTTCTGGGGCACATCTCCGGGAAGATGCGCATGCATTACATCCGCATCCTTCCGGGTGACAAGGTGACGGTACAGTTGACCCCTTACGATTTCAACAAGGCGCGCATCGTATTCCGGGCTAAATGAGATTTTCGATTTTTTGGAGAATGAAATGAGAGTTCAAGCATCCGTCAAGCGTATCTGCCGCAAGTGCAAGATCGTTCGCCGCCATAACGTGGTGCGCGTCATTTGTACTGATCCGCGCCACAAGCAGCGCCAAGGTTGAACAGCTGTTGCGATCTCCGTATAATCACCGGTTCCCGTTCAGTTCCGGTGTTAGTCAATCTGAGACTTTGACAAGGTAATAAGCGTATGGCCCGTATTGCAGGCGTAAATATTCCAAATCACCAGCACACCGAGATTGCGCTGACGGCGATCTATGGCATCGGGCGTGCTCGGGCGCAAAAGATTTGCGATGCGGCCGGGGTGGCCCGCAGCGCGAAGATCAAGGATCTGACCGAAACCGAGATGGACCGGCTGCGCGAAGAGGTTGCTAAATTCACTGTCGAAGGCGACCTGCGGCGTGAAGTGACGATGAACATCAAGCGGTTGATGGACCTCGGTTGTTATCGAGGGATTCGTCATCGCCGTGGATTGCCTGTGCGTGGCCAACGGACGCGCACCAATGCGCGTACGCGTAAAGGCCCGCGCAAGTCGGTTGCTGGTAGCAAGAAATAAATAAAGCAGGATAATCACTCATGGCCAAACCAACGATCAAAGCACGCAAGAAGGTAAAGAAGAACGTCGCTGACGGAATCGCGCACGTTCATGCTTCCTTCAATAACACGATCATCACTATTACTGACCGTCAGGGCAACGCATTGTCCTGGGCGACTTCCGGTGGAGCGGGATTCAAGGGTTCGCGTAAATCGACCCCATTTGCCGCCCAGGTCGCGGCCGAAGCAGCTGGAAAGGCGGCGCAGGAATGTGGTATCAAGAATCTCGAAGTTCGCATCAAAGGCCCTGGTCCCGGTCGCGAGTCTGCAGTGCGTGCTTTGAATGCCCTTGGCATCAAAATCAATAGCATCACCGATATCACGCCGATTCCTCACAATGGTTGTCGGCCGCCCAAGCGGCGCCGTATCTAAGCCTGGAAAGCGCAATCAAGGAGAAACAGCGAAGTGGCCCGCAATCTTGATCCAAAATGCCGTCAATGCCGCCGAGAAGGGGAAAAACTCTTCCTCAAGGGCGAAAAGTGTTTCACTGACAAGTGCTCGATCGAGCGACGTTCCTACGCGCCCGGTCAGCATGGTCAAAAGTCTGGGCAGCGTCTTTCGGGCTATGGCCAGCAGTTGCGAGAAAAGCAAAAGATTCGTCGCATCTATGGAGTGCTCGAGCGGCAGTTCCGTAAGACGTTTACCGAGGCCGATCGTCGCAAAGGGCAGACGGGTGAAAACCTGCTGCAGTTGCTCGAAGGACGTCTCGACTCGGTGGCCTATCGGATGGGATTTGGTATCTCCCGTGCCGAAGCGCGACAGATCGTTCGTCACAATGGTGTTCTGGTCAATGGCAAGCGGGTCAATATCCCTTCTTACAATCTGAGGCCTGGTGACGTGGTCCAGCTGACCGATGCCGCCCGCGCACATCTGCGTGTGAAGGCCGCGCTGGAAGCAGCCGAGTCGCGTGGCTTTCCCCAGTGGGTCGAAGTCGATGTCAAGGCCGGCAAAGGCGTGTTCAAGGCTTATCCTGCGCGTGAAGATCTGCCGCCTTCGCTCAAGGAAGGTCTGGTCGTCGAACTGTACTCGCGCTAAACCCATCCCTGCATGCGCCCGAGGCCCTGCCTTGGGCGCATTGATTTCTTTTGAGGAACGAAGATGCAATTTCAAGCGCTATTGAAGCCCCGCATCATCGATGTTCAGGCCTTGTCCCCCGTTCATGCCCGTGTCGTCATGGAGCCTTTCGAGCGGGGCTTCGGCCACACCTTGGGAAATGCCTTGCGCCGCATCCTGCTTTCATCGATGCCGGGTGCAGCACCCACCGAGATTTCCATTGATGGCGTGTTGCACGAGTATTCGACTCTGGAGGGCGTGCGCGAGGATGTCGTCGATATCATGCTCAACTTGAAGGGCGTGGTGATGCGTCTGCACAATCGCGGTGAGGCCACGCTGACCCTCGCCAAGCAAAGCGATGGCAATGAGACAGTTGTGACTGCTGCGGACATCGAGGCTCATCACGATATCGAAATCATCAATCCGGATCACGTGATCGCCCATCTCGCACCCGGTGGCAAGTTGAACATGCAAATCAAGGTCGAGGCCGGCCGCGGTTATGTGCCTGCCAACGCGCGTGCTTCCAGCAAAGAGAACAAGACGATCGGCCGCATCCTCATGGATGCCTCGTTTAGCCCCGTGCGCCGCGTCAGCTACCAGGTCGAGGCAGCACGTGTCGAACAGCGTACCGACTTGGACAAGCTGGTGATCGATATCGAGACCAATGGTGCGATCGATCCCGAAGAAGCGATCCGCCATGCTGCTGGAATCCTGCTGGATCAGCTTTCGGTGTTCGCCGACCTGGAAGGGACTCCGGTTTCCATCGAAACGCCAAAGCAATCCGCCGTCGATCCGATCCTGCTGCAACCCGTGGACGATCTGGAATTGACGGTACGATCGGCAAACTGCCTTAAGGCGGAAAATATCTACTATATCGGCGACCTGATCCAGCGGACCGAAACGGAGCTTCTGAAGACCCCCAATCTAGGGCGCAAATCGCTCAACGAAATCAAGGAGGTTCTTGCCTCGCGTGGCCTGTCTTTGGGCATGAAGCTCGAAAATTGGCCCCCCCCCGGACTGGCCAAGATGGGTTGATTTACTCACGACAACAAGCAACCGGCCGCTAGCCCATTCGATGACCAGCGGCGGCCGCAGAAAAGTGAAAGGAAAGTGATATGCGTCACGGAAATGGCCTGCGGAAACTGAACCGCACTTCTTCGCATCGTCAGGCGATGCTGCGCAACATGGCGGTGGCCTTGTTGCGACACGAGGCGATCAAGACCACCCTTCCCAAAGCGAAGGAATTGCGTCGCGTGGTCGAACCGCTCATTACGCTCGGCAAAAAGCCCTCGCTCGCCAATCGTCGCTTGGCCTTCGACCGCTTGCGCGATCGCCAGATCGTCGTCAAGATCTTCGACGAGCTCGGGCCACGTTATGCCGGCCGCAACGGCGGCTATCTGCGCATCCTGAAGATGGGTTTTCGTGTCGGCGACAATGCGCCGATGGCCTATGTCGAACTGCTCGATCGCCCAGAGCAGCCTACCGAGGAAGCGCAAACCGTCGAGGAATGAGCGAGCCATATCGCTCGTACTTCAAGCGCGGCAGATCGTCCAGACTTTGCTGAAGGAAGCCCCCTTCCGGGGGCTTCGCTTTGTCTGCGACGCGCTCTCGTTTTCTCAGGCGGTCAGTAGCACGATCAGAGCGCCAGCGCCACCGTCGGTGGTGCGCGCCTGGCAATAGGCGAGCACTTCCTTCCGCTGTGCCAGCCAGCCGAGCACAAGACGTTTGAGCACGGGCACCCGCCCAGGGGAGCCGAGCCCCTTGCCATGCACGATGCGCACGCAGCGATGGCGGTGAGTTTGGCATTCGGCAAGAAACAGGGCTACCTGATGACGTGCTTCGTCACGATTCATGCCATGCAGATCGAGCTCCGCCTGTATTACCCATCGACCGCGGCGCAAATCTTTGAGCACCTTCGGCGACATTCCTGACTTGAGATAAACCGGCTCGTCACCGCCTTCGAGAGCCAACGCCAGGCGATCATGATCGGAAAGGGATTCGTCCAAGGCAGCGCGTTCGTCTCGAAAGTGCTGCCGGGGGATGGGGAGGGGCGGGGTGGGTTCATGGTGGATGCGGTCGAACGCCAGCGGGACCGCATCGGCGACTGCAGCCTGAAACAGCGCACGGGCCGATTCGTCGAGCGCAACGGTGCTACTGCGCCGTTTACGGGAACCGGATTCAGGCGATGGCGTCGAGATATTTCTCGGCATCGAGCGCGGCCTGACATCCCGAAGCCGCACTGGTGACGGCTTGCTTGTAGACCATGTCCTGTACGTCGCCTGCAGCGAATACGCCAGGCACCGAAGTGGCCGTGGCATTGCCGTCGCGCCCTGCACGGGTGACGATGTAGCCGTTCTGCATTTCGAGCTGGCCGGCGAAGATCTCGGTATTGGGCTTGTGACCAATGGCGATGAAGATGCCCATCAGTTTGATCTCTTCGGTCTCGTCCGTCTTGACGTTCTTGATGCGCATGCCGGTCACGCCAGATTTGTCGCCCAGCACTTCGTCGAGAACCGAATCCCACTTGATCGTGACCTTGCCGGCCTTCTCCTTTTCGAACAGTTTGTCCTGCATGATCTTCTCGGCGCGCAGTTTGTCGCGACGATGCACCAGCGTCACATGGCTTGCGATGTTGGCGAGGTAGAGCGCCTCCTCGACGGCAGTGTTGCCGCCGCCGATCACGGCGACCGGCTGATCGCGATAGAAGAAGCCATCGCAGGTCGCACAGGCGGAGACACCCTTGCCCATGAAGGCCTGCTCAGAGGGCAGGCCGAGATATTGCGCGGAAGCGCCGGTGGCGATGATCAGCGCGTCGCAGGTGTATTCGCCGGCATCGCCGATGAGGCGGATTGGTTTCTCCGTCAGCTTGGCGGTATGGATATGATCGAAAATGATTTCAGTACCAAAGCGCCGGGCATGCTTTTCGAAGCGGGCCATCAGGTCCGGACCCATGACACCGTCGGCGTCGGCCGGCCAGTTATCGACTTCGGTGGTGGTCATCAGCTGCCCGCCTTGGGCCATTCCGGTGATCAAAACCGGCTGCAGATTGGCGCGCGCGGCATACACCGCTGCGGTATATCCCGCAGGACCGGAGCCCAAAATCAACAACTTGGAGTGGCGGGTGGTCATGGTCTGTTCTCCTCTGAACGAAGCCGATGAATTATAAGCGGTGGCAAAGGCGAAAAATGTGCCCTTTTCGGACGTTTCCGGTCATCCTGCCCATCGAAAATGGGCAGGATCGGCATAGTGTCTCAATCAGATCGGAAAACGTCATGTCATTTGCCACCCTTTCTTACCGTCATCGCACGAGAGTATCTTCTCAAGCGCTCCCGGAACGCATCGCCATGCTGCTTCACGAAGCGCGCTGGTTGCTCCTCGCAACGATTGGTTTTTACTTGGCGTTGATCCTTTTCGGGTATCACAAATCCGATCCGGGCTGGTCGCAGGCTGCGGATGTCGAGCACATCGCCAATCCCGGGGGTCGTTTCGGTGCCTGGTTGGCGGATTTGTTGTTTTATTTGTTTGGCTTGTCCGCCTGGTGGTGGGTGGCATTGTTGTTCATGCTGGTGGCGCTGGGCTATCGCCGAGTAAATCATTTGTTCGGACCCGATCGCCGCCCGCTGGCAATTTGCCTGCTTGGCTTCGTCTTCTTTCTGGCGGCGAGTTGTGGCTTGGAGGCGTTGCGTTTCTGGAGCATGCGCGTAGAACTGCCGCTCGCGCCCGGCGGCATGTTCGGCATCGAGATTGCCCGCTTGCTGGCCGTCTATCTCGGCTTTACGGGTGGAACCTTGCTGCTGATGGCAACGATGGCCGCGAGTTTCAGCCTGGTGAGCGGCATGTCCTGGCTGGGATTTTTCGAGAAGCTTGGCGCATTGCTGGAGGCCGCCTGGGCCGGATCGAACCGCCTGTGGGAGGCATGGCAGGATCGGCGCTATGGTCGCGTCGTCGCCGACAAGCGCGAGGCGAAAGTCGAAAAAGTCTTGAAGAAACTCGAAGAGGCGCCACCCGTGAAGATCGAGCCGGTCACGCTCGAGATCCCCTTGGCGAAAAAGGCGGAAGCCAGAATCGAGAAAGAACGGCAGACGCCGCTATTCCCGGACCTGCCGGGCGAAGGGTTACCGCCGTTACACCTGCTCGACGAAGCGAATCATGCCAAGGACGAGTTGCCGAGCGCCGAAACGCTCGAATTCACCTCTCGGCTAATCGAACGCAAGCTCGCCGATTTCGGCGTGCAGGTGCAGGTGGAGTCTGCTCATCCCGGCCCGGTGGTGACGCGCTATGAGATCGAGCCGGCCACCGGTGTCAAGGGAGCGACCATCGTCAATCTGGCCAAGGATCTGGCGCGCGCGTTGTCACTGGTGAGCCTGCGGGTCGTCGAGACCATACCGGGCAAGAGCTGCATGGCACTCGAACTGCCGAATCCGCGCAGGCAGACCGTGCGCTTGTCGGAAATCCTCGGCGCCAAGGTCTATCACGACATGCACTCGCATCTGACCCTGGCGCTCGGCAAGGACATCTCCGGCCAGCCGGTGGTCGCGGATCTCGCCAAGATGCCGCATTTGCTGGTCGCCGGTACTACCGGCTCGGGAAAATCCGTCGGCATCAACGCGATGATCCTCTCGCTCCTGTACAAATCCGAGCCGAAGGACGTACGCCTGATCCTCGTCGATCCGAAGATGCTCGAACTCTCGGTTTACGAGGGCATCCCGCATCTCCTGGCGCCCGTCGTCACCGATATGACCAAGGCGGCCAATGCCCTGCACTGGTGCGTCGGCGAGATGGAGCGCCGCTACAAGCTGATGAGTGCGGTCGGCGTGCGCAATCTCGCCGGCTTCAATGCCAAGATCAAGGAAGCCGAGAAGGCCGGCACATTCATAGCCGATCCACTCGCGTTGCCAGGCGACCCCGAAGCCGGTCCACCGCCGCTCGAGAGTTTGCCCTACATCGTCGTCATCATCGATGAGCTTGCCGACTTGATGATGGTAGTCGGCAAGAAAGTCGAGGAACTCATCGCGCGACTGGCACAAAAGGCGCGCGCTGCCGGCATCCACCTGATCCTTGCGACGCAGCGGCCGAGTGTCGATGTCATCACCGGGCTCATCAAGGCGAATATCCCGACGCGTATCGCCTTCCAGGTGTCGTCGAAGATCGATTCGCGCACCATCCTCGACCAGATGGGCGCCGAGGCGCTTCTGGGGCAGGGCGACATGCTGTACCTGGCCCCCGGCACGGGTTTGCCGGTGCGTGTGCATGGCGCCTTCGTCTCGGACGACGAGGTGCATCGTGTCGTCGAGTATCTGCGCAAGATCGGCAAGCCCGAATTCGCAACCGACATTCTTGCCGCCCCGGCAGGAGAGGCTGCCGAAGCGGGCGGCGAGGAAGGCGGTGATGTCGAGACCGACCCGATGTACGACCAGGCGGTACAGGTCGTGCTCAAGACGCGCCGGCCGTCGATCTCGCTGGTGCAGCGGCATCTGAGGATCGGCTACAACCGCGCCGCACGGATGATCGAGGCGATGGAGCGCGCGGGCCTCGTCTCGCCGATGAACAGCGCTGGGCAACGCGAAGTGCTGGCGCCCGAGACGGCCGAGTAACAAAGCCTTACACAAAACTCGGCGCTGGCGGCACGGCACCCCTGGCCCATATTGGATAATGTAGGCATGCGTATCCTGATCTTTTTTGTCGGCATGCTGGCCTCCGTGCTGGCAAGAGCGGCCGGCATCGACCAGCTCAAGGCCTTTTGGGCGAACACCACATCGGCTCAAGGCACATTCGCCCAAACGGTCATCGCCAAGTCGGGCAGGAAGCCGCAGAATTCGACGGGCAGCTTTGCACTCGCGCGCCCCGGGAAGTTGCGCTGGGCTTATGAAAAACCGATGCGTCTGTTGCTCGTCGCCGATGGCGAAAAGCTATGGACCTATGACGCCGACCTGAATCAGGTGACCGTCGGCAAAATCGATCAGGCGCTGGGCACGAGCCCGGCGGCACTATTGACGGGTGAAGCGCTCGACCGACATTTCACACTCAGCGAAGCCGGCACGGCCGATGGCATGGAGATCGTCGAGGCGGTGCCGAAATCCGCCGACAGCACGTTCGCCCGCGTGCGCATCGGCATGAAAAACAACCTGCCGCGCCTCATGGAGGTGCAGGACAACTTCGGCCAGACGACGACCGTGTTGTTTACTCAGTTCCAGCCGAACCCGCTGTTGCCGCAGGGGGCTTTCCGTTTCACGCCGCCCCATGGCGCGGACGTGATCGGCGAGTAGCGTTCATTTGCGCTGACCGGTCAGCGCAGCGAATATGCCCAGGCCGATGAACAGGCCGCCACCGAGCCGGCGAGCCAGCGCCGGGGAGTCGCGGAAGCGCTTGAGTATTGGCATGAGCGCCCCGGCGCCGAGCGCGTAAAGACTGTCGGTGATCGCGGCGATGGCGACGAAAAGCGCGCCCAGCATCAGACTTTGCGTGAGCGGTTCGGCTTCTGCATCCATGAATTGGGGGAGAAAGGCTGCGAAGAAGAGCGTCGTTTTCGGGTTGAAGAGGGCGACGACGAAGCCGTCGCGGAAGACGTCCGGGAGGGACGCAGGCGGAACGTCTCCCGGCGCTGCGACCGGTCGGCGCAGCATCTGCACGCCGAGATAAACGAGGTAGGCGGCACCGGCATATTTGACGATCGTGAAAGCCAGTGCGGAGATTGCGAACAGCGTCGCCAGCCCAAAGGCCGCTGCGAGCGCATTGCCAAAATTGCCCAGGGCCACGCCGGCCACGGAAGCGAGACCGGCGCGGCGTCCCTCTCCGAGACTGCGGGCGACGATGTAGAGCACGCCCGGTCCGGGCGTGACCGCGAGCAGGAGGCTCGCGATCAGGAAAGCCGAAAGCAGCGGGCCATTGGGCAGGAGGTCGGGCATGGTGGTTGTCCCCGCTTGGACGATAATGCACGACTCTACGCCAAATCCTGCCATTGCCGATGTCCGACCTGTTCGCTCCCCAACCCCATGCGCCGCTCGCCGAACAGCTTCGTCCGAAAACCCTCGACGAGGTGATCGGCCAGCAGCACCTGCTCGGCCCGGGCAAGCCCTTGCGGCTGGCCTTCGAATCGAAGACGCCGCATTCGATGATCCTCTGGGGCCCGCCGGGGGTGGGCAAGACGACGCTGGCACGGTTGATGGCCGATGCCTTCGATGCCGAATTCATCGCCCTCTCAGCGGTGTTCTCCGGCGTCAAGGACATCCGCGCCGCCGTCGATCAGGCGCAGCTGACGCTGGCGCAGACGGGCCGGCGCACGCTGCTGTTCGTCGACGAGGTGCATCGCTTCAACAAGGCCCAGCAGGACGCCTTTTTGCCCTACGTCGAGCAGGGGCTGCTGACCTTCATTGGCGCGACCACCGAGAATCCCTCGTTCGAAGTCAACTCCGCGCTGCTCTCGCGCGCCGCGGTGTATGTGCTCAAACCACTGACGAGCGACGAGCTGCGCGAGCTTTTCCTGCGAGCCCAGAGCCGCGCCTTCCCGGATCTACAGTTTTCTGCCGAGGCCGTCGACCGCATCGTCGGCTATGCCGATGGCGATGCGCGCCGGCTCCTCAATGTGCTGGAAACGCTGCGCACGGCGGCGCAGGCGGCGGGGTGCCGTCTCGTCAGCGCCGACTTTCTCGAACAGACGCTCGCTGCCGACCTGCGCCGCTTCGACAAGGGCGGCGATGCCTTTTACGACCAGATCTCGGCGCTGCACAAGTCGGTGCGCGGCTCGAACCCGGACGCCGCGCTCTACTGGTTCTGCCGCATGCTCGACGGCGGCGCCGATCCGCTGTATCTGGCACGGCGCATCATCCGCATGGCCTCCGAGGACATCGGGCTGGCCGACCCGCGGGCGCTTTCCATCGCGCTGGAAGCGGCACAGACCTATGAGCGCCTCGGCTCGCCCGAGGGCGAACTGGCGTTGGCCAACGCGGTGATCTACATGGCCGTGGCGCCGAAGTCGAACGCCGGCTACGTCGCCTATGGTGCGGCGCGACGCTTCGTCGCCCAGGACCAGAGCCGGCCGGTGCCGGAACACCTGCGCAATGCGCCGACGAAGCTGATGAAGGAACTCGGCTTCGGCCGCGCATACCGTTATGCGCACGACGAGCCGGAAGCTTATGCGGCCGGTGAGAATTATTTCCCCGAAGGCATGCCGAAGGTCGAATGGTACCGGCCCACGCCGCGCGGCCTCGAGCAGAAGATCGGCGAGAAGCTTGCCCACCTGCGCGCGCTCGACGCGCAATATCGCAGGAAGAAAAGCTGAACGGCCCTGCTGGCGGATAAAATCCAAAACTTCCACGATCTTCAGGAAAGCTCATGCTCGACATCCAGCTCTTGCGCTCCCAACCCGATCTCGTCGCCGCCGGCCTCGCCCGCCGCGGCATCGCGATCGATCTTGCCCCGTTCGAGGCGCTCGAAGCCGAGCGCAAGGCGGTGCAGACCCGCACCCAGGAATTGCAGGCCAAGCGCAATGCGCTCTCGAAGCAGATCGGCATGCTGAAAGCCAAGGGCGAGGACGTTTCCGCCGTGATGGCCGAGGTGGCCGGCCTGGGCGATGCGCTGAAGGCCAATGAAGAAAAGCTCGCCGTGCTGCTGGCCGAGATCGACGCCTTCGTCTCGCGTCTGCCCAATCTGCCACATGAGAGTGTGCCGGACGGTCGGGATGAATCCGGCAACGTCGAAATCTCGCGCTGGGGCACGCTCCCCGTGTTCGATTTTCCGCCGAAGGATCATGTCGATCTCGGCGAGGCCTTGGGCGGGCTCGACTTCGAGCGCGCGGTGAAGATCGCCGGCAGCCGCTTCACGCTGATGAAGGGCGAAGTGGCACGTCTGCACCGCGCGCTCGCGCAGTTCATGCTCGACACCCACACCCGCGAGCATGGCTACACCGAGGTCTATGCGCCTTACCTCGTCAATCCGGATAGCATGTTCGGCACCGGCCAGCTGCCCAAGTTCGAGGAGGATCTGTTCCGCGTCGAACGCTCGGATGGCAGCCGGCTGTATCTGATCCCGACCGCCGAGGTGCCGGTGACCAACATCGTGCGCGGCGAGATTCTCGATGCCGAGAAACTGCCCTTGAAGTTCGTCTGTCATACGCCCTGCTTCCGTTCCGAGGCCGGCAGCTATGGTAAGGACACACGCGGCATGATCCGCCAGCACCAGTTCGACAAGGTCGAGCTGGTGCAGATCGTCGCGCCGGAAGCTTCCTGGCAGGCGCTCGAAGAGCTCACCGGACATGCCGAAGCGATCCTGCAAAAGCTCGGGCTGCCCTATCGCAAGGTCGCGCTGTGCGCCGGCGACATGGGCTTTTCCGCCGCCAAGACCTACGATCTCGAAGTCTGGCTGCCGGCGCAGAATACCTACCGCGAGATTTCCTCGTGTTCGAACTTCGAGGCGTTCCAGGCGAGGAGAATGCAGACGCGTTGCCGTGACAAGGGGGGCAAGCCCCGTCCCGTCCATACGCTCAATGGCTCCGGTCTCGCGGTCGGCCGCACGCTGGTCGCGGTGCTGGAAAACTACCAGCGTGCCGATGGCAGCGTCACTGTGCCCGAAGTGCTGCGTCCCTATCTCGGTGGGCTGGAACGCCTTACTGCATAGTCAGGCCGCTCTGGAGGGGTGAAAGACTGCGACGCGGCTCGATGCGCACGAGGATATCGTAGTAGTTGCGTACGTTCTCGACCATGATCACCGTCTCGCCGCCGCGCGCGCGGCCGCTTTTGAGTCGCGTGTAATACTCCGGCCGCGAAAGCAGCGGCAGCACGTCCTTCATGTCGGCCCAGTGATTGGGGCTTTTCTTGAGTCCAGGTGCGAAATGGCGGCCTCCTTTCAGATGCCCCATGCCGAGGTTGTAGGCGGCGAGAGCGAACCAGAGACGTTCCGGCGGCAGGATTTCATCCGGTAGCTCGTCCATCAACATCGCCAGATAGCGGGCGCCGGCGAGGATGCTCTCGCGGGGGTCGAGTCGGTTTTTCACGCCGAGCCGGTCGGCGGTCTCTTCGGTGAGCATCATGATGCCGCGCACACCGGTCGGTGAAGTGGCCAGCGGCTCCCATTTCGATTCCTGCCAGGCGAGTGCCGCGAGGAGCCGCCAGTCGAATCCGGTGATTCTCTCTGCTTCTGCAAAAAAAGGCCGCAGTGCCGGCAGACGGGTCTGCGCTGCATCGAGGAATGCTGCGACATCCTGATTGTCGAGCCGTTTGATGTGGCCGAAATAGCGATCGTAGAGGCGTCGCAACGTGCCATCCTGGCGAATCGCGGCGATGAATTCGGTCGCTTTCTCACGCAACTCCGGATATGCTGGCGCAATCGCCCAGCCGTAGCCCAGCCTGTCCGGCAGCTTCAAGGCGATGGCCAGATCGGGGCTGATGTTGGTGGCAAGGTCGAAATGCAGTTCGTCGCTGGCGACCAGTTCGTGACGCAAATCGGCGATGCCGGCGATGAGCGCCAGCTCGTTCGTGCCGCGGTGTTCGACGAGGCGCGGCGGCGGTTCGATGCCAAGGGCGGCAAGGGTTTGAGCTTGCGGCGCTCCCGGCAACAGATGAATCTCGCGCCCGGCCAATTTTTCGGCGTTCTCCAACGGTAAAGCGTTTGCATGTTGCACGATCACTTGGGGTGTTTCGAACAGCAGCGGGCTGTAGAGCAGCGACGCGTCTTTCGTCTGGATCGGCACGGTGGCGATCATGTGCGCCCGCTGCTGCACGACCATTTCGGCTGCATGGCCTTGGGCGGGTGGTGGAACGAAACGCACTTTGACGCCAAGGTATTGTGCAAACCGTTCGGCGAGATCACGGCTGAAGCCGTTCAACCCTTCGCTGTCGATCGCCGGTTGTGCGAAGGCTGGATCGGCCGATAGGGCGACGACCAGCGGCTGCCGTGGCCCCGGCGGCTTCAGGGGCGCTAGCGGTGCAACGAAATCGCAGCCGGCGAGCAGCGCGCCGAAAATCAGCGTGACTGCAAGGCGACGGAGGCAGGCGATGAGAGATTTTTCCCGCACGTGATGGCTGTTCCTTGTCGGGATGGCAGGTATAATGAATCAATTACGGAGAGGTACCGAAGTGGTCATAACGGCGCCGACTCGAAATCGGATGGTCAGGGAAACCTGGCACAAGGGTTCGAATCCCTTCCTCTCCGCCACCCCTCACATTATATTCCCCATCCATAAGCCAGCCTGATGCTGGATCAAATAATTCTTTATTTACTTTAGGGAATTTCATGCATACAATCTTGACTAAATCAGTCAAGTAATTGACTGAGACCGAAACCCCTAACCCTTACAGAGAGAGGAAGTCAAAATGATCAACGTCAATGGCAAGGAAATCGAGACCGATGCCGAAGGCTATCTGGCCGATTTGTCCGATTGGAGCGAGGAGGTCGCCGAGTTCCTGGCGGCGCAGGATGAGCTCAAGCTCGACGAGAAGCGCTGGCAGGTCATCAACTGGATCCGCGATTACTACGCGGAAAATGGCACCGCGCCCAACCTGCGCGTGATGACCAAACTGATCGGCGAGGATCTGGGGGAAGATTTTTCCGACAAGAAATTCCTCTTCGACCTGTTCCCCTACGGCCCGGCCAAGCAGGCCGCGCGTTACGCCGGCATGCCCAAGCCTACCGGCTGCGTTTGATCTTCGCGGTGGGGTGCCGTCCCGCCAGCGCCGACTTTTCGAAGCGAGTCGGCGCCCGGCGGGACGCTCCCTTTTGCGCCAGCGCCGAGTTTCCGAGATGACTCGGCGCCCGGCGGGACGTCTCCTTTTCCGTCGGCGCTGACTTCAGGATCGGCGTCGTCTTTTCACCAGGCTGCCAGGCGGGAACGAGGTGCCGTTTGCCGTTGCCGATCAGATCGGCGCGGCCCATGCGCTTCAGGGCTTCGCGCAACAGCGGCCAGTTCTTTGGATCGTGATAGCGTAAGAAGGCCTTGTGCAGCCGGCGCTGTTTGAGGCCGCGTGCGACGGCGACTTTCTCGCTTGCCGGGTCGCGCTTGAGCGGGTTGTTTTCCGTGTGCCACATCGCCGTGGCGAGCGCCAGCGGTGTCGGCAGGAAGGTCTGCACCTGGTCGAGACGGAAGTCATTGCGCTTCAGCCACAGCGCGAGTTCGAGCATGTCCTCGTCAGTAGTGCCCGGGTGGGCGGCGATGAAGTAGGGGATCAGATATTGCTCTTTGCCGGCGGCTTTCGACGCCTGCTCGAATAGGCGCTTGAATTTGTCATAGGCGCCCATCCCCGGCTTCATCATCTTCGAGAGCGGTTTTTCCTCGGTATGCTCCGGTGCGATCTTCAGATAACCGCCGACATGGTGGGCGACCAGCTCCCTGACGTATTCGGGCGAGCGCACCGCCAAGTCGTAGCGCAGCCCCGAGCCGATCAGCACTCTCTTCACGCCAGGGATAGCACGCGCCTTGCGATAGAGATGGATCAGCGGCGTGTGGTCGGTATTCAGGTTCGGGCAGATTTCGGGATAGACGCAGGACAAGCGCCGGCAGGCCGCTTCGATCGCATTGTCCTTGCAAGCCATGCGGTACATGTTGGCGGTGGGCCCGCCGAGGTCGGAAATGACGCCGGTAAAGCCCGGCGTCTTGTCGCGGATTTCCTCGATCTCGCGCAGGATCGATTCTTCCGAGCGGCTCTGGATGATGCGTCCTTCGTGTTCGGTGATCGAGCAGAAGGTGCAGCCGCCGAAGCAGCCGCGCATGATGTTGATCGAGAAACGGATCATCTCCCAGGCGGGAATCCTCGCGTCGCCGTAAGACGGGTGCGGCGCGCGGGCATAGGGCAGGCCGTAGAGGTAGTCCATCTCGGCGGTGGAAAGCGGAATCGGCGGCGGGTTGAGCCACAGATCCCGGTTGCCGTGCCTTTGTACCAAGGCCCGCGCGTTGCCGGGATTGGATTCGAGGTGGAACATCCGCGAGGCTTCGGCATAGGCGAGCTTGTCGGTCTTCACCGTCTCATAGTCCGGCAGCCGGACATAGGTGAGGGCGCGATCGTCGTGGGCGGCGCGAGTGCCGACCTCGTGCCATTCTGGGGTGGGCGTCCAGCCGGCGGGCACCAGGAAAGCCGAGCCGCGCAGGTCGCGGATGTCCTGAATGGACGTGCCCTTGGCCAGCCGATGCGCGAGTTCCACCAGCGCGCGTTCGGCATTGCCGTAGAGCAACAGATCCGCCTTGCTGTCGGCGAGCACCGAACGTTTCACGGTATCCGACCAGTAGTCGTAATGCGCGATGCGGCGCAAGCTGGCCTCGATGCCGCCGATCACGATGGGCACGTCCTTGAAGGCTTCGCGGGCGCGCTGGGCATAGACGGTGACGGCGTAGTCGGGGCGCTTACCGGGCTCGGCATTCGGCGTGTAGGCATCGTCGGAACGGATCTTCCGGTCTGCGGTGTAGCGATTGACCATCGAATCCATGTTGCCGGCGGTGATGCCGAAGAAGAGATTCGGCCGACCAAGGCGGCGGAAATCGTCGGCGGATCTCCAGTCCGGTTGGCTGATGATGCCGACGCGAAAACCCTGCGCTTCGAGGAGCCGGCCGACCAGCGCCATGCCGAAACTCGGGTGGTCGATGTAGGCATCGCCGGTGACGATGATCACGTCGCAGGAATCCCAGCCGAGCGATTCCATCTCGGCACGCGTCATCGGCAGGAACGGAGAAACGCCGAAGCGTTTCGCCCAGTAGGGGCGGTAGGCCGTCAGGGCCTTGAAGGGTTTCATTGGCAGAGTGTAGCGTCGCTCAGATCCTGATTCGGCTCTGGCTCGAGACGTGCTGGGCCAGAAAGTCCATCTGGTCGGCGAGGATGTTGCGGTTCGAGAGAATTAGATACTCGGCCTTGTTCGGCACGTAGGGCGCATAGAGCAGCTGCATGCCGGCCTGTTCCGGCGTGCGGCCGCTTTTGCGTTGATTGCAGCCACGGCAGGCGGTGACGACGTTCATCCAGGTGTCGCGCCCGCCTTGGGAAACCGGGACGATGTGGTCGCGGGTGAGTTTCGTGCTCGGCAGGCTGTCGCCGCAGTAGGCGCAGATATGGCGGTCACGGTGGAACAGCTCGCGGTTGTCGAGCGGCGGCACCTGCTGGAACTGGCGCCCCGAGAGCGCCCGGCCCTTGATGGCGATGATGCTGCTGAAGCGGATTTCCGAACGCTGTCCGGTCAGCCGGTTGAGGCCGCCGCGGATCACGAAGTTGTGCTCGCCGATCGCCCAGGCCACCAGATTTTTCGCGTAATAAAAGCACGCATGCTGCCATGTCACCCAGCGGTGGGGGACGCCGTATGGATCGAGCGTGAGGATCAGCGGGTAGGAATTCATGGCACGTAGAATGTTGCCGCACGACCTCTTCAGACCATTGTGACAGCGTTAAGTTTATTCCAGTCAGCGGAAAAAGCCGCCGAAAGTACTCAGCCGCTGCGGCAGGCAGTGTTGCTGTCGCTGGTTTTGCATCTGCTGGCACTGGCTGCGCTCGCCGATTTGCCTGCCGTGAGATCGCGCGGTGATGCACCGCCGGAACCCCTGCGCGTCAGTGTGCGGGTGCTCACCGAAACCGGCGAGGCGCGGAAGGGTGAAGAAAGCCACGTGGCCCGGCCTCAGCGGGCCAAACCGCAAGGCGCCGTCGCACAGCCGACGCCGTTGCGGGAACGTGCCGTCCCGCCAGCGCCGACTATCCGAAGCGAGTCGGCGCCCGGCGGGGCGTCCCCTTTTCCGCCAGCGCCGATTTTCGTCGCCGCAGACACCGCGGTGGAACGGATGCCAGTCAGCCCGGTGCCAGGCGGCATCCCGCAACAGAGGGCTGCCCCGACACCAGCGACGGTGGCCATCGCTGCCCCGGAAGAAGTGTATGGCCCGGATGCTGCAGGATTGCGCCAGTTCCGCCTGGCGCTAGCGAGCGAGGCACGGCGGGTGCGCCACTACCCGGAGGCCGCGCGTCGCGTCGGGCTTGCCGGTACTGCCGAGATTCGCATCAGCGTGAATGCGTTGGCGCAGCGGCAGGCCGAACTGGCACGTTCCAGCGGTCATGTGATGCTCGATGCCGCGGCGCTGGAAATGATGCGTATCGCGGCAGAGCGCAGCCCCTTGCCGGACGTCCTGCGAGGTCAGGCGTTTGTCGTTTCGGTGCCAGTGGTGTTCGAAGTGGAGGAATAGAGTTACAACGCGATCGATTCGACATGCAGGCCGAAGCTGCCTTGGCGCCGGTCGGCAAAGAAATGCCGCAGGGTCATCGCGATGGTGCGGAAGGCGATGGCCTCCCACGGCACCTGGGCTTCCTCGAACAGCGCGACTTCCAGGGTTTCACTGCCGGCGGCGAAGTCGAGATCGATGAGGCGCGCGCGGAAGATCGCATGCACCTGGCTGATGTGCGGCACCGAGATCATCGTGTAGAGGGGCTCGAGCTCGACGTGCGCACAGGCTTCTTCGCGGGTTTCGCGTAACGCCGCGGCGGCGAGCGTTTCCTCGTTCTCCATGAAGCCGGCCGGGAGGGTCCAATAGCCGTGGCGCGGCTCGATCGCGCGCCGGCACAGCAGGATGCGATCTTCCCAGACGGGCAGGGTGCCGACCACGAGACGTGGGTTGCGGTAATGAATCGCGCCGCAGTTCGTGCAGACATGGCGTGGCAGGGAATCGCCGGGCGGAATGCACACGCTGATCGGCGCGCCGCAAGTGCAGCAGAAATTGATGGCCGGCTCCATAGCGGGCGATTTTAGCGTCTGATCGACGGATAGGTCGGATGCCGGAATGCTATAAAACTTCCGCTCTTCATACACCGTTCATCTTCCGGATGTCATCGACGCTCCAGACCACCCTCCCGCTCCGCGCCGGTGCGCGGCGCCGGACCCTCGCTCACGGACAACGCGAACGCATGCGATTGGCCTCGCTGCTGCAGACCGCGATGCAGGAAATGGCCGACCCCGCGACGTTTTCGATCACCCTGCCGGAAAACGGCCAGATGGCTGCGGTGACGGACGAGGAGACGCTGCGCATCCTGATCGTCGATCAACCCGGCCGGGCGCGCGCCCAACTGGCCGCGACGCTCGTGGCGGCCGGGCACGACGTACGGCTGGCCGACGATGGTCGGGCGGGTTTCCGGATGGCATTGCAGGAACACCCCCACATCCTGATCACTGAATGGGACACGGGCGGCATGGGGGGGATCGGCATGATCCGCGCACTGCGCGAGACCAAATTCGGCCGGGGCGTCTACATCCTGATCATGACGGCCCGGGAAACCGAGGAAAATCTCGTCGCCGCCTTTGCGGCCGGTGTGGATGACTTCGTTGCCAAGCCGTTGAATCTACGAATACTGGAGGCGCGTTTGCGCGCTGCCGAGCGGGTCGTGCGTCTGCAGCGCGAAGTGGAGCGCGACCGGGACGAAATCCGCCGCTATGCCGACGAACTGGCCGAGGCCAACCGGCGGCTGCGCGAGGCGGCCCTCACCGACGTCTTGACGGGACTGCCCAACCGACGCTACGCGATCGAGTTCTTCGGTCACGAATGGCAGGTGGCCAGCCGTAGCGGTCGCCCCCTCGTGGTGATGCTGATCGACGTGGATCATTTCAAGGAAATCAACGACAGTCATGGCCATGCCGGCGGCGACGTGGTGCTCAAGGAGATCGCTGTAGCCATCAAGCGTGGTCTGCGGGCGCAGGACGTGGTCTGTCGCACCGGCGGGGACGAGTTCACGGTGATCTGCCCAGACACCGATCTGGCGGCCGGACTCACCTGTGCCGAGCGGGTGCGCAAGGCCGTCGCAGGCTTACGCTTTGCATTCGGCGGGCGCTGTCACCGCGGCAGCGTCAGCATCGGCGTGGCGATGCGCGATGCGGGTACGCCGGATATCGAAACGTTGATCAAGCGTGCCGATGAGGGGGCGTATCTTGCCAAGCAGCGTGGCAGGAACAAGGTTGTCAGTATCCAGACACCCTAAAAAAACATTAAAAAGCAGGATGTAAGCCAACTTTTGTAATGTTTTTTCTTACAACGGTTTCCCATCCTATTCTTACAAAAGGATGGTTTTTTCATTGATTTTCTTCTTGCTAGTCAGCCGAGAGAATGGCATGACTGCCAAACGGATATGCGCGAAGAAGATTCGCTAGGTGTGTGTCCGGGATTGGCGGCAACGCAAGGAGAGGAAAGATGAAAGCGACCGACACCTACAATGACATCAAGGAGGTCAATCTTGCCTATCTGATGCTGGCTCAGAACATGATCCGCGCCGACCGTGAGGCGGCAGTGTTCCGGCTGGGCATCAGTGAGGAGATTGCCGACATCCTGGAAGCGCTCACGCCGGGGCAGATCCTGAAGATGGCCAGCTCCGACATGCTGTTGATGAGCTTCCGTTTCGACGATTCCCTGTTGCTCGATCTGTTGGCGAACCACGAGCGCGAACGCGGTGTCGGTCACATCCATGCCGCCATTCTCGCCGCCGGCAAGCCCGTCGAGACTGCGGCCTGATAAGCCGGTCGCCATCCTTTTCAGGGAGGTCGCTCCATGCGCAACAAATCCGTCATCTCGGAGGCGAGGGATATTCGCCTGGCGATCGAGCTCATCGAGCTCGGTGCCCGTCTGCAGCTCTTGGAAGCCGAAACCAACCTTTCCCGCGAACGCCTGCTCAAGCTCTACAAGGAAGTACGCGGCGTCTCGCCGCCGAAGGGCATGTTGCCATTTTCGACCGACTGGTTCATGACCTGGCAGCCGAATGTGCATGCCTCGCTGTTCATGGCCTATTACAACTTCCTCGAGCGCCACACGAAGCTGGCGGGTATCGAGCGCATCATCAAGGCCTACCGGCTCTATCTGGAGCAGACCCAGCGCTGCGGCATGGAAAGCGTGCTGTCGCTGACGCGGGCATGGACGATGGTACGCTTCTTCGATGCCGGTATGCTGCAGATGACGCGCTGCAAAAGCTGTGGCGGCGAATTCGTCGCCCATGCCCACGACCCGCAGCACGATTACGTCTGCGGGCTTTGCCATATGCCGGCGCGTGCCGGCAAGACGCGCCGCACTGCCGAGGCGACGGAGGCAAAAGGCGTGGCTGCGGCCTGAGGCAACATTATTTCTCCTTGAAACCCCTGCGAAACGCCGCGAGCGGGATGGGATGCAAGGCGCACGGAGCGCAGCGACCGAGACATATCAACGAGATAGGCGAGGGAGCGAGCACCGCGCAACGCAGCAGACCGCCCGCGCAGCCAGTTTCGCAGGGGTTTCTCCTTGTAGCACACGGGGCGCTCATTACTCAGAATAGGGAGGGGTGCCCCGCGCGTTTTTGCGTGACGTCGACCGGAGGGAGCCGTTATCATGCGCGGAAAAGGGAAGCGCGCTGGCCCATGAGTCAGCGCTGACAAAACGGGGTCCTCATGTTATTGCTCGTCGGCTATGTCATCGTTCTGGCGGCTTCCGTCGGCACCTATGCGGTGCACGGCAGCCTGGGCGCCCTGTGGGTGCCGCTCGAATATCTCGCCATCATTGGCCTGACCACCGGCTATCTGGTCGCTTCGAACGGGCCGCGCTCGCTGAAGGCGGTGCTGGGGGCGATCCCGTCGGTGCTCAAGGGCACGCCGTACAACAAGGCGCTGTACATGGATCTGCTCGCACTGCTGTTCGAGATCCTCAGCAAGGTGCGCAAGGAAGGCTTGATGTCGATCGAGGGCGATGTCGAGAATCCCGAGGCCAGCCCGATCTTTTCCAAGTATCCGTCGATCATGAAGGACCATCATGTGGTCGAGTTCATCACCGACTATCTGCGCATGATGGTCGGCGGCAACCTGAATGCTTTCGAGATCGAGAACCTGATGGACATCGAGATCGAGACCCACCACGCCGAAGCGCATTTTCCGGCACACATGATGCAGTCGACCGCCGGCGCGATTCCCGCGATGGGTATCGTCGTCGCGGTGATGGGCGTGGTCAACGTGATGGGTTCGGTCGGTGCGCCGCCCGCGGTGCTCGGCAAGATGATCGGCGGTGCACTGGTCGGTACCTTCCTCGGCATCCTGCTCTCCTATGGTTTCGTCGAGCCGATCGCCAACCAGCTCAACCGCCAAGTCGAAGAAGGCAGCAAGATCTATCACGTCATCAAGGCGGTATTGCTCGCTAGCATGAATGGCTACGCGCCGCAGGTGGCGATCGAATTCGGCCGTAAGGTGCTCTATTCCGCCGACCGACCGAGCTTTATCGAGCTCGAGGAAGATCTGAAGAGCCGGAAGGGTAAGTGATGGCCAGCCACGGTGCCGTCCCGCCAGCGCCGACTTTCCGAAATGAGTCGGCGCCCGGCGGGGCGTCTTCATTTCCGCCAGCGCCGACTTTCGGATGAGCCGCGATGAGTGACGATTCCCAACAGCCCATCGTCGTCAAGCGTGTAAAAAAGGGCGGTGCCGCTGGTCACGGCGGCGCCTGGAAGATCGCCTATGCCGACTTCGTGACGGCGATGATGGCCTTCTTCCTGTTGATGTGGCTGTTGGGCTCGACTACCAAGGGCGACCTCAAGGGCATCGCCGATTTCTTCCAGACGCCGCTGAAAGTCGCATTGTTCGGCGGTTCCGGCTCCGGCGATTCGTCGTCGGTGATCCAGGGCGGCGGCGAGGATCTGACACGCACGCATGGCCAGGTGAAGAAGGGCGAGATCGAGTCGCCAACCAAGAAAATCAATCTGCAGGCGCTCAAGGCCGATTTCGAGCGGCTGGAACGCGAACGGCTGGAAGCGCTCAAGAACGACATCGAGAAGCTCATCGAGGCGAGCCCGTCGCTCAAGCAGTTCAAGAACCAGCTCTTGCTCGACATCACGACCGAGGGCTTGCGCATCCAGATCGTCGATGAGCAGAACCGGCCGATGTTCGATTCGGCCAGTTCCGAACTCAAGCCTTATACACGCGAGATCCTGCGCGAAATCGGGCCGCTGCTCAACCGCGTCGAAAATCGAATCTCCCTGTCCGGACACACGGATGCGACGCCTTATGCCGGAGGTGACAAAGGGTTCGGTAACTGGGAGCTGTCGACCAATCGCGCCAACGCCTCGCGCCGCGAGATGGTGGCGGCCGGGTTGGACGACCGGAAGGTGCTGCGCGTGGTCGGTTTCGCCTCGACCGTGCCTTTCGACAAGGAGCATCCGACGGCGGCGATCAACCGGCGTATCAGTATCGTCGTCCTCAACAAGCGTACCGAGGATGCGATTCTCAGCGACGGACGCGAAGTACCCGTCGAGGCGGTAACCGGAGACGCGGCGGTACCGCCGGAAGCGGCTTTACCACAGCCACGCCAGTAGATCCGGCGCGGCTATTACGCCATGCGGCGATCGGAAATCGGATGAGGAGGACAGGGGAATGACACTGCGACAACGCATCTACGGGGTGTTGGCCGTCCTGGTTGGTGTGACGCTGCTGGCCAACGGTTTTTCGTTTCTGATGTTCCTGCGGCTCGCCGATGCAGCCGGACGAGCGAATCCACAACTGCTGACCGAAGCGGAAGCGATGCGCAACGGGATGATCGCCATCATCGTCGTCGCCTCGGCGATCGGACTGGGCGCCTTCGTGCATTTGGCGCGGCTGCTGCTCAGTTTCCTCGGTGGCGAACCGCAGCAGGTGGCCAGCATCGTCAAGAGTATCGCCGCCGGCGATCTGGCGACGCGCATCGATCTTGCAACCGACGACCAGGGAAGTCTTCTGGCGGCGATAGCCGGAATGCGCAAGAGCCTGGCCGAAATGGCCGGGCATCTGACGGCGACGGCGGAGCGCTTGCATGGCGCGGCCAGCGAGCTCGCCGGCGTTGCCTCCGAATTGCAAAATAGCGCACACGAAGAGAGTGCCGCGGCGGAAGATACGACTGCGGCGCTGTCCCGGCTTGCGGCGGGAATCGCCGACATCGCTGCCCAGGCGGCCGAGGTCGAGCGTCTCGCGACGGCGAGTGTCGAGCGCGCCCAGGCCGGCAACGAAAGCCTCTCGCGCATGATCGGCGAACTGGCCCAGGCCGAAGGTGCCGTCACCGAGATGACCGAGACGGCGCGTGAATTCATCAGCAGCGCCGCGTCGATTTCCGGTATGACGCGCGAGGTGCGCGACATTGCCGACCAGACCAACCTCCTGGCCTTGAATGCGGCGATCGAGGCCGCGCGTGCCGGGGAGCAGGGCCGTGGCTTCGCCGTCGTCGCCGACGAGGTGCGCCGCCTCGCGGAAAAATCCGCTACCACGGCGAGCGAAATCGACGCCGTGACGCACAACCTCGAACGACTGGCCGCCAAGGTGCGTGAAACGCTCGAAAATGGCCTCGCCGCGCTGGCCACTTCGCAGGAGTATCTCGAGACCGTTGCCGAGAGTCTCGGCGAGGTCAATGCCTCGGTGGGCGAGACGACCGCCGGCATGGGCCGCATCAACGCAGCAGTAGAGGTTCAGAGCCGGGCCAGCAGGGAGATCAGCGAGAACGTCGAAAGGATCGCCACATTGGCGAAAGCCGGCGATGCCAGTACTGCGCAGATGGCCGAAGCGGCCCGACAGCTCGAAGGCTTGGCCCTCGAACTCGAAGCCAGCCTGCGCCGCTTCCGAGTCTAACGCGCATGCCGGCAATCGGCACCCGCGGAGGATGAAAACCCCATGCGCAAAAATAAACACCCGCCCCCCTTCGCCCCCCTCTCGGGGGGTTCCCATTTGCGCGGCGTTGCCGCGAGTGTTGGCTGCCGTCAAGGAAACGAAGGGCGACGCACTTTTTGCTTTGGATTTCACGTTAAGTATCGAGAAACGCGTAATATCTCAAGCTTAAGCTGCCGACAACCCGGGTGAGCGCCGGTAAACTTTCCACCATCCTCGCTGTCGTTTGCGACGAAAGGCTGCCTCATGTCAGAACTGCTCAAGAACATCGATGCCCGCACCCGTCTGGCGGGCACCAACAAGCTGGAAATCCTCCTGTTCTCGTTGGGGAAGGACGAACGCACGGGGCGCACGGAAACCTTTGGCATCAATGTCTTCAAGGTGCGCGAGGTGATGAAGACGCCGCCGATCACCGCCGCACCGGACATGCCCAAGGCCGTCAAGGGTATGGTGTCCTTGCGCGGTGTGCTGGTGCCGGTGGTCGATCTCTCCGAGTTCATCGGCATGCAGACAGAGACGCCCCGCGAGATCATGATCGTCACCGAATACAACGGCCATACCCAGGGCTTTCTCGTCGAATCGGTGGATACCATCCTCAGGCTCGACTGGTCGAAGATGCGCGTGCCACCCGAAATGCTCACCGCCCACATGGGGGGGCTGGTCACCGCCGTCACCGAGCTGCAGGATGGCCGGCTGGTGATGCTGCTCGACGTCGAGCGCGTTCTTTCCGAAACCGCCAAGTACGAAGACGAAACGGTGTATTCCCAGATCAAGCCGCTCGGCAAGGAAGGGCTCACCATCGTCTATGCCGACGACTCGTCGGTGGCGCGCAACCAGATCGAACGCACCTTGACCGCGCTCGGCATCCGCGGCATCGCTGCGATGAACGGCCTGCAGGCCTGGCAGGAGTTGCAAAAGCTCGCCGACTATGCCGAGGCGACCGGCCGGGAGACCAAGGACGTGGTGCAACTGGTGCTCACCGATGTCGAGATGCCCGAGATGGACGGTTACATCCTCACCAAGAACATCAAGGCCGACGCTCGTTTCGCCGGCATTCCGGTGGTGATGCATTCCTCCTTGTCATCGAGTTCGAACGAACAGCTCGGCCGATCGGTGGGCGTCGACGAGTATGTGCCGAAATTCGAGGCGCAGCGGCTGGCCGAAACCCTCAGTCGCCGGTTGCTGAACGATCAGCCCGTGTCCCAGGCAGCCTGAAGGAGTAGGGAATGAATCAGACCTCCCTGATCGAGAACGTCGATGCGCGCACCCAATTGGCGGGTTCAAACCGCATGGAAATCCTGCTTTTCTCGCTCGGCACGCATGAGACCTTCGGCATCAACGTGTTCAAGGTGCGCGAGGTCAGCAAAACCCCGGAAATCACCAAGACACCGCACATGCCGCCTGGCGTCGAAGGCTTGATCAGTCTGCGTGGCAACGTTATCCCGGTGCTGTCGCTGGCGAAGGTGATGCATCTCGCCGATGCGCCGTCGGGTCTGGGTGGCTCGATGATGGTGACCGAATACAGCAAGCGCACCCTCGGCTTCCTCGTCAGCGAGGTCGACCGCATCATTCGCGTCGACTGGGACAAGGTGCGCGCACCCGAATCGGTCACCAGCGGCGGGCATCAGTACATCACGGCGATCACCGAGCTCGACAACGGCCGGCTGGTGTCGATCGTCGATGTCGAACAGATCATGGCCGATACCTTCGGTGAGGCGATGATCGGCCAGATCGAACGCATCGGCGATGCCGACGAATTCAACGTGTTCTTCGTCGACGATTCGGCCATCGCGCGCAAGAAGATCATCGAGGTGCTCGACCGTATGGGGGTGCATCACCGCCATGCCCAAAACGGCAGGGAAGCCTGGACGCGGCTTTCCGGCATGGCCGCCCATGCCCAGCAGGCGGGTCGTGACCTCAAGGATGAGATCAACCTGATCCTCGTCGATGCCGAGATGCCGGAGATGGACGGCTATGTGCTCACCAAGCACATCAAATCGGACAAACGCTTCTCCGGCATCCCGGTCGTGATGCACTCCTCGCTGTCATCGGAAGCCAACCGCGCGATGGGCAAGGCGGTCGGCGTCGATGCCTATGTCGCGAAGTTCGATTCCGAGGCGCTCGCCGACACCTTACGCCCGCTGCTGCTCAAGTCGAAGAACGGCTGACCGTAAATCATCGAGTTTCACCTGGAGACTGTTTCATGCCCGCAGACCCAAGCAAGATCAAGTTCCTCGTCGTCGATGATTTCTCGACGATGCGCCGCATCGTCAGAAACCTCCTCAAGGAGCTGGGCTTCACCAACGTCGAGGAAGCCGAGGATGGCGCGGTGGCCTGGCAGAAACTGCAAGGCGGCGGATTCGACTTCGTCGTCACCGACTGGAACATGCCGAACATGGATGGCCTGACGCTGTTGCAGACGATTCGCAGCAACCCGGCCACGAAATCGCTGCCGGTGCTGATGATCACCGCCGAAGCGAAGAAGGAGAACATCATCGCCGCCGCCCAGGCCGGCGCTTCCGGCTACATCGTCAAACCTTTCACCGCGGCGACGTTGAACGAGAAACTCAACAAGATCTTCGAAAAGCTTGGGTGGTAAGGCATGGCCAGACCGATCAAATTCGACGAATCCGGCGACTCGGCCGATCTGCAGGCGCTGTTCGACAGTATCGCCGCCACCGCGGGGCCTCAAGCCGCAGCCGTTGCCGAAGCGGATGCCTCGGGCGATTCCGACGAACTGCAGGCGCTGTTCGACAGCGTCGCCGCGCAAGTCGAGGCCGCGACGCCCGCGACCGAAGCTCCTCCGCCCACGGCGGAAGGCGAGGCCGTGTTCAACCGTATCGGCCATCTCGCCCGCAAGCTGCATGACTCGCTATGTGAGCTCGGCCTCGACAAGAGCCTGGAAGAGACCGCACGGCAGATTCCAGATGCACAAGGGCGGCTCCACTACATCGCGCAAATGACCGAGCAGGCCGCTTCGAAGGTGCTCAACGCCTGCGATATCGCCAAGCCAGCGCAGGACGAGCTGGCCGCCGTGGTCAAGGCGCTGGGAGCCCGTTGGGAAAAAATGTTCGCCAACCAGCTCTCTGTGGAGGAATTCAAGCAGCTGGCCGCCGACACGCGCAGCTTCTTCTCTGCCGCGCCGGAGCGGATCGCGCTCGTCAATGTCCAGCTCAACGAGATCATGCTGGCGCAGGACTTCCAGGATCTGACCGGACAGGTGATCAAGAAGGTCGTGGAGATCGTCGAGAACGTCGAGGCTCAGCTGCTGCAGCTCTTGATCGAGACGATGCCAGCCGAGAAACGCTCGGCCGCACCGGCGGGTTTGATGAATGGCCCGATCATCGACGCTGCGGGGCGCAGCGATGTGGTCACCAGCCAGGCGCAGGTCGATGACTTGCTGGAAAGTTTGGGATTCTGAGGCGGCGTTTGGCGCCGCAGGGGGGGAATGAAATGAGCGACTTCGCCGGCATGGAAGACCTGCTGCAGGATTTTCTGGTCGAAGCGACCGACTTGCTCTCGGAGGTCGACAACAAGCTCGTCGAACTCGAAAAGAATCCGCAGGACGTCGGACTGCTGAACGACATCTTTCGCGGTTTCCACACCATCAAGGGTGGCGCGGGCTTCCTGAACGCCACCGAGCTGGTGACGCTTTGCCATCTCACCGAGAACCTGTTCGACAAGCTCAGGAACGGCGCGATGTCGGTCAGCAAGGAAATCATGGACGTGATCCTCGCGGCCACGGCGGGGGTGCGCGAGATGTTCCATCAGTTGGAAGGCGGCGTGCAGCCGGCGCCGGCCGATGCCCGTCTGCTGGCCGACCTGAAAGCGGCCCTCGCCGGCGAACTGACCAAGGCCTCGCCACCTGCGCCCGCCGCGATGCCTGCCGCAGAATCCGCGTCCGCGGCGGCACCTGCCCCGACCTCAGCCGGCGGCCCCGACTGGGAACGGCTGTTCAGCGCCGTTACGGGGGCTGCGCAGGCGTCTGCGTCTGCTGCCGTCTCACCAGCGCCGACTTCTGCGCCGTCTGCAGCTGCCGTGCCCGACGTGACGCCGCAAACGCCCGAACAGATCATCCAGCATGCCCTGGGTCGTCGTGCAACCGACAAGCCGGGTGCGCTGGCTGCGCCCACCGGCCGCCGCGCCGACGAAAAGGCGCGTGACACCACGATCCGCGTCGATACCGCGCGGCTCGATCAGGTGCTCAACCTTTCCGGCGAGATCGGCCTGACCAAGAACCGCCTGAGCGCCTTGCGCAGCGACATCCTCAACGGCCGCACCGATACGGATACCCTGCATGCGCTCGACCAGACGGTGAGCCAGCTGGATCTGCTGGTTTCCGATCTTCAGAACGCCGTCATGAAGACGCGTATGCAGCCGATCGGCCGGCTGTTCCAGAAATATCCGCGCATCGCCCGCGATCTGGCCCGCAATCTCGGCAAGGACGTCGAGTTGGTGCTCGCCGGTGAGGAGACGGAAATCGACAAGACGATGATCGAGGATCTCTCCGACCCGATCATTCACTTGATCCGCAACGCCGTCGATCATGGCGTCGAGAGTCCCGCCGAACGGCGTGCCGCCGGCAAGCCGGAAAAATCGCAGGTGCGTCTCGAAGCGCGCCAGGAAGGCGACCACATCGTGCTGATCGTCGCCGACGACGGGCGGGGCATGAATCCGGAACGTTTGCGCGCCAAGGCGCTCGAAAAAGGCTTGATCACCGATGAGGAGGCCAACACGATGGACGAGCGCCAGAGCCTTGCGCTCGTCTTCCTGCCTGGTTTCTCGACCAAGGATGTCGCCTCCGACGTCTCCGGCCGTGGTGTCGGCATGGACGTGGTCAAGACCAACATCCAGAAACTGAACGGCAGCATCGACATCCGCTCCGAGCCAGGCAAAGGGACGACCTTCATCATCTCGCTGCCGCTGACATTGGCGATTCTGCCGGTGCTGCTCGTTCAGCTCGGCGAGCAGCCATTTGCCGTGCCGCTCTCCCTGGTGCGCGAGATTTTGCCGATTCGCATCGACGAGGTCCAAGAAGTCGGTGGCCGTGCGACGATGGTGGTGCGCGGCGATGTGATGCCGATCTACCCGATCGCCCACCTGCTCGGCTGGGCGCCGGAGCGGGTGCCGCAATACGGCGTGCTGATGCAGACGGCCGAGCACACTTTCATCCTCGCCATCGATGGCTTCATGGGCCGCGAGGATGCGGTGATCAAGTCGCTCGAAGGCTTCCGACCGAAGGGCGTGGCCGGCGTCACGACGCTCTCCAACGGCCAGATCGTGCTGATCCTCGACATGAAAGAACTGCTCGCCGATCTGGGCGAACACCGTGGCGTGCCGCGCTCCGCACTGATGCCGCCGGAGCAGGCGGCGGCGTAGCGCTTCATGACCAGCGGTGCCGTTCCGTCAGCGCCGAGTTTTCTTCGTTTCCTCCTTGGCTGGGTGGCCTTATTCTTCTCTTTGGTCTCCTTGCCGGTCGGTACTGTTCAGGCCGCTACTTACGCCTATCGCAACCAGGCGTTTTCCTACGACCTGCCATCGCCCAGCGCGACGCTCGTGTCTTGGCACACGAGCGGCGCCGCACCGGCCTGCACCAATTATCCCAACGGCGACGACGACTGGGCGGATGTGAGTTTCCCGGCCGGATTCCAATTCACCTTCGGTGGGACGAGCTATGCCGGGGTGCGCATCTACTCCAATGGAATACTGGCGTTCGGCAATGACGTCTCGGGCTTTCACCGGGATTACACGCCCCAGGCTTTGCCCATTACTTCAGCAGCGGGGGGCGCGCCTGCCGGATGTCCGAATGCCGTTCCGGTCAATCTCATGCTGCCTTACTGGATCGACATCGTCGCCGGCACGGCCAACAACACGACCGGGGCCTCAGTCAAATATGAGCTCCTCGGTACGGCACCGAACCGACGCTTCGTCATCTCCTGGGTGAATGTCAAGCTCTATGGCCAGACGGCACGCTACAACTTCCAGGTGGTGCTATATGAAAGCTCGGCAGGAAGCAACGGGAATTTCGAATTTCGTTACACCTCTGGATCAAGCAACGGCCTCAATGCAACCGTTGGCGTACAGCTGACGACGACGGATTACACGCAGTATTCCTACAACCAGCAGTTCATCGACACGACCAACGGCACGGCGATTCTCTGGTATCCGGCCAACCAGCTGGCGACCAAGTCAGCGGAATATCGTTTCGACGAGAGCGTCTGGTCTGGAGTCGTTGCCGAAGTCAAGGATACCTCTGGGAATTCCCGTGATGGGCAGCGTGTCGGCAACGCGACCAATATCGCTGCCGGCAAGCTCTGCCGGGGTGGCAGCTTTACGAACAATACATCGAATGCCGTGATCGATGCGGTGGCCACACCGCTCGTGCCGGGGCAAAGCGGCTCGATCGATTTCTGGTACCGGTCCAATAACGCCTGGAACGTGGCGGATGGCATGCTCATCGATGCCACGGCCGTTGCCAACCGACCATTTTTCCTGATGAAACGCAGTACGGGGGCGTTGCGCTTCGCGCTCGCCGACAGTGCCGGTACGGTCGTCACCGCCGATACCGGCAGCCAAAACTTTCCTGCCAACAGCTGGCAGCACATCGGCATCACCTGGAACGTGCGTCCAGGCACCAATCAGACCCTGCTGCAAATCTTCATCAACGGCAATCTGGCCGCCTATGCACGCGGGACGACCAACGGCACATTGCCTTCGCTGTCCTCCATATACATCGGTGACAATCGCACGAGTGGTGTTACTCCGAACAATGGAACGCCTAACGGCGCCAACGGCACGATCGACGAAGTCTATATCTATCCCATCGACGTCAGCGGCCCGCAATTCCAGGCCGACATGGCGCTGACGCGGCCGGTGTGCACGGCACTCGATCACTTCCGCATCATCCATGACGGCACTGCCAGTTGTGGGGCGGCGCAGGTGACCATCGAGGCGCATGATGGCAATCATGCGCTTTTCAGTCTCGCCGGGAGCACGATGACGATTTCGACCAGCACTGGTCATGGCAGCTGGTCGGCGGTGAGTGCGATCAACGCGGTGGTGAATACCGGTCCGGGCACGGCGACCTATACTTTCGCCAACGAAAGTCGCATCGTCCTCGCGCTGTCCAACCCCTATGCTGAGACGCTCAATATCGACGTCTCCTCTGGCAGCATCACAGAGCATTCGGGTGTGGCCTCGAGTTGCTCGGCCGCCGATTACACCTATGGAAATGCCTGCGATGCCAATCTCACCTTTGCGCCCTGTGTGAGCAGTTTCGAGTGTCTGGAATCCGGTCTCCCATATCAGAATCTGACCGCCAACCCCACGGCGCGCAATCCGCTGTACACCAAGCTTGCCGGAGCGACGCTCTCCTTTGATGTCGTCGCCGTCGATGTCAATGGCAATCGCGCGACGAGCTATGCCGCCGATGCCGACAAGACGGTGACGGTCGAATTGGTCGATGGGAGCGGCAGTGCAGCCTGTGTGAGCCGCGCCGCGTTGAATCCGGCCGTGACCACGACCCTGACCTTCGCAAAGACCAGCCAGCCGACCGAACAGGGACGCAAAACGGTCAGCCTGACCGTGAGCAAGGCTTATCCAAATCTGCGTTGCCGGGTGACCGATGCCTCTCTTGCAACTCCAGTCGTCGGCTGTTCGAGCGACAATTTCGCGATCCGTCCCGCGGGTTTTACCCTGTCATCGAGCAATGCCAATGCCGATGCCGGCGGTGGCTCGACCACGGCCACACCGGCCATCAAGGCCGGCAGCAGCTTTTCGCTCACCGCGACGGCCGTTCCCGGCTATGGCGGCACTCCGCAGATCGATAGCTCGAAACTGGTTGCTCACACCGGGTCGGTGGCAACCGGCAGTCTGAGCGGCAGCTTCCCTGCTGCCGATCCGGCGAGTGGCAGTGCGACCGGTACCGCCTTTGCCTATGGCGAGGTCGGCTACTTCCGCTTCGATCCTGGCGGGGTGTATGACGCCGGATTCACGGCTGTCGATCAGCCGAACGACTGCAGCAACGATTTTTCCAATACGCTGGTCGGCGGCAAATACGGTTGCATGATCGGCAATCCGGTCGCCAGTGATTTCTTCGGCCGCTTCATCCCGGACCATTTCGACACCGTAGCCACCGCCGCCTGCGGCAGCTTCACCTATTCCGGCCAGCCGTTCCCGCTGACCGTGACGGCGAAGAATCTCGGCGGCGGCACGACACAGAATTACGCCGGGGCCTTTGCGAAGACGGTAACGCTTTCCGATGCCAATGGCGCGACAGGAGCGTTCACCCCTGCCAGCTTGGCGGCAGGCGATTTTCCGGCGGGCGAGGCCAACAAGAGCGTGAAATTTACCTTTGCCGGCAAGCCTGCCGCCCCCGCGACGCTCAAGGTGCGCGCGACGGACGGCGAGGCGAGTTCCGCCACCGGCAGCGAAGGCAGCCTGCCGCTGCGCTCCGGTCGGCTGCGGCTCGTCAATTACTATGGCTCCGAATTGCTCAGGCCGCGCGTCGAATATCGCGTCGAGTATTGGGACGGCAGCCGCTGGACGGTGAATGCGGCCGACACGTGCACCAGCCTCGCCGCGGCGAACATTGCCACGGGCGGGCTGGCCGCGCCGAGCGTCGGGGCGCTTTTCGCTGGCATCGGCTTCATTACCTTCAACACGGCCCCCGCCGGCAGTTATGACATCGCGGCGAATCTCAACGCTGCCGGCAGCGATACGTCGTGCAATGCGGCTCACGGCGGCACGGCGGCGAACCTGCCTTGGCTGCAGGGGGACTGGTCGGCTTCCTGCGGCGGCATCCCACCCTGGCAGCAGGACCCGAGCGCGCGCGTGCGCCTCGGCTCGCCAAAAGCCCCTTACATCTACCTGCGCGAGCGTTACTGAAGCATGGCGCAGCGCGGCTTCACGCTTGTGGAACTGGTGGTGACGATGATCATCATCGGCATCCTCGCCGTCGTCGCCTT